>CAYJNU010000348.1:0-8841 GCA_964371005.1 uncultured Verrucomicrobiota bacterium | reverse complement strand
GGCTGCATGGCGTTTACAGAAACTCAAGCGGCGCACGGCGCGAGCGAAGGTATTCAACTATCGCGCAGTGCTCTGGGACGGCGGGGCGAAGCTGCCCACGAAGACGAAGTTCGATGGCGTGCTGGTGGATGCGCCTTGCAGCGGCGTGGGGACATGGCAGCGCAATCCGCACGCCCGGTGGACGACGTCACCGCAAGACGTGCAGGAACTTGCCTTGCTGCAGCAACGTTTGCTGGCACACGCTGCCTCGAGCGTGAAACTGGGTGGGAAACTGGTTTATTCGGTCTGCACTCTGACCCGGGCGGAGACAGAGGAAACCGTTCGGCAGTTCAATGAGTCGCAGCCGGAATTCGAGCCGATGGTTTTGCCGGAGTTTCATGCGAATGGTCGTGTGCTTGCGAACGCGGCAACCGTAACGATCTGGCCACAAGACCTGGGCGGGAACGGGATGTTCATCGCAGCGTGGCGGCGAAAGCGCTCAGTTTGAGCGGTAGAGGTCGTCGGAACCGGTCGTGGCGCTGTCTTCCCAGACTTGGTTCGGACCGGCGGAACGGATGAGGATGCTGTTGCCGGACATGTAGAACTGAATGGGAGTCCCCCACGGGTCCACGATCTCGCCCTTTTGGTTGTGGTCGCTTTTGCGGACAGCGAGGATGAACACCTTGGCGATGGACTGTCCAGAAAGCGCCTTGGAGATGTCCAGATTGCTGCCACTCGGATACTGCCCGGTGAATTCCTTGTACTGTTGAAGGCCAAGCAGGAGATCGGAGGCGTCGGCATTGAATCTGGCCACGCGGGCGTCCAGTTGATTGCGGGAATACCGCATCGTTTGCCACCCTGCGCACACCGCCAAAATCACGAGCAAAACTGGCAGGAGAATCTTCTTCATGCGTGAAGCCTCTGCAGGTTGGATGCCAGCGGAGCGGTTGGCACCAGAAGAAATGCTGGCCCTGGGATATGCCCCACCAGGCTGGTTACCTGCTGGTCGTGCGAGTGGCTATTTCAGGAGTTCGGTGAGGTTGTAGTGCGTGTAGCGCGTGTGGCTGGCGACATTCTGGCTGTCGGCGTTGGCCACCCAGAAATCCAGCGTGTCGGGCTCGAAGAGGACGGAATGAATGTTCGAGGTCATGCAAACGGGGCGTTTCATCAAGTCCCGGGCACGCTCGGCGTCAAACTTCCCATAACCCTCTTTGGCTCGCTCGACCAACTTCTCGTAGCGATCGCCGGCGGAGAGCAGCACGGTGTCCGCGACCGGGTGGGGAAGCCGCGGATGCGAGGTGCCCGGCAGGACGACTTCGAACTTGTCAGGCGTGGCGGCGATTCCCACCGCAGTGTGCGCATTGCCATCGGCGATGACGTAGTAGTATTCGCACGTGCGCGGCCCGCGGCGCATGATCTCCACCGCCTCGTCCAAGGTGGATGATTTCTCCATGACTTCGCGGACCAACTGCGCCATCGGCTTGCCCTGCCATTGGCCTTCGCCGCGCCCGCCCATTTCGCCGATGGAAATGTGCTTTGCATTCATCGCCGTGACCGAACCGACGAACCCGGCGTAACTGACGTTGGCCCAAGCGTGCCCATAGTCCGGTTGGTGGACGATCACCACCGCGTTGGGTTCGAGTCCGACCCCTTTCATGTAATCAAGGATGCGGCCGTGGTAAATGTGCCCGTCCGCCGTGGCCTTGCCGAACAGCGCGAAGCCGCTGCAATGAAACAACTCCGGGAAGATGTTCGCCAGGCGCATCTCTTGGCGTTCCAGTCCCGCGGCGTCACCCATGGCGTCCATCTCCGCGAGGTAACGCGGGTCCATGAACGGCTGCACCGCCGCCTGCGCGCGTTCAAGCTCTCCGAAAAACCAGCTCCCCTTTTCAAACGAACTGCCCACACCCACGCCGTACAGGATTCGGTCCACCAGGTTGTGAACGCCTGCCCGCATCAGCACGCCGTGCTGCCGGCCCATCTCCTCCGGCGATCCCTTCAGGAAGAGCACGTGCGTGTCGTCAATAAGCTCCAACCGGCCTTTGCCCTCGGTGGCGACGACCTTCCGCTCGCCGCGCGCCGGGCCGAGCGTCGGCGTCTTGACATTGAGCAGCGACAACGCCGACGGGATGAAGTGGGCCAGATGCGAGACGGCGACGGTTTCGATCTTGTCGCCGGCGGCGGGAATCAACTTCCATTTCTCGGCGGGCAAGCTCTTCTCCAAAGCCAGATTCCGCAGTTCTGCCATCAGACGAATGCCCTTGCCGTCATCGAACCGGATTCGTGCCGGCAGTCCATCCGCTTTGCGCAGCCAGAGCCGCAGTTCACCCGGCGGCAGCTTCCCGGTCTCAACGAGCGAGGGACGCCCGCTCACGTCCAGGACCCGGCAAGGCACGTCCCCCACGCTCTCGGCCGGTTGCGAGGCCACGTTCAACGACAAGACCGCCGCCAGGATCGCCCAGCGCGAGATGGGCAGGCGCAAGGGCGGGAGCACCGTCTCATCCAGTTTGTCGGGCGTGGCCGTGAACCGCGGCACGCCCCGCTTGCCGATCACCCCGAACTTCTTCGCGGGCGCATATATCCAGAGTTCCCCGCCGTCGCGACCCAGCGCCAAGTGCACCTTCTCGATGTCGCCTTCGAGACGCAAATGATCCGGGGCCTGGAATGCGAAATCCACCGCCTGACCGGCAACGCTCTTGAGCGCGCCGTCGGCCTCAACCGCCACGAGCCGTCCGGACAACGCGGGCGCGTTTCGGCTGTCGGTTGGCTCGACCACCGCCGCGACTTTCATCAGCGAAGCCGCGAGGAGGCGCTTGGGTTGCGGGAACAGCGCCAGGGCCGCCAGCCACACGATCAGGAGGAGTGCGGCCACTGCAATGACGATGACGGTGAGTCTCCGGGAGGTGTTGCTCATAAACGGTTTCAGGTTTCCTGCGCACCGCAGGTGAAGCACAGGGGCGAATTGAACCGGCTCGCTCGTTGCGGCAAGGGCCGCTGGGCCGGCGTGACAACAATCCGGGGCTTCATTCGGAGCGGAACTTAAACCTGCCCGCGCAGGTCGTAAAGGCAAAGCGTCGGGCGCTCGCCAGGCAACTCAATCCTGGCTGACACTCAGGGCTTGCTCACCTCCCAAAGGATCGGAGGCGAGGCAGACTACGGTTGCATTTGTTGCAGGCATTCAGGAATACTGCCGCCATGCGGCGTGATGGCTCCGACGAACCCGCCCAGTCCGGCCCCGGCCTGAAACGCGCCCTGGGCCTTTCCGGGCTGATCCTTTACGGGATCATCCTCATCCAACCCACCGCCCCGATGCCGCTTTTTGGCGCCGCCGCGGAGAAGGCGCAAGGACACGTCGTCACCACGATCCTGATCGGGATGGTGGCGATGCTGTTCACTGCGATCAGTTACGGGCGCATGGCCAACGCCTACCCGAGCGCTGGTTCGGCCTACGCTTACGTGAGCCGCGAGATCCACCCGTCGCTCGGCTACTTCGTGGGTTGGGGCATGATCTTCGATTACGTGATGAATCCGATTATCTGTACGATCTGGTGCAGCAAGGCGGCAATGAATTTCATTCCGGAAGTTCCGTTCGCGGTGTATGCCGTGTTCTTCGCACTGTTCTTCACCGGTCTGAACCTGCGCGGCATCGAGGCCAGCACCCGGACCAACGCCATCATCGCGAGCGGCCTGGGCGTGGTCATTGTTCTCTATCTCTGCGCGGCGGTGCGCCACATTTGGCTGCAACCGCCGGATGGTTTGGCCGGCTGGACGCAGCCGTTTTACGATCCGAAGACGTTCTCGTTCTCTGTGATGTCCGGTGGCGCGGCGCTGGCGGTGCTGACCTACATCGGCTTCGACGGCATCTCGACGTTGTCCGAGGAGGTTCACAACCCGCGCCGCAACATCCTGCTCGCCACCGTGCTCGTCTGCGTGATCACCGGCGTGCTGGCGTCCATCCAGGTCTATACCGCCCAACTCGTCTGGCCCGAGACGAAATTCCCCGACACGGACACGGCGTTCTGCTATGTCGCAGGGAAGGCGGGCGGGCCCTGGCTCTTCCATACCGTAAACCTGGCGCTCCTCGTCGCCACCATTGGCTCGGGCGTGGGGGCGCAACTGGGCGCCGGGCGGCTGCTCTACGGCATGGGGCGTGATAACGCCATTCCGAGCCGTTTCTTCGCCTCCGTCCACGCCCGCACGCGCATCCCGAGCAATAACATCATCCTGGTCGGCGTCGTCGTGCTCGTTGGGGCGTTCGCCCTCAGCTATCCGCTCGGCGCCGAGTTGTTGAACTTCGGTGCGCTCATCGCGTTCATGGGCGTGAATGCGGCGGCGTTCGTGCGGTATTTCCTGCGTGTCCAACGGAAGACCGTTTGGAATCTGTTGCCGCCGGTAATGGGTTTCAGTGTGTGCCTCTACCTTTGGCTGAGCCTTGGCTTGAAAGCAAAGCTCGCTGGCTCGGTTTGGCTTGCCCTGGGTGTGCTCTACGGCGCGTGGCGAACGTCGTTCTTCACCAAGCCGATTTCGTTTGCCCCGGTGGCTGGCGAAGAAACCTCGGCCGAGCCTGCGGCGCTCAAGAATCCGGAACGCAGAGCGAAGTAATCCGTGGCATGTCGTGAGACCCACACGGCCGGCCGGTTCGCGTTCCAGCGGCGTTAATATCGGGAGTCGCCAGAGACTGCCAGAAAACGCGCGAAGGGCCACTTATAGCTGGAAATTCGGCGGATGGTGGTGTACAAACTCCCCAGTCTTGAAGACTGATTAGCTTTTTGACGGTTAGAGGGCACAATTCGATTCTCGGTTCCTCACCTCTATTACTTGTGCTCCGGCAATAACCGATGCCCTGTATCTTGTGGTTTTTCCACTTTACTCGGTGTCATGACTTTGGTTGCCTTGAGCCAAGATCATGTATCTTAAAAACCTGACCCTGTTGGGGTTTAAGTCGTTCTGCGACAAGACGGCGCTTAATTTTCAGCCTGGCGTGTCGGCCATCGTCGGGCCAAACGGCTGCGGGAAGTCCAACGTCTCCGATGCCGTCCGCTGGGTGCTTGGCGAACAATCCGCCAAGGCCCTGCGCGGCGCGGAGATGGCCGACGTGATCTTCAACGGCACCGATTCACGCAAGCCCTTGGGCATGGCGGAGGTGTCCCTCACAATCGGTGGTGTGGACGAGGAGAACCTGCGCGCCGCCGGCGTGGAGGTCGCCTACAGCGAAGTCACGCTCACCCGCCGGGTCTTCCGCGATGGCGGCAGCGAGTATTTCATCAATCGTGTGCCGTGCCGTCTCAAGGACATCCAGCAGCTCTTCATGGGCACAGGTGTGGGCCGCACGAGCTACAGCATCATGGCGCAGGGCAACATCACGCAGATCCTTTCCAGCAAACCCGAGGATCGCCGCCTCATCTTCGAGGAAGCCGCCGGTATCACGAAGTTCAAGGCGCAGAAACGCGAAGCCCTGCGCAAGCTCGAATACACCGAGCAGAATCTCGTCCGCATCGCTGATCTCGTCCGCGAGGTTAAGCGCCAGATCGGCTCCCTCCAACGCCAGGCCGGCAAGGCCCGTCGCTACAAGGTGCTGCAAGCGGAGCTTCAGCATCTCGATACGCAGCTCGCGCGGCATCACTTCGACGTGCTGCAATCTGAAATCACCGAGCGCCAAACGAAGACCGAGCAACTGCGCGACGAGATCGAAGCAACGAACTCACGCGTGGCGCAGAGCGAAAGCGAGATTTCGGCGTTACGCGTTCAGCTTAACGAACTGGAACATCGCATCGGAGGCGCGCAACAGCGCGGACTAGAGCTGAAGGGCGAGTGCGAACGCCACGACAGCCGGATTCAATTCGATGAGGAACGCATTCGCGAACTCACGTCGCAAAACGAGAAAGCGTTCGCGGACATCTCGCAGTCCGAGGAACGCCGTCGCCTGGCCGAGGAAGAAGTGGCCACAGTACGTCAGCGCCTCGCCGCTTCGGAAGCCATCGTGAAGCAGCAGCAGGAAGCGTTGCAAACCAAGCAGGCTGCCTTGCAGAAGATCGAAGCCGACCTGCGGCGCGATCAGGATTCTCTGCGTCAGGCGCAGACCGAGGCGTTCGCCGCCGCGCAGGATTTGTCCCGCATTCGCAACGAAATCAACGCGCTCGATTTGCAGAAGCAAGGCAACGTCGTGCGCCTGGAGAAACTCTCCGCCGAAAAGATTCAACTCGAAGAAGAACGCGGCCGGCTGGAGGCACGCTTGCAGGAGTTTGCCGCGAACGTCGAGGTCGAAAAGCTCAACGCGCAAACCAAGCGCGGTTCTGTCGAGCAACGTCAGCAGCGGCTGCGTGAACTACAAACCGAGTTGCAGCAATCCTCCGTCGAGCAGGACCGTTTCCTCCAGGCACAGGCGGAGAAGCGCTCGCGCATGGGTGTGCTGGAGCAGCTTGAGACGTCGCACGAAGGCTTCGACGCCGGCGCGCTCGCCGCAATGCGACAGTCCCGCGCCGTCATTGGCTCGCTGGCGGATCGCATTCGCGTGCCGGATCAATACGTCGTCGCCATCGAGAACGCGCTCGGCCATCACCTCCAACTCGTGCTCACGGAGAAGCCGGAATCCGCCCAGCAAATCCTCGCGACCCTTACGGACAGCAAGGCCGGTCGCGCCAGCATCGCCGCGCTCGCCATCGAGTATGACGATGAAAAGCAGCTTGGCTTCGAGGGCGACATGTCGCCGGAAGCCCGCGACGCTGCGGGCCGCCGAACCCTCGAGCCCGGTGAAATCGTGCCGGCGCTTAGGCTGGTTCAGGCCGATCCGTCCGTAAACGGCTTGGTGAAGTCACTGCTGGGCCGCACGTTCATCACTTCCGACCTCGCGACCGCCACCACACAAATCCAGAACGGCCATGCCGGCTGCGATTTCGTCACGCTGAAGGGAGACCTGCTCAGCCGCCACGGCGTTTACACCGGCGGCTACTTGAACGGCAACGGCAACAGCAAAGCGCCGTCCTCGATCCTCGGTCGCAAGAACCAGATCACCGAGTTGCAGTCTGAACTGGCCGAGCTCCAGGAACGCGTGGCCGAGGCCAGCCGCAAACGCGGTGCGCTCTTGAGCGAACAAACCGAGCTGCAGGCCAGCTTGCAGGAAGCCCAGACCGAGCTTCGCCAGCAGGAAGTCGCCATCGCCACGCGCGAGGGTGAGTTCAACGCCCTTCAAAACTCGCTCCGCCTCCTGCACCAGAAGATCGAGACCGTCGTTTACGAAGTCCAGAGCCTCGCCGCGCAGGAGAAGGAAGGACTGGAGAAACGCGCCGGACTGGCGGAACGTGCGGCGAAGCTCGAATTGCGCGAGCAATCCGGCCAGCAGCAGGTCGCCACGTTCACCGCGAATCTTGAAAACCTTCGCCAGCAGCGCGACGCCGCCACGGCCACGTTGACCGAAAGCAAGATTGCGCTCGCCACCGAGGAACAGCTTTGCACCGCCGCGCGGCAGCAGCGCGGCGCGCTGGAGCAGCGCATTCGTGAGCTCGGTCAGGTCATCGAGCAACGCAAAGGCGAAATCTCCGGCATGGTCGCACGCAAAGCGCAGGCTGAATCCGAGATCGAAGAATCCCGCAGCGCCATTGACCGCTTGCAGCACGATCGCTCGGTCTTGAGCGATCAGATCGCCGCGTTGCAGGGCGAGAAGCAGGGGTTGGACACCGACCTCACCACGCGCGACGAAGACTTGCGCGGCTTGCGCCGGCGCCTCACGGAAATGCAGGAGCAGCGCAGCGCGCTCGAAGTCGAGTTGGCGCAGAAGCAGATGTCCGTGCAGAATCTGCGCGAGCGCATCGAGCAGAAGTATCACGTGAAGCTCGACGACATCCGCAGCGAGTGCATCACCATCACCTACGCCGACGAAGGTCCGGCCCGGGTGCAGGTGCTCTCGCCCGAGGAGATGGCGGCGGCTGGCGCGGCGACGGATTGGGACAGCGTGTCGAAGCAGGTCGAGACGCTGCAAACGCGCATTGACGAAATGGGCCCGGTGAACCTCGTGGCGATCGAGGAATACGAGGAAACCGAACAGCGCTACCAGTTCCTCAGCAAGCAGCTCGACGACCTCACGCAGGCCAAGACGCAGTTGCTCGAAGTCATCAACCGCATCAACACCCAGACGCGGCAGATGTTCGTTGAGACCTTCGAGAAGATCCGCCTGAACTTCCAGGCGATGTTCGTCGAGGTCTTCGGCGGCGGCAAAGCCGACCTCAAGCTCGTGGACGAAAACGACGTGCTGGAAAGCGGCATCGAGATCATGGCGCGCCCGCCCGGCAAACAGCTCCAGAGCATCTCGCTGCTTTCCGGCGGTGAGCAGACCATGACCGCCGTGTCGCTGCTGTTCTCCATCTACCAGGTCAAGCCCAGCCCGTTCTGCCTGCTCGATGAGTTGGACGCGCCGCTCGACGAGGCGAACGTCAACCGTTTCGTGCGCATCCTGCAACGCTTCCTGGTGCATTCACAGTTCATCATCATCACGCACAATAAGCGCACCATCGGCATGGCCGACGTGCTCTACGGCGTGACGATGGAGGAGCAGGGCGTGAGCAAAATCGTGAGCGTGAAATTCCACAAGTCCGGCGAACTGGCGCTCGGCAAGAACGCGCCGCTCGTGCCGCCCGCCGCCACGCCGCCCGTCCAAGACGAGGAAGACGCGCCGCACAAGCGAGAAGAGACGCTGGAAGTGACGCGGACGGAATAGGCCGGGCTGCCTTGGTGTTCCTGACAGAGCGCCAAAGGCCCGAATGCGCTTTGCGAGGATTCCTCGCGTCCGAGTGAGGTGTTTGGTTGTCGGCGAACTCTGCGGCGCGGACCGACTCCGCATCGTGGAGAACTGAGTGCAATGGCTTACTG
>CAYJNU010000347.1:0-8848 GCA_964371005.1 uncultured Verrucomicrobiota bacterium | reverse complement strand
CTCAATTCCTCCGGCGGCACGTTGGTGACCAGCCGCAGCGTCTCGCCCGCCGCCGTCCGCAGCTCCACCACCCGCACGCGGGCGCTGCGCGTGGACGCTTGACACCCCAGCCGCCCCCAGACCTGCCGCCCCACGCCCGCCGCCGCGTCTGCCGGGGTCACGGGCAACTCCTCCTCCACCGTGAGCACCGCTTCGTCCCGCAATCGCAGCACGTAGCGGCAGCCCGCCGCCGTCAACTCGCCCAGCAGCCGGTAGTCCTCCGCGAAGTAGCGGTCGCCCACATAGGCCGCGCCCGCTTCCCACGTCTCCCGCCACGCCTTGCGTTCGCACACTTTGCCCGGCGTCACTTGCGCCCGCGCCGGCTGGTCGTCCAGCAGATGCAGGCTCAGGTGCAGGCGCACGGCGTTGTTTTTGGCCCCGGCCCGCCCCCCACCGTAAAGCGCCCAACGCATCCGCGGCAGCGCCGCAAAGAGCGAACTGTCCCGCGCGAACCAGCGATGCCAGGCCTGATGCACGTCGCTCGGTGGCGGCCCGGTTTCCGGCCCGACCAATTCGCTGAACACCGCCTCCAGCAGGACCGGATCGGTCACGTGTTGGGCCTCGGAAAAACTGCCCAGACTGAAGTAGCCGCCGCAGACTTCCCGTTGCACGCGCGGCAACCGGCTGGCGGCGTTCAAGCCGCGCATCGTCTCCACCACGGGATTGAACAGGCCCAAGAGAAACAGGCTCAGGTAATCGGCGACGGTGGTGCGGCGGCGCGGATCGGCCCACGAGGGATGCGCGGGGGCGACCGGCGTGGACCGGGCCAGCGCCTGCCGAAAGACCCGCAGCAGTTCCCAGTGGCGGAACGCGCGTTCGTCCAGCTGCAGCCGTCGGTGCCGCGGTGAAGTCACGGGCCGACTTCATCAGAAAATCGGCCGGGGGCCCAGAAAATAATGCAAAAAAACACGGGCCCGTGCGACACCGCACGGAGCGCCTTCCATGCCGAACACAACTGGCTTGTAGCATGTCAGTGAATACCTCGCGGCGGCGGCGGCGGTGATCCAACCCCGGGACCCGCACCGGTGGCGACGCCGCCAACAAGGCCGGCTGTTGGAGAACCAGGTGAGCGCCGTGCTGCGGGCCTTGGCCGCCCACTTCGAGCCGGAAGACTCGCCCCAAGCCCCGGTCCGTGCAGCCCACCGCTACTTGAATCAGCGGCGCGCGCATCTGGACTATGCGGGCGCCCGCGCCCAAGGACGGAACATCGGCTCCGGCGAAATCGAGAGCGGCCATCGGCATGTGATCCAACAACGCCTCAAGCTCGCCGGCAGTTGGTGGAGAGAACCCAACGCCGAGAAAATGCTCGGCCTGCGGGCCGCTCGCGCCAACCACCTCTGGCAACGGTACTGGTCCACCCCACAACCCGTCTTCAACTCACCGTCACTCCCGGTCACACCCTTCAGCGGTGGGCAGTCGCGTTTGCATCGGAGCGCGGCTGTGTTCTCTGTACCAGCCGCAGCGGGTTTGAGCGGGGTCACGGGTCCGGGAGTTCTCTGCGCTGACGCCCATTCCTGGATGCTGCGGCTGGTGCGCACGCACACAGCCGCGCTCCGTTCACCCGGGTGAGCGCCGCATCCAGTCGTTTTCATCGCGGTTTCTCGATGAAGCCGTGATACAGCCCCATGTAATAAGGCAGGAGAAAGACCGTGCCGCTGGCCAGTTCGCGACCATCGCCACCGTAGTCGAGATGCCAGGGGTCGGTGTTCCAGTGATTGAAGAACCGTTCCTCCACGGGCAGCACCTTGCCATTGACGCGGCTGGCGCGATTGGGCCGCTGGTCCGCGGTGAAATCAATCATCTGCTGCCGGCGCAGCGGGACGAGGTCCAGGCGATGGCTGTTGTGATGCGCCCAGTTCACGCGATCCAGCGGGAAGCCGCGCAGCGTCGCCAGCGAATCTCCGCACCACCCGGACCACGGGTCCACGGGAATCGGCCCGAAGGAATCGGCGAAGGTCTGCCCGCGTCCAACGGCGGCATAGGCGAAGTTGAACAACGGATTCATCTCGGGCTCTTCCAGCCGCGAGTAGCCATAGAATGCAAACCGCCATTTCTCCCGCCACTGCTCCAGCTTGGTGTAGCGCACCAGATTGTAGAGGCACATGACCGCCATCTCGTCATCCGACTGGTTGCCGGAGCCGACGCCCATTTGCATCTTCGGGTTCATAGCGTTGGCGGCGTAGCCGTGCTTTTCGATCAACTCTCGGATCGCCTGGCCGTATTTCGGATCGCCGGTGATGTGCTCGGCGACGGTGAGGTACGAAAGGATGCTCAGAGAATTGAGGCCGCGTTCCAGCCACCAGAGAGGGTCGTTGTTCAAGGCCCGCGGGCTGTAAACCGCCCAGCGCGTGGGTTTGCCATCGTGGTCCACGAGCGTGAAATCGTGGTTCATCAAGTGATCGGTCAGGTCGCGCACGACCTCGCGCACGCGTTCCTTCTCGGCGTCGGTCTCGGCGACGAGATCGTAGTACGCCGGGTAGAAGAAGAAATGGCCGTCCAATTCGTCCGAGCTGGTGTCGCACTTCCAAAACCACTTGCCGTCGGCACTACGTGGCCACCGGGGGTCAATGATCTTCCACAGGCTATCTCCTTTCTGTTCCTCCCGGTCTCCCTCCAGCCGCCCGATATTCGGATCGGGCCAGTCCACCGGTCGGATGGTTCGTGCCACGTAGCCTTTCGGGGGGCTGGGCTGCCCGCCCTGCGTTACCTTTTGAAGGAAACGTAAAGCCTCGAAAGCCTGCTGCGCACGTCGTTTGGATTCGGGCGACTTCGTGGCGCCGTAGGCGAAGCACTCGCCCGCGCCATACATGGCCGTCCAAAGTCCGTCGTTGTCGCTGTCCGAGTAAATGATCTTCGAGCGATCGCCCGGCGTGCCCAGGCCGACTTCCGACGTGTAGCCGAGTGGCGTGCGTTTGATGTAGCGCTCGATCTCCTCTTCGTAATGTTCGGCCTTCTCAGCCAACGTCATCGTACGGTGCTCGATACAGCCCAGGCCCTTGTCGGTGGCGAACCACGTGCGGCCATCCGCACCGACGGCGATGGACCGCACGTCGTTGCCGGGCAGCCATCGCGGTCCTTCGCGATAGGCCCATTCCTTGCCGTCGAATCGCACCGCGCCCCGATGCGTGCCGAACCATACTTCTGAACCTGGTCCAACCACAACACACGTGAAATCCGCATACGGCAAGCCATCACGGCCCGTGAAGAAACTCCAGCGCTCCCCCTGCTTGCGAATGACTCCCGCCGGAGTCGCAATCCACCAAATCCCCGCGGCATCAATCGCCACACCCCGCACGTCACCGTCTGCCCAAACCCGGCCCACGTCATCAATGACGCGTACCAGTTCCCACCTGCCTGCTTGGCTACGCTGCCACAAACCGTGCGCGGAAGCTGCGAGTGTGAGATCGTTCGCGCCAAGCGCGACCTGTCGGACATCCTGGTCGGCCAGTTCGGCGACTGCTTCTCCCCCTGTGCTCAGGCGCACGATGCCTTTCGAGGTCGCCAGCCACACGTCTTCGGCGCCGCGTTGAATCTGGCGGACGGTGGCCAGCGGCACAGGCAACAGGCGCGCCGAGTTTCCGAGCATCATCCAGCCCGCAGACTCTTTGGCTTCCTTCGGTGCAGGCAGGGCTTCCAGTTTCCCCTCGCGTAATGCGAACCATGTCTGGCCATCTGCCACGCGCACCTCGCCGCCCGCCGTCACATCTACCAACGTCAGACCCGTTGCGGAGACGTGGTTCGGCATGGGCCAGCGTTGCGAAACTTCTTGCTTGAATGGCTGGGGCGCAGGTTGGAACTCCGCCCCGAGCGTCGGCGCAACCAACGGGCCACACGTGGCGAGTGCGAGGGGGGAAACTGTTGCTGCTAATCGCGCGAGCTGGCGTGGGGACATCATGGCGGAAGTATTCCCCCGGGCCAGCCAAGGCGCAAACAGTTTGAGCAGGCAACCGCCTGACCTGATGTTCGGAGGCGCGTTCCCACAAACGTGAAGAAACGGGGCTGGTCTGGTCGGTGGTGTTGCGCCGGACGAACTCGGTCTCAGCGCATCTTGAACCCGCCCATGAAAACCACCTCAGCCAAGGTTACGACGAGGAAGATCGTGCTGACGACGGCGTTGAGCCGGAAGAAGGCAACGTTGATCCAATTCAGGCTGCGGCGGCGGGCAATGAAGTGTTCCAACGCCAGGCAGATCACGATCATGAACCAGCCGACGAGGTAGGCGATGCGGAATCGGCACAGCAGCCCAAACCCAAGCAGCAGGCCGCACATAACCATGTGGGCCAGAAACGCCGCCGTCAGCGCATTCTTCGGCCCCCACGCCACCACGAGTGAATGCAGGCCGTGCTTTCGATCAAACTCATAATCCTGCATCGCATAGATGATGTCGAAGCCGACGAGCCATAGCACCACCGCCGCCGCGAGCGTGAGCATTTGCACGATCTCCAGCACCGAGACGTTCGTTCCCTTTACCGCCAGCCATGCCCCGATGGGCGCCAATGCTAATGCGACGCCGAGATAGATGTGCGTGTAATCCGTGAAACGCTTCGTCACCGAGTAGAAGCAGATCACCGCCAGCGCGATGGGAGACAGCACGCCACAGAACATGTTGAGGCAGTAGCTGGCCACGACCAACCCCGCGCCGCTGAGACCCCAGAGCAGCCAAGCGCCGAGCAGGCTGACCTCCCCCGCCGGCAGATGCCGGTTGGCGGTGCGCGGATTGAGCGCATCGAACTTGCGGTCCATGATGCGATTGAAGGCCATGGCACACGTGCGTGCGCAAACCATGGCGGTGACGATGAGCAGGAAGATGCGCCAACCGGGCCAGCCGCGGTTGTCGCGCGCCGCCACGGCCATCGCCGCCAGCGCGAACGGCAGGGCGAAGATCGTGTGCGAGAAGCGCACGAAAGAGAGCCATTTCTTAAGGGGAGAGAACATTCAACATTCAACCTTCAACTTCCAACATCGAAACAACGACCTGCGGCGGCAGATTTCAGGCAGGCTGTTACAGAGTAGAGGCATTAAGCAGTCAACGGGTAACAAGGGATCAGCCAGCATTGCCGGAGGGGTAACGGGCGGGTTGAGTCGGCTTGCGCGCTTCCGCTTCGGCTATGCGCTTCGCGGTTTGAATGCTTGAGTGAAAGATGCGAATCAACTCGTCGCATTCGCCCAGCACGAACAGGAGCGTGGCGTCGTTCTTCACCCAGGCCTTGCGCTTGACTAGCCGCGCCCAACGGCGGGTTTCCCGGAGTTCCTTCAGGCAAATTCTCAGCTTGTGAATAAAGTCCTCGCGCGATTCCGCCGCCTCGGCTTCACCGTGGTTCGGATAGGGAGACGTGCCCGGGCGCAATACCTGACCGGCAACGTGATTGCCGGCGCGCGTTGCGGGCAGGCTTTCGGAGAGATCAATCACCGCGGAAGCGAACTCCAACAACCGGTCTTCAAGGTCAAACTTGCGATTTCCCCCCGCCCCCTCATTAAACTCCCAGGCCACTGCCTCCAATTCTTTGGGCGTTGAATGTTGAATGTTGAATGTTGAGCCTTTCCCTTTCTTCATCTCATTCCCTTTCCTCCGCCCAGCGCGGGGCGAGTTGGTTCGGAACGCCGATGTGATCCAACACGCGCGCAACGACCGTGTCAGCGAGTTCGGTGGCGGTCTTCGCACCCGAATAGAAGCTTGGGTTTGCTGGGATCAGCGTCGCCCCCGCGAGGAGCAGCAGCTCAAAGTTCTTCACATGAACCAGACTCAGCGGGGTTTCGCGCGGCACGAGGATGAGCTTCCGCTTTTCCTTCAACACCACATCCGCGGCGCGCAGCAGCACATCCTCGCTGTAGCCGTGCGCGATACGGCCGAGCGTGCCCATCGTGCAGGGGATCACGACCATCACGTCCGGGGGATTCGAGCCGCTGGCGAACGGGGCGTTCATGCTCTTCACGTTGTGCGAAAGCACGCCCTCGGGCAGACGCAGGCCACCGGGCAATTCCTCGGCGATGACCTGCTGCGCGTAGCGACTCTCCACGACGTGGACCTCGTGTGCCCGCGGGTCGAGGTTGTCGAGCAACCGTTGCGCGTAAAGCGCGCCGCTGGCTCCGGTGATGGCCACAAGGATTTTCAAACGCTGAGCTGGCTGTGCTTGGCACAGCCAGCTTGAACATGATGGCCACGCGGTCGCCGTTGGCAAGCCCGCCGGGGTCCTTTTCCACATTTTCCCTTTTGCCCACGCAAGCTTCGACTAGAGTTTCGGCGATGGAACCCCAGCCCCACAGGCGGATGAGCATCTGGATATGTGCCGCATTGGTCCTCGCCACTTGCGTGACCTTCTGGCCGGCGTTGCGCTGCGATTTCATCAACTACGACGACCCCGATTACGTCACCGCGAATTCACTGGTGCAACGCGGCCTGACCGCCCGGGGTGTCGTGTGGGCCTTTACCACGAATCACGTCGCCAACTGGCATCCACTCACTTGGCTCTCTCACATGCTGGACTGCCAATTATTCGGAGTGAACCCCGCGGCTCATCACGCGGTCAATCTGCTGCTACATGCGGCAAGCGTTGTCCTGCTGTTTGTGCTCTTAATCCGGACGACCGGGGCGGCCTGGCGTAGCGCCATCGCGACGGCCTTGTTTGCGCTGCATCCGTTACGCGTGGAGTCGGTGGCCTGGGTAGCCGAACGCAAGGACACGCTGGCCGCGCTTTTCTGGCTGCTCACGGTGTGGGCTTATGTGCGGTATGTGGAGGAGCGGAAGTCCTCTCGATTTGCGCTGGTGCTTGCCTCTTTCGCGCTTGGCCTGATGGCGAAGCCGATGCTCGTCACGTTGCCGTTTGCGCTGCTGTTGTTGGATTGCTGGCCACTGAAACGCAACGCGAGCGTCGTCTCGATAACCAATGGGGGACGCTTGGCGGGCCTGCTGCGGCAATGGCGTCCGCTGCTCATCGAAAAATGGCCGCTGTTTGCTCTGGCGCTGGTTTCCAGTCTCGTGACGTTCCTCGCGCAGAAGAGTGGTGGCACCGTGGCCTCGGTGACACAACTGTCCTTGGGGGCAAGATTTGGCAACGCGGTCATTTCCTACGTGCGCTACCTCGGGAAACTGATCTGGCCGACGGATCTCGCGGTGATCTATCCGTATCCCGCGGCGTGGCTGGGCTGGCAGATCGGCGCGGCGATTGGGGTTTTGGCGGCGATCTCGGCGCTGGCGTGGCTTACCGCCAAACGACGTCCGTATCTGTTGGTCGGCTGGCTGTGGTTTCTCGGCACGCTCGTCCCGGTAATTGGTCTGGTGCAGGTCGGCCGGCAGGCGATTGCAGACCGCTACACTTACATTCCGATGATCGGGCTGGGCGTGATGTTGGTTTGGGGCGCGGCCGACCTGCTGGCACGCGTTCGTCGGGGCGAACTTGTCGGCGGCGTGCTGGCAGCCCTCGCGCTGACCGGGTGCGCGCTCGCCACGCGCCAGCAACTCAGTTACTGGAAGGACGGCTGCACGCTGTTCACGCACACGTTGGCCGTAACGAAAGACAACGCCCTTGCCCAGAACAACCTTGGCACGGCCCTCGCCGCGCTCGGCCGGCGTGACGAAGCGCTGCTGCACTACGCCGAAGCAGTGCGGCTCCAACCCGCCGATCCAGTCATGCGAAACAACTTCGGCGCGGCACTGGCGAAGGCGGGCCGAATAGAAGCGGCCATGGAGCAATACGGCGCCGCGCTCCAGGCCAAGCCTGGTTTCGACGAGGCGCACAACAACCTGGGCGCCGCGCTTGTGGCGCAGGGCCGACTGGACGAGGCCATCCTTCAATTCCGTCAGGCGCTGGCAGCCCGACCGGATTACGCGGAGGCGCATAACAATCTCGGTGGGGTGCTCGCCATGCAACAGAAACACGCGGAAGCCGTGGAGCATTATGCGGCGGCGATCCGCCTAAGCCCAGATGCCGCCAGTGGGCACCTAAACTACGCCCTGTCGCTGGAGAAACTGGGACGAGCCGACGATGCGCTGAACCAGTTCAGCGAAGCTTTCCGGCTCGACCCACGTTCCACCGAAGCCGCGTACAACCTGGGCCGGTTTCTGGTTCAGCACAGCCGGTTCGAGGACGCCATCATCCCCCTGTCGGAAGCGATCCGCACCAGGCCGGAGCATGCGCGCGCTCAGTTCTATCTCGGGCTGGCGCAAATCAGCGCGGGACGAACGGGCGGCGGGATTGCACATCTCCGCGAGGCGGTGCGGCTGCGTCCCGACTGGCCGGAGGCGCTCAACGCGCTGGCGTGGCAGCTTGCCATCTCGAATCATGTTCAGCCTGGCGACGCTGAGGAAGCGGTTCACCTCGCGGAAAAGGCGGTGAGCCTGGCCGGCGGTCAACCGGTCTTCCTGGGCACGTTGGCCGCCGCGTATGCAAACGCCGAACGGTTCACCGACGCCGACCAAACCGCAGCCAAGGCAATCGAGCAGGCCCGAGCCAACGGACAAACGACTTTGGCGACGGATATTGCTCGGCAACAAGAGGTCTTCAAAGCAGGCCGCCCATTTCGTCCGGAAGGTCGGTAGAGATGTTTGAGACAAAAACTCGGCCCAGACAGTCAAAACGTGTCTTTGCCTGTCGCAAGCTCCGTTGCGAGCGAGGTCGCGAAAACCCTGGAAAACATTGGGCAAAGTCACGTTTTGACGCTGCCTGTCACTGGCAGTCAAAACATAGGAAGTGGCGGGAGCGGCGGGGCTCGAACTTGCCAATAACCACGCATTTTCCTCGGGAAAACGCACGCAGACCAAGGCCAGTCAACGTGATAATTCACCTTGTGTCAATTAAGGCTTTCACGATTG
>CAYJNU010000346.1:0-8857 GCA_964371005.1 uncultured Verrucomicrobiota bacterium | reverse complement strand
AGTGGGGTTGGATGAGGACGCGGTTGACGTGGGGGAGGTCCACGATGCGGGTCTGGGCGCGGACGGCTTCAATGAGCGAACTGAGGCAGAGGTTACGAAGCGCCGTGTTCAACGCGGACCGCTGCGGTAATAGGCGGTGCCGCTGGGAGCGTTGGTGTCGATGAAGCTGAACAAACCGTCCGCACCGGGCGAGAGCGGACCCAAGACATGTGCCCCTGTCACCGTCGCTGGCGTAGCCCGCAATTGCTGAAATTCCCGCTCATCTGCCGCAACGCGAATTGCTCCTGTTTTGCCCATCTTCGTCCGCTCGTCATGAGCCTGACCGGCCGCCGAAAGTTGAAAGTTGCGCGGTTGGTTTGGCGTCGGGGCACAACCGGAGTTATGTGGTTGCAGTTGGGAGGCAGCACGGCAGATGCCCCGCAGACCCGCAGATGGCCCGCAGATTGATGTTGACGCCAAACAGGAAGCCCTCTAGGAATTGCTCACTCCACGAAAGGCGACTTATGGCAAGCGAGCGAAGCTCTCTCGGCAATCAGCACTCCCACCTGTACCGTTCGACGCCCTCAGGCTTGCCGCGGACCTGCGGTCGCTGGGGGGTAACCCTCCTCATGACCACGGCTTGGGTCTGGCTCGGCGCCGCAGGCGTGGCCCTCTCCCAGCCGGTCAACGATCTCTTCCAAAACCGGACCGTGCTCGACGGGACGTATATCGAGTTTGCCGCGTCGAATGCGGGCGCGGGCAAGGAGGTCGGTGAACCGCAGCACGCCGGCAACGCCGGGGGACGCTCGGTCTGGTGGACTTGGACGGTTCCGGAGAACGGCGTGGCGACCGTCACGCTCTTCGATTGTTCCTTCGATGCGCTGTTCGCCGTGTACACCGGCTCGACCCTGACCGGCTTGACGCCCGTGATGGCCAACGCCGGCACGCCGCAGGGCAACGCGATGTCTTTCCGGGTGCAAAGTGGCATGGTCTGCCAGATCGCCGTGGATGGCCGGGACGGTGCGAGCGGCGACTTCGTCATGTTGCTGGTGTTCTCCCCGACGCCGCTGAACGACGACCTTGGCAATCGGGCGGAAATCTTCGGCGCGGAGGTTTGCATTCCCGCCGTCAATGTTGAGGCCACCAAGGAGCCGGACGAGCCGAACCACGCGGGCAATGCGGGTGGTCGTTCGGTGTGGTGGGTCTGGAACCCGCCGGCTGGCCACAAGACGACGATTAGCACCGCCGGCAGTGCGTTTGACACATTGCTCGCGGTCTATACCGGAACTGACTTCTCCGACTTGGCGCTCGTGGCCCAAAACGATAATGCCGCCACCGTCACCAACACCAGCGCCGTCGTGGTGTACGCGATGCAGGGCACGCCTTATTACATCGCCGTGGACGGTGCCGGCGGCCAAAGCGGGAACCTCCGGCTGCGCCTGCAACAGGATTCCGCACCGGTCAACGACGAGTTTATCGGGCGCATTCCCATCACTGGACTCATCGCCGGGGGCAACGCCGCCACCGCGAGTGCGTCCCGCGAGCCGGGCGAACCACTCCACGCCGGCAACATCGGCGGCCATTCGCTGTGGTGGTCTTGGACGGCGCCGGAGGACGGCTCGGCCACGATCACGCTGAGCATGAATTCCTTCGAGGTGCTGCTGGCGGTGTACACAGGAACGAACCTGGCCAGTCTCACCCCCGTCGTCGCCAATAACCAGGTGACCAATCAAACCGTGGTCACCTTCTATGCCCGTGCCGGCGTGACGTATCAGATCGCCCTGGATGGGCGTGATGGCCAGACGGGGAGTTCGGCGTTCCTGCTTCAGGTGAGTTCGACGCCCGCTAATGACGACTTTGCGCAAAGTGGGACGCTTTCTTCGAGTGGTGCGAACGTGCTGGCCTTCAACCGCAACGCGACGAAACAACCGGGGGAACCCAATCACGCTGGGAATGCAGGAGGCCAGTCTGTTTGGTGGAATTGGACCGCACCAGCGGCGCGCAAGGTGACGGTCAGCACGGCGGGCACGGGTTTCGACACGCTGCTCGCGGTCTATACCGGGACGAACGTTTCGAGCCTGACGCTGGTCGCGGCCAATGACAATGCCTCCGCCGGTGTCACGACCAGCACGGTCGTGTTTGAGTCCGTCGAAGGGTTGACGTATCGCATAGCGGTGGACGGTCACGATGGCCAGGAGGGAGACCTGGTCCTGACCCTGGCGCACGAGCCAATCAACAACGATTTCTCCGCCCGCTTCGTGCTCAGCGGCAACGCGGCCGAGGCCAAAGGCGCGAACGACAATGCGGACAAGGAACCCGGCGAGCCGGCACACGTGGGTAACGCCGGTGGGCATTCGATCTGGTGGTCTTGGACGGCGCCCTTCACGGGGCGCGCTGTCGTGCTCACGAAAAACAGCGACATCGATACGTTGCTGGCGGTTTATACCGGGCCGGACGTTGCACACCTCGCGCCCGTCGCCGCCAACGACGACGCCTCCCGCTACGACGCCACGAGCAAAGTCGTTTTCGACACGACCAGCGGCACGAGCTATCAATTCGCCGTGGACGGCTGGAATGGCGCCGAAGGCCAGGTGGATGTTTCCTTGAGTCATGGGGTGATTCCGGTCAACGACGATTTCGCGGATCGGATTGCGTTGAGTGGCACCACCGTCAGCGCGGCGGGCACCAACGCCTTCGCGAGCAAAGAGCCGGGCGAACCCCATCACGCCGGGGACGTGGGCGGCCACTCCGTTTGGTGGACGTGGACCGCGCCGGCGAATGGCGCTGTGACGATCAGCACACCCGATGTCCTCTTCAAGACGCTGCTTGCGGTTTACACTGGCAACTCGGTGACGAATCTCACGCTCGTGGCCAACGATCTCACGCGCGCCTACCGCACGAACATGAGCGAGGTCCGGTTCGACGCCACCGCTGGCGTCAGCTACCAGATTGCCGTGGACGGTTTTCAGGAAGGAACTGGCCGGATCGGATTACAGATCGAACAGACGCCGGGCCGGTATTCGTTGAATCTCGCCTCCAGCCCAATGGGCGCGGATGCCGTGGTCAACGCAACTCCTCCTCCAGCGGCGGATGGGAAGTATGCCGCCGGCACGCCGGTGACTCTCTCGGCGGCGCCGGGAGCGAATCTCCGATTTCATCATTGGAGCGGCGACGCCAGCGGCAGCGCGGCTTCAACGGTCGTCACGGTGAACCGCTCAGGCACGGCGGCGGCCAACTTCGTCCCAGCCAACGACACTTTCAGCCAGGCCGCGCTGCTGGAGGGAGCGTCGGGCCGCGTGACGGGTTGCAACGACTTTGCCACTCGTGAACTTGGCGAACCTGCGCACGCCGTCGGTGCGGGCGGCAAGTCCATCTGGTGGACCTGGACGGCGCCGCTCAACGGGCAGGCGACACTGCGGACCACGGGCAGCAGCTTGGACACGGTGCTGGCCGTCTATGTGGGTTCGTCGCTCGCCGGACTGGAACTGGTCGCCCGCAATGACGACCTCTCGACGCTGGACGCACGCAGCGAAGTCCGGTTCGAGGCGCAAGCCCGGACGGTCTATCGCATCGCGGTGGATGGCTTCGGCGGCAGTGCGGGGAACGTTGAACTGGAGTTGGAAACCGCAACTGCAGATCCGACGGGTTTGGTTCGCCTGCAGGCGCCGGCGGTGGAGCCGGACGGCCGCATCGCGTTGCGGGTGCTGGGTGAACCGGGCGTCCCTCTGTTCGTCGAAACCTCGCCGGACTTGTTGAACTGGCAACCGCTGGTGACCACCAACACACCGGACGGCGTCTTCGATCTGCGAATCCAGCCGGCTTCCGGGGCTGGCGCAGAGTTTTTCCGGGCCGCCGCCATCCTTCCGACGGGTTTCCTGCGGGTCCTAGCGCAGCAAGATGCTGATGTGTTCTTGCCGGCGCCGGGAGCGGCGGTGTACGTGGACCGGATTCTGGCGGGCACGACCGGAGACGACGGCGTTTTCGCCGCGGCCGTCAGCGCCGGACAGCATGAAATTCACGTGAACTGGGAAGGGTTTCAGGGAGCCCAGGCCGAAGCCCAGGTGAGCGTAGGCGCGACGAACAACCTCGAGTTGACCCTCAACTGTGAAGGTCTGATCGAACCGGCTGGCATTGAGTCGCCGCAGCTCGTCAATGGTCTCCTGGGCTATCCGTTTGCCGCGCTGAGTTTCGGGTTGCTGGATGCCGCCGGCCGGCCCTTGCCGCTGACCCAATTGGACGACATCCACCTGGAACTGCCCGAACAGACCGCCCAGCGCAGCATGTACGCGCTCATGCAAACCAACCAGTCTGGCGAGGTGACCGGATTCAGTAACTACTTCGACCTGACCGGGCAGTTCACGCTCGATGCCACCGGCCGCGTCGTGGCCACCAACGTCGCCGCCCTCGCGCAACTGCTGGAACCCCTGGCGGGAGAGTTGCGCCTGTCCATCCAAGGCGAGGACCGGTTCGGTTTCATCTACAGCGCCGAGTTGAGTTTCCAGTTGGGCCGATACTATTTGTCCGGCCAGGTGGTTTCGCCGGGTTTCCCCGCCTTGCCGCTGACGAATGTTGCCATCAAAGCCAGCCTGCTGAACGGGGGCGCGGTGTTGACCACCACGACCGATGCCTCCGGCCAATTCCTCTTGTGGCCCCTGCCGGACTGCAACGTCGCGTTGACCGCGCTCACGGACTGGGAAGGACGGCTCTACCGCGGCCAGGCGATGGGCCCCATCAATACCAACATTCACGTGACGCTGCCTTTGGATGAACCCGTCGCCGGTGAGGGTGAGTGGCCGACGCCCCGATCGGTGATTCCCGCCTACTTGTTGTCCCCGCCCGTGCCGTCACCCCAACAGTCACCCCGGTTCACCAAACACGGGCGCGGGGCACGCGGGGAAGATGTGGAGGAACTGCCTCCTTCGGCGGCGTGCGCGTGGGTTGACCAGTCTCCCGCCCATCCCACCGAAGTGAGCCTGGGTATCAAGGATTGCTACGAAAACATGGCGACGGTCGCCGCCGTGCCCCTGATGGTGCCCCGATACACCACGAACGTGTACGTCCGCTACACGGTGGGTTCCTTCGAGTACACGGACCATTACGCTCGGTGGCCGTGTCGCCCGTACCAAACGTACCCCCTGGACTTTCCGTGGGAGTGGCTCACTCACACTTGCCTGGTGGAACAGAACGACTCCGTCGAGTTGACTGTGCGGGCGGGGAAGAAAGACCTGTCGCCCTTCCCGTTCCAGAGCGACATCATCTCGCTCCGACCCCTGATGACCATGATCGGAGCGCTTGCTACCACGGAGGAGCTGGTGGAAGAAGTCAAGGTCTCGGAGTACACCCAATCCGGCGAGACCGAGGTTTCCATCTGGGCGAAGATTCAGGACGTGGACCTGACGCCGTGGATTCCGGATTTCGCGGGCCTGCCGTACACGGAACTCTCGGCGACGCTCACGCTGGAAGCCCCGTTTTGGATCAAGGAGATCGTCCGCGACGAACCTTCTTACGCTAAGAAAACCGATTTCACCTATTACAGCCTTCCGCATCCGGGCCAGATGAACAAACTACGGCGGCACTTCACTTTGAAGCTCGGCGGTCGCCCGGCCGGCTCCGAGATCACGAAGGTCCAGGTGCGGCTGCGCAACTCGTCCGGCCTCGACAAACTGATCTTGGATATGGCGCCGGACAAGAAGAAGGTGATAGATTTAACCTCGAAGCTGGTGGTGGAAATCACCGACCATGGAGATCATCTAGTCGAGTTACCGGTCGTGCCGGACTTTCACAATTTCACCTATCACTTCACGGTCGAGTGTCAGTCCGGCGGGAAGACTCTGACCGCCAAGAAAGCCAGTCCTCCGTGCCACGCCCTGTGGCGCATGCCGGTATATTGGTGGCCCGAAGAGCGGCGTTACAGTCTGCGCGATCTTGAGAAGGGGGGTGACGACTGGTCGGCCAAGGGTACCTACGAGTGGCTGGAGGTCAACCAGATACCGACCCTGACCCGGATCAACGACGTCTCCGGTGAACACGGCGCGGACCTCGTGCATGACACCCACCTGCGCGGGACGGACATTGACATCTTTCAGTACCTCTCCTTAGACGCTACCAGCGGCGGCCTCAACTACTGGGCGTTGGTCAGAGCCACGACGAACGCGCTGTACGGGCACGACACCGATGCCTTCAACGACGTTAAACTCTGGGTCACGACCAACCGCATCGGCATCACGAGACTCCTGGGCGATCCGATGGTGCGGAAAGTCTTGACGGGCTCCGGCGCCCAGCATCCGGGCGCGCCCAATCCCAAAGCGAAACCCGGGACGCGGTTGACCTGGCCGGAAACCACGACGACCACCGACCCGGCCAAGATTTACCTGCCGGCCGGATGGCTCACCTGCTTGATGCGGGACGGTCAGTTGACCTTCAAGACCAACACGCTCCAGCTCAACGTCGGTCCGTGGAAGCCCGAAGGAGTCAAGTTCGACCCGGGCCACAATGACCACGTCCATATCACCCTGAACGAAGATGCCTTGAACAATCACCCGTAGCGCAAGTCGTGTGGCGTGAACGCCAGGCGTACCGTCGTCAATCTGGATCGCAGAGCGAGTGGGGAGCTTCGATCTCCATCCTGGGACGCGTACCGGGGACTTGAACCGCAATGGCAGAAACGGGCAAGGAAGAGAAGGCAAACTACCACCATCAGGGCTACCCTGCCTCAGTGGCGCACACCTGCGTCCTGAAACGCACGGGCAGAGGACATTGCGTCGAGCTTTTCATTCAATTCACTGCTTCATCGCTGTGAGCTTTGCGCCTTCCTCATCACCACCACCCGATTCGTATTCGTGCCCTTGTCGTTGTTCCCCACACCCCAGCAATTGGCGGTCTTGGTGAACTCCTGATCGTTGATGAGCACGAGCACCGGTTCAAGGCCGGCAGCTACTCCGCACGGCACAACGGTTTCCTCCAGCTTGATCTTGCCGCCGTGAACCTCGCCGACCTCGAACGCTACGTGACCACCGGGTGTCAAGACCCGGTGGAGTTCACGGAAGACTTCCGCCATCGCCCCGGCCCACGCGGCGAGTTTGCGGGTCACCGTGAGCTTCACCGATTGTGGGTCAATGCCGACGAACCAGCAGCGCCGCCAGTTGTCCTGCGCGTAGTCCACAACATTGAGGAAGGGTGGCGAGGTGACGACGAGCGAAACCGAATCGGATACGATCTGCGGCGTGGCTTCGGCGCGCGTGTTCAACAGACGAGCGTACGGCGACACCCGGCCCAGCGTCTGTCGCACCGCAGGCGTGACGTCGCCGAGCAACTGTTTCGACTTCTTCAGGATGAGGTCTACCACCGCCCGGCGTGGTGGCGTCTGGTTGCGCTTAGCGTTGATCTTCCGCTGGGACTCGACAGACACCGCCTGGTTGGGCGGCATCGTGTAGACGGAAAAGAAGCCGGGCGAGTGTCCGGTCAACCGGTTCATCGCGACCATACGCAGCCAGGCATCGATAGCGTCGAACGAGCCGGCCGAGACACGCTGGAGGAAGTGCTTCTTGAGCGCGCAGATCTCGCGCAGCGTGTCCGGGTGATAGAACACCAGCAGGTCTTCGGGGAACTCGTCGTGGTCGGCGAGGTCGATTTCGCGCAGCCGTGCAGTGACCGCCTCCATTGTTGGCGGCCGGAGACGCGCAGCCGTAAACACGATGCTCAGCGGGTTGATGTCGTTGCCCCACGGCACGCGACCCAGCAAGGCAGCTTCCACCGGCGTCGTGCCCCGGCCCATGAACGGGTCATAGACCACGTCACCGGGCTGCGTGAGGCGCTCGATGAAGAAGCGCGGAAGTTGCGGCTTGAAGCATGCGCGATACGAGACTTCGTGCAGCGAACTGGCTTGGCGTTGCTTCGCAGTCCAGAACTCGTTGACGAACGTGGGCACGGTGATGCGCTCGCTGGTGAACAATCGAGCGTGGGTTTCGATGAGCCGGGTTTCTATGTTGAATTCCCGGAACATTCGCAATTGTTCGGGCAATGACGTCGAGGCGCGACCGGGCTCAATGCTGGCTGAGGTTTCGCTCATGATGGGGTTCCAGTTCTAGGGGCTCTGGTGGAGCAGCAATGGTCGTCACATTCCATTCTTGCCGGTCGGCCACACCCGACTGCCCGGCGGCTTGGGCAGCGGCGGCCTCGCGTCGATCTCCGGCATGGCGAACGCAGCGCCGTTGGGCGGCTTCGGTGACCGGATTCCCACGTTCGTTGGTGCGGGCGGCGTCTCCGCAGCAGCCTTCGCTTCCTCCTGTGCCCGCGAAGCAGCATCAAAGCGCCGTTGCAGAAAGCTGCGGAACTTCGTGACCACCGGACGGGTCAGCACTCGGTCGAACAACTCCGGGAACGACACGTCGGTTTGCGCGAGGTTCTCGACCTCCAATGCGAGTGGTAGAATCAACTGCGACTTGATGCGGAGCACCTCCTCCCGCCCGCCTTGCAGAACGAGTTGGTAGCTGAGTAACACAGTGTCCTCGGCAACCGCGTCGTCGTCCGCCTCCCGTTCCGTTGCCGGGAGTCCCAGCATGTCGCTGACGGTGCGCCCTGGCTTGGGCGGAGGCGTGGTGTTGCCGGTTTCAGCCGCGCCTGCTGGAGGAGTTACAGCGCTCGGCTGTGATGCGTCGGCTTGCCCGGGCGCTGGAGCAGCAGCAGCCTCGGTTGGCGCGACTGTCGCTATGGCAGGAGCAGTTGCAATTGACGGACTATCGGCGGTTTCAGTTTTCATTCTGGAAGTCTACCTCGTTCGTTTCGTCGGGTCCATACGGGGCCGAACTGCACCAAAAGAAATTACATCAAATCCTGACCCCGTCTGCCCCGCCAAGCGCAGTGTGCGTCATGCTTGCAT
>CAYJNU010000345.1:0-8911 GCA_964371005.1 uncultured Verrucomicrobiota bacterium | reverse complement strand
CTTTCGAGGTTCGGATTGGGCTGCGGCGCCAGCCGCGCTGTGTCCTTCCGGTGGCTCGGTGTTGCGTGCCTTCCCGTGATTCGCGGGCTTCCCCTTGTCCTCGTCGCTTCCACCCCATTCGCGCACTGCCCCCGGCGCGCACCCGATATACCGGTCACAATCGGCCAAAAACGGCCAAACCTGGCCAGAAGCGGCCCGGCCCATTTCGATTCCGCCGCTCTCCTGAACCCTCCGCTGCTATGAAACCTGCCGTCCTCAACCACCAGGCCCTCACCCCTGCGGCCCAGGAAAAAATCAAGCTGTTCTATCAGCTTGGACTCCAACTCGGTTGTCCGCGCGACCAGTTGCTCAACTTTTGCCAGGCCGGCATCATCCTTCTGGCCCGTCAACTCGCCGCCAGCGCTGCCGCCCGTCTCTGCGATGCTCCCGGGGGACCGCGGGAGATTGGCTACGGCGGTGCCCGCGGCGGCGGCAAGACGCATTGGCTCCTCGCCCAGATGGGCGTGGACGATTGCCAGCGTGCCCCCGGCCTCAAGTGCCTCCTCCTGCGCAAGGTCGGCAAAGCCAATCGCGAAAACTTCGAGGGCCTTCGCCACAAACTCTTCTCCGCGCTCCCGCATGACTTCAACATCGCCAACGCCACCCTCTCCTTCGCCAACGACTCGCGCATCGTCCTGGGCCATTACCAGTGCGAGAAGGACATTGATAACTACCTCGGCCTCGAATACGACGTCATCGGCGTCGAGGAAGCCACCCAGCTTTCCGCCCGCAAATATGCGGACATCTCCACCTGCTGCCGCACCTCCAAACCCGGCTGGCGGCCCCGCGTTTACTCCACCACCAATCCCGGCGGCATCGGCCATCAGTGGTACTTCGAGCGCTTCATCCTCCCCCACCAGGCCGGCACGGAATCCAGCACCCGCTTTATCCCGGCGCGCGTCGAGGACAACGCCTTCGTCAATCCCGAATACAAACACGACCTCGCCACTCGCACCGGCTGGCAGTATCGCGCCTGGTACCAGGGCGAATGGGATTTCCCCGCCGGCCAGTAATTCAAGAACTTCCGGCCCGACCTCCACGTCTTCGGCCAGGACCCCGCCTCCACTCCCAAGCTTCAGCTTCCTCCCGGCCTGAGCCCGGATCTGCGCGAGGAACTCGCCCGCCGCCGCCGCTTCCGCGAAATCGCGGCAGTGGATTGGTGCGCCGCCATGGACTACGGTTACACCCATCCCACCGTCGTGCTCCTCGGCTGTTTCGATGCCGCCGGTTGTCTCTACATCGTGGATGAGCACGCCGAACGCTTCTGGATTCCGCAACGCCATGCCCAGGCCATCAAGGCCATGTTCGCCCGTCACGGCATCTACTCCAGCCGCGAACATCTTCGCGCGGATCTCCTGGCCCAATACCCGGCCCCTTGCCCGGAGCGGGAGGCGCTCTGGCACCATCGCCAATCCCGGATGCTCGCCTTCTTCGCCGCCGGCACCGACATCTTCGGTCGCGAAAGTGACGGCCGGTCCATCGCCCAGGATTACCGCGCCCTCGGCTTGCGGTTTTCCCAGGCCAGCATGGATCGCGTCTCGGGTTGGTCTGCCATCAGTCAACGACTGGGGGATACCGAAGCCGGAATTCTCCCGTCCCTCTTCATTCACAAAAACTGCAAGCACCTCCTCGAATGCCTGCCTTGCGTGCAGCACGACCCCGACCGTCCGGGCGATGTGCTCAAAAGCAACCTCAACGAGGAGGGCGTTGGCGGCGACGACCCGGCCGATGCCTTGCGCTATCTGGTCACCGGTAGGTCGAATGCCGTCCGCGTAGTCCGTCTGCGTGGGCTTTGATGAACGGAACCGTACCAAGACTGCAAACGTGAATCCGTAAGGGCTTCTCGGGAGGTGTGCCACCAAACACCGAAACAACCGCCGTGAATCCGCGGGTTGGCCTGGCTACAGGCCAAGAGGTGTGCCGCCCCTCAAGGTAGGGCTCGCACTCCGTTGTGAGCCGTTCCCCGAGCAACTCCTCATTCGTGTCCTTCGTGTAATTCGTGGTGATCCTCTATTCCCGTTCGGCCCTTCGGCATTCGGGTTTCTTTCGGATTTCGACCTCCGGATTTCGGATTCGGCGGTTACAGCAATTCCACCACCTTCTGCAACTCGGCGTCCGTGTTGTAGAAATGCGGCGAGAGCCGGATGTAACGCTGGCCCGCGCGATCCGTGCGGAGCGAAGTGATGATGTCGGCGTCCGCGAGCTTCTGATGCAATGTGGCCACATCGGCCTCGGGATGATAGAACGTGACAATCCCGCTGGCATTCGCTTGCGGCGCGTCGGCGTTGAGCACCGTGTAGCCCTTCGCCTGCAACGCGGGCACGAGCCAGGCCCGTTTGCGTAGCAGTTCTGCCGCGATATTCTCCACGCCGATCTCCAGCAACAATTCCATCGCCGCTTTGAGGCCCACGATGCCCAGCAGATTATACGTACCCGGCTCGAAGCGCGCCGGACCCGCACGAAAGGCGATATGTTCCTGCGCCACGAAGTTCGGGCAACGCACGTTGTTCCAGCCATACGCACCCGGATGCAGGCGCTCCTGCAACGGCTGGCGCACATACATCAGGCCCGCCGCGCAAGGGCCAAGCAACCACTTGTGCGCATCGGCCGCCATCAGGTCCACGTGCTCCGCCGTGGTGGGAAACGCGCCCACGGTCTGGATGGCATCGAGGCAGAATAGAATGTTCTTCTCACGCAGCGCCTGACCAATGGCAGCGTATTCGAGCCGGAAACCGCTGATGAAGTGGCACGTGGCCAACGCCACCAGACGCGTGTTCTCGTCAATTTGCCCCAGGACGTCGCGTGGGCGGATGACACCCAAGCCGCGGTTGTTGAGGAGGCGCACCTCCACTCCGCGTTCCGCCAACGCCATCCACGGATAGACGTTGGACGGGTAATCATCGAAATAGACGAGAATGTTCTCGCCCCGGCGAAACTTCAGGCCTGAAGCGATGAGGCTCAACGCGAGCGAAGTCGGCCCGACAAACGAAACCTCCTCCGCCATGCAGTTGAGCAACTGCGCGCCCAACTGGCGACCCTCGCTGAGAATCTGCGGGTAGATGGCACTCTCCTGATCCCCCGTTGCTGCCAGGTGCGCATAGGCGGCAATCGCCTCCGCCACGCGGCGCGGCAGTGGGCTGTCCCCCGCGTGGCCCAAAAAGATGTGCTTGGCGGTCACCGGGAACTCGTGATGGCGCAGCTCTTCGTTCGACAGGATTTCAGAAATTGTCATGGCCGGGAAGGTAGGCGAAAGCGCGGGCGCTGCAAAGTCCCAAGCCCACTCCGGCGAACAGAAGGCCGTCAGTCAGCGCTGCCTCAACGGAGTTGACGCCGCAGATGCTCCAGTTCCTTGCGGAGCGGTTGCCAGTAACGTCGGTCGCGCTCGCGTTCCAGTTTCTCTTCGGCTTCGAGCGATTCCGCCAACCCGGTGAGGTCACCCGCGACGGCCTGCGCGAGTAGAGGCCGAGTGGCCGTCATCCGGCCCGCCATGGCCGGTTCGCGTCCGGCGAGTTCGCTGAGCAATTCCGGCGTCCGCAGTTCCTGGAGCCAAAACTTGAGCTGTTCTGCCGTCGCGGTGCCGCGAGCGGCCAGGTAATCCGCTTCGAGCAAGCGCCGCAGCATCGGCCAATCCTTGTCGCGCTGCGTCTTCTTGGCCTGCACCAAATCGGGCAGGGAAAGCAGGTCGTAGGTAGCTCCGTCTTGTTCGGACAGAGTAACCCGACGCTCCCACAACTGAGGGAAAGGGACGACCCCGCGCAGCACGGACATGACGACCACCCGCATCCCGGCGGCCTCCGGATGTCGGCAACGGAAGTGCAGCGCGTGACCACGGCGGAGGTAATCAAAGTCATACGGTGGGACCGCAATACAGTCGGCCTCCAACTCGGCCAGAGCAGACCGCAACCGCTCCAGATTCTCTGGTTCGGCGAGAACGGCCAGATCGGTGTCGCGGCTAAACTCCGCCGCGCCGTAAAACACGCAAGCCTGTCCCCCCATCAACAGGGCGCGCACCTGACGTGCGGCCATCGTGGAAAGGACTTTGCGAATCGGGTTCGGGATCAAGCGAGCCTCCCATCTGTTGGTAAGCCACCCAGAGTTTCTGGCTTTCGTGCCAGCGTTCCAACGGCGTGAGCCGATACCAATCCGCCCACTCGCCTTCCACGATGTCCTCTGGCTGAATCACGAATCAATGCTGCAATATGGCCGCAAGCCGGCCCGCCACGCAAGGGCGGCCTGCCGACTCACAGTCTCAACTCCGCCTTGATCTCTCCCAGCATCTTCTCCAACCGGCGGCCGTATTCGACGAAGTTCTTCCGCATTACCTCCTCGTTGCTGGTTTTGGATTGCGCATCGTGGAAGACGACGACCATATGGGGCTCGAGACTGACGCCGGCATCGTAACCGCGGGAGATGGCGTCCTTCAAAATGTCCCGCACCCTCCCCTGCCCTTCACCCGGCCAGTTGTAATCGGCATCATTCTTGGCAGGATTCCACGTCGCGTCCTTGATGTGAATGTGGACGACGTGATCGCGCACGTGTTCCCAAAACTCCCATGCATCCTGCTTTGGCCAGGGCTTCGGCTTGCTGCGATCCGGGTTGAAGATCGGGTTGGCGGTGTCGAAGACCCACTTGAGGCCGGGGCATTTGTCGAGCAACTCCAGCGCGTGCTGCCAGCTCATGCCGCCATGATTCATGCAGTTCTCATGCACGGGCTGAAGACCGGCATCGAGGAACATCTGCGTCACCTCGCGAACACGCTCGAAGACCTTCGTGGGAATCTTGAAGTCGTCGTCGCCGGGCTTGAAACTCATGATCCGGACGTATTTCGCACCCACGCGTTGCATCCGCGGGATGGCGCGCCTGACCTCGGCCAGCGTCACGTCGTAGGGCGTCTCCACTGTCTTCGCCCAATTCATGATCGTCGACCCGAAGCAATACGGCTGAATCCCGGCGGCTTCGAGTTTCCGGACCGCGATATCGAACCCCGCGTCCGGGATGTCGTGAAAGTTGGCCTTTGCAAAGCCCGGCACCTCCACGCCGCGCGGCTCGATGAATTTCCAGCCGAGTTCCTGCGTTGCCTGAATCTGGCCGTCAATCGAGTTTGCGGCCTCGTCACCAATTCCCATCAGTTTCATAGCTCAGTCTTCCTGACGACAGATGACCACAGATGCCCCCGAATATGAAGAGCAAACGGAGAAAAGTCCGCGAACACCTTGGAGGCAAGGCAGGCTTGCGACCGTCCCGGAATCCAGTTCAAGGCGTACTCTTAAGCCGATAGAATCGTTGCGTCGGGCTCACTGGCTCGGCAGCCATGCGCCAGTCGCCGGCCACTTGCACCGTCGCAGGCGAGTCGGACCAGCGGTCGAGATTCTCCAGCGTTGACGTTTGCTGCAGCACGAAATTCGAATTGGCCGTCGGCCAGAAGATTTGAACCGCGCCGTTGGTGGGGACCAACTTGATCTGCAAGCTGGGCAAAACCGGGTGGAGAATCCGCACGTGGTTCGTACCGCGCACGCCGAGAACGAGCAGTCCCCGCGCGGCATCATACTGGTGCGGCGCTACGATGGCCACTTTGTTGCCGTCAATGATGACGCCCGGCACCCCGCTAAACCCGCCGATCAACAGGCGTGTCTGACTCGAACACCAGTTGGTCACGCGGAACGTGATTGAATCCGGGGCTTGGACAACCTCACCAAGATCGCCGGGGGCGTGGAGGACAAGCCCATGTTGGCGCAGGGCGCAAAAGGTGTAAGGCCGCGTGCCCGTGTAAAGCTGGATGGCCTGTGATTGGAGTGTGCCTGGGTTGATGGCTGGTCCGTCGCTAACCTGTTCCTGGAGCAGGTAGAAATCCGGCAACAACCCTTGGCGCGCGGAGTCGGTTGACGGCCAGGCTTGCTGCGTGCCCGAAGCGGCGATGCCATCGGCAATCCGCTTCCACGGCCCTGTGGGATCCAGCAGGGCGAGCTGGTACAGCGCTTCGGCATAAACCAGACCGCACCATTGCACAGGTTTCCCGAACCATGAGGGCGCGACCCACTGCGTGGCGCCAAACACCGGAATCGTGGCGTAGAGGCCCACCGCACCCGTCACCGGCGGATGGAGGTAAACGAAGGGCACACCCGTCCACGCCCAATACCGCGCCTGTTCCAGCAGGTCCGGATCACCGGTGAGTTGATAGCCGCGGAGATAGGCAAGGACGAGATGGGCCGACGCCAGGATGTCCGGCGTGTGCAGGGGCACTTCCCAGGTCTGCGCGCCGCGTGGCACGGTTTCGTGGAACTTCGCCATCGCGCGAAGCTGGCGCAGGCCGGCGTCAATCAGCGAACGGTCACCTGCGAACACTGCATTTTCGAGCAGCGACAGCACTACATTCGCCGTGAGACCATTGGCGTCGGGCGCGTAGTGCGTCGAGCCAAGGTCCGTTCCACCAGACGGCGGGACGTAGAGCACGGTCCCGTCTGGCTGAAACCGGCCAATCAGACCTTGGGCATCGGTCGCAGCCTGGGCTGCGTTTTGAAGCACCGAGCCAAAAACCAAGGCGGGCAAGGGGTAGCGGACGTGGCCGACCCCATAGCTGTTATAGAGCGTGGCACTCGGGACCTGAGCGAGCACCAGGGCTGCGACATTGGAAAGCTGCGCGGCGAGCGGCGGTTCATCCACGCGTTCGGCGAGCCAGCGCATCCAAACCGCAGCATCGGCAGCCGGTTGCGGTCCGAATCCCGGCCAGACGGCGTGGCGGATCAGGCCGTTGGTTCGGATATCTGAATCCAACCAGCCATGCGCTGCACTACCAAAGTAGTTCGACGCCACAAGCACGGTTGCTGGCAGCGGAGGCAACCCGTGAAGCGCAACGTACCGCTGCACAGCCGGGATGACGGTATTGCCCCGGTCGGCCACGATCGTACAGCGAGCGATGAAGGTTTCGTTTGAACGCAACCGACGGGGCGAGTATGGCAGCAGGCTGCCCTCGTCGCGGTTCAATCCGTCGGAGCCAGGACAGAGCAAGCCCAGCAGGTGTCCGCCGGAGTTGAACTGGCGATCCGGTGAATCAAACACCGGCGCAATGTCCGCCTGCGGTTCCCAGATCAGTCCAAGGCAATGGTTGCCAGCGGCGATCGCCATGAGCGGCAGGGTGACCTTCTTTCCATCCGGCACGAGTCGCCGGGCCGTGTCGCCGATGACATCCAGTTCGGAACTGCTGGGCTCGTTCTCGAGATACTCAAGTCCGGGAAGCAACCCTTGAGATTTGTTCGTGCCATGGGTGCCAACGCCCGCGAGGACCGTGAAAGCGGGCAGATACAGCAACTCTCGGTCACGATCCGTGGTGACGCGCGTTTCCACCTCGATGGCATTGGGCGAATTTGACGTGAAACGCTGCTCGATCTGCCAACGCGCGCCGTCAGGATCGGTGGCTTCATTCCGGAGCAGGAAACCGTTGCTTAGCGTCTGTGAGGTCACCGGCTGGCCCGGCCAATTGCCGAACGGCATCCACCGTGCATTTTTGTCCACCGCGTAGCCGACCAATGCCTGGGCGTTGCCGGCGGCAACCGGTTGACCGGCAAAGCGAATTTGAAATGCACCGAAGGCATCGGAGTTGTGGGCCAGTTCCAGTTGTCCGCTGGACAGGTGCAGTGCATTCGCAGCAATGGTCGGCGGTGCTGCAGTTGGCCAAGCGGGTGGAGGGAATATGACGCGCCCCTCAAACCAGATTCGAGCCAAAGTGCAGTTCCCACTTGTGCCAGGCGGATCGAAGCGCAGCTTCCAACCGTTGCCCAAGGCAGGCATCGGCACGACGGCTTCGTGCCACACCCCGGCTGGGACGTAGAACCGCACGGAATTCGCTTCCGCTGGGCCGGACTGGTAATAGAAAACCTGGGCTGAGCCGGCTTGGTCGGACTTCAGCCGCACGTGCAGCCAGAGCAACTTGCCGGCAGGATAATCCCGCGCCGGACCGGCCAGGTAGGGATCGCTTCCGGAAATGGCAATGGCCAAGCCTTCGCTCGCGGAGGAAAGCGAAGCGATGTCGTGCTGGGCAACCCAACTCGTCGCGTCAGGGACAGTGGCGAGATCGAAATCGGGTAACTCACTGCGCGCCTCGAAACGCAAGGACGCGAAGGTGGCTGCGCCGGTGGTCCCGGGCGGATCCACGCGCATTCGGTAACCTGGCCCGAGGGCTGGCATCGCCACTCGGCCTTCGGCCCACTGCCCTGCCGGGACGGTAAAGCGCACCGATGCGGCCTCGGCGGCGACGTTACTGAAGTAGAACACCTGGCACGAACCGCCGGCGGTGCTGAGGAGTATAAGCCGCAACCAGAGCGGCACGCCAGCGGGATAATCCCGCCGCGGGCCAATGGTATAAGGATCGCCACCGCTGATTTGGGCCAGCAAACCGGTGCTGGTCGTGGACAGCGAACTGATGTCGTGGGTGGGCGACCAGCCGACGGCGTCCGCGGGGTTCGTGAAATCGAACGCGGGCAGCGTCTGGGAAGGCGCGCGGCAAGCCAGCAAGAACGCAAGGCATACCCAGCCGAAGACGCACAGGCGCATGATTCAAGCAGCAACGAGAACGGTGTGATCGAGATAACGCGCGGCGTGGGCGATGCAGGCCCGATTATCCTCAGCTTGCAGGTCGGGAAGATCGGTGAGGATTTCCGACTCCTTCGCACCGCCCGCGAGCATGTCGAGCACGTCCTTGACGCGAATGCGCATCCCGCGGATGCAAGGACGCCCCCCGCACTGGTTCGGATTGACCGTGATGCGTGCCAGTTCGTTCATGCGGCGAATCTAGCCGGTCAGAAGCGGCGTGGGAAGAGGAAGAACGTATCCAACCGGCAAACCCAGCTATGCGGTGCGCCGGTGAGCAGGCAGACTA
>CAYJNU010000344.1:0-8938 GCA_964371005.1 uncultured Verrucomicrobiota bacterium | reverse complement strand
TTCCTGCAGTTTCAGGATGTGAAAAGCTTCACCGACTACGCGCTCTCCACCGCGCCGCCCGCCCCGACTTACTATCCGCGCATGAAGAAGTTGAACGCGAAAGGCCCGGAAGTGCTCGGCAACCTGCCCAAAGTGCGTGGCCTTCCGCCCAAGTATTTCAAGGAAGCCATCGAGGACGGGGACAATGTGCTGATTGATACCCGCATGATGCTGGCGTTTGGCGGCGGGCATATCAAAGGGGCGCTGAGCATCGGCGGCTCGCCCATGCTTTCCATTTGGGCGGGCTGGCTGCTCGACTCCGACAAGCCAATCCTTCTCGTTCTGGAGTCCGACGAAAAGCTCAACGAAGTCGTCCGTCTTTTTCTGCGCACGGGTTACACGAAGTTTGCCGGCTATCTCGTGGGCGGGATGAAGGCATGGGACAACGCAGGGCTGCCGCTGGATGACGTCGGGCAGATGACCGTTCATGAGATCAAAGCACGCGGGAAAAAGCTGCAACTGCTCGACGTGCGATCGCCAGACGAATGGAAGGCCGGTCACATCCCGAATGCGCGCCATATCTTCCTGGGCGAACTGCACGAAAAACTCGGTGAACTGGACGAGGGCACGCCCACGGCGGTGTATTGCGACAGCGGCTATCGGGCGAGCATCGCGACCAGCATTTTGAAACAGGAAGGATTTGGCTGCGTCTGCAACGTGCCCGGTAGCTGGCAAGCCTGGAAGAAAGCGGGTTTCCCGGTGGAAGGAGAGCAAAACAAGGCAGCGAAATGAGGAAGCGAAGAAAGTGCGTGGGTCTCCTGGGCGGCTTTGCCCTGGGGCCCCTGTCCGTTGCGGTCGCGGCGGAACCGGCGGTGAACGCGCTCGATTATCCCGGGCCCGCCTGGTCACCGTATGTGGTGGGCGCGGGCATTGGTGTGCTCTCGTGGCTGACCTTTTATTTCTCCGACAAGCCGATCGGCGCCTCCTCATTCTACGCGCACATTGCGGGCTTCCTCGGCAAGCTGATCGCGCCCCGCCACACGCAATCGCTCGCCTATTTTAGGGATAAGCCGCCGCGCGTGAGTTGGGGATTCGTCTTCGTGGTGGCCACCATCGTGGGTGGCGCAATTGCGGCGTTGACGGGTGGTGAGTTCACCAACGAATGGTTGCCGCCAATATGGGAGGCACGTTTCGGCGACAGCATTGCCCTGCGCGCGGCGATCGGATTTGGCGGCGGCCTGCTCATGGCCTTTGGCGCCCGGCTGGCGGGAGGCTGCACCAGCGGCCACGGCATCAGCGGCACCCTGCAACTCAACCCCGCCTCCTGGATCGCCGTGATCTGTCTTTTCATTGGCGGCATCGCGGTGGCAATTCCGCTCTTCACCCTGTGAGAAACCATGATTGAGGCCGGCAAAACACTTCCGCCCACAGATGGGCAACCCGTGTCGGCGGTGGCTGGGGCGCCAAAGTTGATGGCCGGCGTGCTCTTCGGTCTGGCGTTCGGCTTCCTCTTGCAGAAAGGCGGCGTGGGAAAGTTCAACGTGCTCATCGGCCAGTTGCTGCTCCAGGACTTCACGGTCGCGAAGGTCATGCTCACCGCGATCGTGGTGGGCATGATTGGCGTGTTCACGCTGCACCACTTCGCCAAGGTGAACCTGCACATCAAGCCCACGCGAATCGGGGCCAACGTCATCGGCGGGCTGGTGTTCGGCGCCGGTTTTGCGCTGCTGGGCTATTGTCCTGGCACCGTCGCCGCCGCGCTGGGACAGGGAAACTGGGACGCGCTCTTCGGCATGGCCGGATTGGTCGCTGGCTCCTGGGTGTTTGCCGAGCTTTCCGCATGGAGCAAGCGAACCGTCGAAAAATGGGGCGATCTCGGCAAGGTGTTGCTACCGGCCTTACTGCATTTGCCGCGTGGCGTGGTTGTGGTCGGCTTGGCCGTGACCCTCGCCGCCATCATTGTGCTGCTAGAACGGTTTACCACCCGCTGACGACCACGAGAACCGCCCGCCATCACCCATGAAAACACTGCTGAAAACAATCGCCATCGCGGCGCTTTTCGCGCTGCCGCTCACTGGCATGACTGCGGCACCCAAAAAACAGCCCGCCAATCCAATGCACAAGGTCGTTTTCGAGGTCGCCATCGACGGCGCGGAGAAATGGGAAGCGGCTTTGCGCAACGTGGAGAACGTCCAGAGATCCCTCGGCGCAAAGACCACGACAATTGAAGTGGTCGCCCACGGCAAAGGCATCGGAATGCTCCTCGCCACAACGGCGGCGGCGAATCCGGAAATGAAGGCGACCGTTGAGAAACTGCACGCCAGCGGAGTGGTCTTTGCCGTTTGTGAAAACACGTTGAGGAGAATGCAGATCACCAAAGATCAACTCGTGCCGCTCGCAACCACGGTGGATTCCGGCGTCAGCGAGGTGATCCGCAAACAAGAAGCCGGCTACGCCTACATCAAGAGCGGGGGCTGATTCCTGAGCCCGCTTTTGGCAACTGCTGAACGCTGTCGTGGAGTGTTTCGCTCGTGCGGCAAAACGAGCGCACTTCTCCCCGGTGGCTGGTCTGGTTGATCGGAGTGACAGTCAATGAGTTCGCAACCGACATCGAACTGCGGTGACCACGGACCGTGGCTGACGCGGCTGGTGCCGGCGCTGGACTGGCTCCGGCGTTACGAGCGCAAGCATCTGCCCGGCGATGCGCTCGCGGGGGTGATTGTCGCAACTCTGCTCATCCCGCAGGGCATGGCTTACGCGCTGCTTGCCGGGTTGCCGCCCCAGTTCGGGCTCTATGCCAGCCTGTTGCCACTTGCGGTGTATGCGTTGTTGGGCAGCAGTCGGTTTGTGGCGGTCGGGCCGGTGGCGATGGTATCGCTGCTCATCGCCAATGGTGTCGCCGAGTTCGCCGCGCCCGGCTCTCCGCGTTACCTGGTGTTTGCGACTGCCACCGCACTGGTTGTCGGCCTGATGCAAATCGCGATGGGCGCGGCGCGTCTGGGTGTTCTTACGAATTTTCTGAGCCATCCGGTGCTCTCGGGCTTTAGCAGTGCTGCCGCGATCATCATCGCGCTGAGCCAGGTAAAACATCTGCTCGGCGTAAAGCTTCCGCAGACCGAGCATTTCCACGAGTTGCTGGCGCAACTTGCCCGGGCCGTGCCGCAGACCCATGTGCCAACGCTGGCGATCGGTGTTGGAAGCATCCTGCTGCTGCTCGTGTTTCAATACGTGTTGCCGCGCGTCCTCGCGTCGTGGAAGAAACTGCCTTCCATCGTGGCGCAGTCACTTTCCAAGAGCGGTCCGCTCGTCGCGGTGATCGTCGGAACCGCAATCGTGGCTGCGTTCGGCTTCGGGGAAACCAGCGGGGTGAACATCGTCGGCGAAATCCCGCGCGGATTACCGAAGCTCGCGTTCCCCGCGCTCGGTGGCTCCGAGTTCCTACCCTTGATCCCGCTCGCGCTCACGGTCAGCTTTGTCGGCTTCCTCGAAAGCGTTTCCGTGGCGAAGACCCTCGCTGCGAAGCGGCGGCAGAAAGTGGAATCCAACCAGGAACTCCTTGCGCTCGGGGCGGCCAATGTCGCGGCGGGCGTGACGGGGGCGTATCCGGTGACCGGCGGATTCAGTCGCTCGGTGGTCAACTTCTCGGCGGGCGCGAACACCGGCCTCGCCTCGCTGATCACGGCGGCGCTGATCGCCCTGTCCGTGCTGTTCCTGATGCCGCTCTTCCACCATTTGCCCCAAGCCGTGCTGGGCGCAGTGATCATCCTCGCGGTCGCAGGATTGATCGACTTCGCGACACCGCGCCGACTCTGGCGCTACAACAAAGCAGACGCCGGCGCGCTGATCCTCACGTTTGTCGCGGTGCTCGCGCTCGGAATCGAGAAGGGCATCCTCATCGGTGTGTGCTCGACAATCCTTCTCTATCTCTGGCGCACGAGCCGACCGCACTTGGCCATCGTGGGACGGGTGCCCAACACCGAGCACTTTCGCAACGTCCGGCGTCACCAAGTGCAGACGCTCCCGCACGTCCTCCTGCTGCGGATTGACGAGAGCCTCTACTTCGCCAACGCGAAGTATATCGAGGACTTCGTGCTTTGCGCTGCCGCCGAGCGACCGCCGTTGCGGCATCTCGTGCTGGTCTGTAGCGCGATCAACTTCATTGATGCCAGCGCGCTTGAGACTCTCACCAGCCTGGTTACCCGGCTGCACGACGCGGGCATCCAACTCTATCTCACCGAAGTTAAAGGCCCAGTGATGGACCGGCTGGCGCGCACCGATTTCCTCGAACAGCTCGGCCACGAACGAATCTTCCTTTCGACTCAGGCGGCCTACGAGAAGCTCGCGTCGCCAAACCTTCCATGATGCAGCCCGATGACACCCGCAATAAAATGAACCCCAATCACACCATGCCCCTGCGTTTATACCTCATTCGACACAGCGAAACCGAGTGGTTTCGCTCTGGCGAATACACCGGTCGCAGACCTTCCGTTAAATGCGCACGGCGATGACGCCGCGCGAGAACTAGGGCAGCGCCTCCGTGACATTCCGTTTGCCCATGTGATGACCGGCCCGCTGCAACGCGCTCATCTATTCCTCTTGCTGTTGAGCCGTGGATCAGAACCGAGCGAGGAAACGGGAAGCGTTGCATGAACATCGCCGGCTCGCTTACCTAAGCGAAGGGTGGTCATTTCGCATGCATCGAATCAGGGCTTGTCGGCCGTTATGTGGGGTGAACACCCCATAGGCAACGGCCCGCCCACGGCCTAGTGTTCACTGGACGATACCACGAAGCGTTCATTCGCCTCGTGGCTTTGTCGTTCAACCAGCGGCCTTCTGGAATGATGAATGATAGGGCCAGCACAGAGAATTTGGGAACGGTCGTCTCGGATCGCGAGGCAAGGCGTCCGTGCCTAGCGAAAGTTGTTTCTTTATGAAATGGTCTCTCAAACTCGGCAAACTGCTCGGTATTGACGTTTATCTGCACTTCACGTTTCTGCTGCTGCTCGCCTTTCTGGGATTCTATTACTGGCGCGCGACTCAGAATGTTGAGGCTGCGCTGCGGGGTGTCGCCTTCATCGTCGGTCTGTTTGGCTGCGTGGTTCTGCATGAACTGGGGCACGCCTTGATGGCGCGTCGCTACGGCATCCAGACGCGCGACATCACCCTGCTGCCCATCGGCGGCATTGCCCGACTGGAGAAAATGCCGGAGCGACCGATGCAGGAATTCTGGGTCGCGCTGGCCGGACCCGCGGTGAACGTGGTCATCGCGGCCATCCTGTTGGTCGGACTGGCGGCTACGGGCGGCTTCACTTCCGGGGAGGAAGTCAGCGTGACCGGCGGCTCCTTCTGGCAACGACTGATGGTGCTGAACCTGTTCCTGGTCGCCTTCAATCTCCTGCCGGCCTTCCCGATGGATGGCGGTCGCGTCTTGCGCGCTCTGTTGGCCATGCGCCTTGGACGGCGTCGCGCCACCGCCATTGCCGTCAATGTGGGTCAGGGCATGGCCATCCTCTTTGGCATCTTCGGGTTCTTCTACAATCCGTTCCTCATTTTCATCGGCATCTTCGTGTATCTGGGCGCGCAAGCTGAGGCCGGTACGGTCGAGATGCAGTCGGCGCTGGCCGGTCTGCGCGTGCGCGACGCCATGATGACGCGGTTCCGCACCCTCGCGGCGCAGGACACACTGGCCAAGGCGGTGACTGAATTGCTCGCTGGTTCCCAGCAGGATTTCCCGGTCATCGAAAACGATCAACCCATCGGCATTCTCCGCCGTAACGATCTGGTTAAGGCGCTTGCGGAGGGGCGCCGCGATGCCGTCGTGACCGAGGGCATGTGCCGCGATTGCGAGACGGTGGACGAAGCGGCCCCGCTGAAAAGCGCGGTCGAGGCGATGCACGCGCGGCAGTGCGCCACGATGCCGGTCGTGGCGAGCGGGCGTGTTGTCGGTCTGCTGACGCTCGAAAACATCAGCGAGATGATCATGGTCAATGCCGCGATGGACCACCAAGGTGCGGGCCATTCGCTGCCACCAAAACTGAGCACCCAAAATCTATGAAAAACAAAGTCTATAAACTCATCGAACTCACCGATGCCTCGACCAAGAGTACAAATCTATGAATACAACACTAATCGTCATCATCGTGCTGGCTGTGCTGGCATTGGTTGCGGTGCTGTTCGTGGTCGGCCTCTACAACAAACTCGTCGGGTTGCGCAACCGTTTCAAAAACGCCTATGCGCAAATTGACGTGCAACTCAAGCGGCGCTACGACCTGATTCCGAATCTCGTCGAGACCGCGAAGGGTTATCTCAAACACGAACGCGGCACGCTCGAAGCCGTCATCGCCGCGCGCAATGCCGCAGCGTCCGCCAACACCGGCGCCGCCGCCAATCCCGGCGATCCCGCTGCCATGAAGAAACTCGCCAGCGCCGAAGGCACGCTCACCGGCACGCTCGGTCGCCTGTTCGCGCTCTCCGAGGCGTATCCCGACCTCAAGGCGAACACAACCATGCTGAGCCTGATGGAGGAACTGACCTCGACGGAGAACAAAGTCTCCTTCTCTCGGCAGGCGTACAACGACTCGGTAATGACCTACAACACGCAGCGCGAGGTTTTTCCCAGCAGCGTCATCGCCGGCCCGTTCAATTTCACCGCCGCCGAGTTGTTCGCCATCGAGAAGCCGGAGCAACGGGAGCCGACGAAGGTGTCGTTCGCTTGAAGAGGGGTACCTCATGGATTTTTTTGAACATCAAGACAAAGCCAGGAAGAACACGAAGGTGCTGGTGGTTTACTTCGTGATCGCCGTCGCGTGCATCATCGCGTCGGTTTATATCGCCAGTTTGCTGATTTTCTACGGCGCCAGCGCCAGACAGCAGCAACCTGGCGCCCCACCGCCCGAACTGGTCCTGTGGGATCCCAAGCTTTTCCTCTACGTCGTGCTCGGCACGCTCGGCGTCGTCATCATTGGCAGTCTCTACAAAACCGCCGCCCTGGCCAAGGGCGGCAGTGCCGTCGCCGAATCGCTCGGCGGACGGCTCATCAATCCCAACACGACCCATCCGGATGAACGCAAGCTGCGGAACGTGATCGAGGAGATGGCCATCGCCGCTGGCGTGCCTGTCCCCAAGATTTATGTGCTCGACGACGAAAAAGGCATCAACGCCTTTGCGGCCGGCCACGCGCCGGGGGACGCCGCCATCGGCGTTACGCGCGGTTGCATGACCTTGCTCAACCGCGATGAATTACAGGGCGTCATCGGCCACGAGTTCAGCCATATCCTCAACGGCGACATGCGTCTGAATCTGCGGATTATGGGCGTCATCTTCGGCATCCTGTGCCTCGCGGTGATTGGCCGGGTTCTGATCTACTCGCGCGGCGGCAGGGACCGGAATCCGCTGATGCTGCTGGGGCTGGCCCTGATTGTCATCGGCGCAATCGGCGTATTCTTTGGCCGGCTCATCCAGGCCGCGCTCAGCCGGCAACGGGAATTTTTAGCCGATGCCTCTTCGGTTCAATTCACGCGCAATCCGGCGGGGCTTTCCGGGGCGTTGCAGAAAATCGGCGGCGCCGGCTCGAAGGTCGAATCCGCTCACGCAGGGGAGGCCAGTCACATGTTCTTCGGCAACGGCCTGGGCAAACCGTTCCTCGGCGCGATGGCCACGCACCCGCCGCTCGACGAGCGCATCCGCGCCATTGATCCGGGCTGGGACGGGAAATTTAGGGCCGTCAACGTCAAGGCAGTTGAAACAGAATCTTCGCGCGGGCCGGCGAAACCAGCATCATCCGTATCTCCATTTCCAACGATTCCCGGGATGCCCGGCGCGCGGACTGGCGAAGCCGGGTTCGCCACCAATGCCGTCCTGATGGGAGCCGTGCTGCCAAATCTGGGTAAGCCGACGCCGCTGCACTTGCGTTACGCCGAGGAGTTGCGGAATTCATTCTCGGAAAAGGTCCAGTCCGCTGCCCACGAACCGCTCGACGCCACCGCGCTCATTTACACGATGCTCCTTAGCCCGGACGAAGCCTTGCGCACGAAACAACTCACAGAACTTGCCAGGCGAGCCGCGCCGGGGGGTGGCGAAGCAACCGCCGCGCTCTGGCCGGAAGTCGGCCCCATCACCTCGCGCGCGCGGCTGCCGCTCGTGAACCTCGCTTTGCCCGCGCTGCGTCAGCTTCGACCCGACGAGTTCGAGCAATTCCGCCAGACGTTGCAATGGCTCATTGAGAGCGACGACCAGATTGAAATCTTTGAATTCGTCCTTCAGAAAATCATTCGCCGCCACCTCGCGTCGCAGTCGGGCGAAACGCGCCCGGCCTCCATTCAATACGACACGCACAAACCGCTCATGCGGGATTGCAGCGTCGTGCTCTCCGCGCTGGCGAACGTCAGCAGCCGCAGCGCGGGCGAAGTCGAAAAGGCCTTCCGGACGGGCGCGCCCCATCTGGGGGCGAAGGCCGACGGGCTGCAACTCCTGTCGCGCGCAGAATGTGGGCTGAAACAACTCGATGCCGCGCTCGACCGCCTCGCGTTGGCCGCGCCGCAGATCAAAAAGAATTTGATCGAAGCCTGCGTGCAGGTCGTCGGCGCGGACGGCTTGATCCAGGAACGCGAAGCCGAATTGCTCCGCGCCATCGCCGACACGCTGGATTGTCCGATCCCGCCGTTTGTGGAGATTGCCGAAAGCTAAAAGCATGACAACGCCCTATGAAGGGACACGAACACGGCTGGTGAATTCCAATTCGCTGTCGGCAAACACCTGGAACTTACCCCGCGGCTCGCGGTGTTTTCGGAGGCCGAATATGACACGAAGGAACATTGGGAAATCCGCGCGGGCACCAGCTACCTGCTAACCAAGCACTTTTCCCTAATCGGCCAATGGCATTCCCAGTTTGGTTGGGGCGGGGGACTATCGAGGTAGGGACGCCGGTTGCCCGACGCCCCCCTCACAGATCCCGGCGTGC
>CAYJNU010000343.1:0-8949 GCA_964371005.1 uncultured Verrucomicrobiota bacterium | reverse complement strand
CTCTGAACCGCGCCGGCCTGCTCAGCAAATCAGGGCTCTCCACTGTGACATCTGCGGCTCAGTGAATCGTCGACGCGATTCCTTCTTCCTCCTAACCCGCCAACCCCTCGCATTTTCCGCTTGTCCCACGGCCATCGCTCGGCACAGTAGCCGGACACCGCATGGCAAAGGTCCTCGGAGAATCGGGCAGATACGTCAGTCAGGAAGCCGCGCGCAAGCGGCGGCGCATCATTCTTCTTTGCGTCGCGATCGTCGGCGTGCTCGGTGTCGTGGAAGGCTTGGTCCTCTCCACATTCATCCCGGTGGGCCGGTTCCCTGCCGAGACCAGGGCACTCGTCTTGCTCGTCGCTCTTGTCGGCGTGCTCTTGGTTCATCGCCTCGGCACACGCAAATTGGACACCTTGGAAAAGGAGCGCGTCTCCATGCAGCGCGGCGCCGAAGGCGAGTCACTCGTTGGCCGGAAACTCGAGGACTTCCCCGATGACTTCTGCGTCATCAACGACCTCACCACCCCATTCGGAAACCTCGACCACGTCGTCGTTGGCCCAACCGGAGTCTTCGTCCTCGATGCCAAGAACTGGCGCGGCATCGTGTCGGCGGACGGCAAAGGCGAGCTCCTGCTGAACGGCAAACCCACGGACAAACCTCAGATTCGGCAGTTCGTGGGCCGCATGCTCGGGATCCGCGACAAGATCCGCACCCTCGCCCCTGGTCTCGACCCATTCTATCAGGGCGTGTTCGTTTTCACGGCCGCGCGGGTGGACGCCAATTGGGGCACCACCGGCAGCGTGCATTGCATCCGCGACGACCAAGTCCACGATTACATCGTCGAGAAAGATTTCGGCAAGCGCCTCACGCAACAACAAGTGAGGATCGTCGCCCAAGCCTTTCTTGGCCTCGCCCACATGGACCGCGAATTCGCGAAATTTAACGGCAGGCCTGCAACAAGGTAGGCCAATCCGCGCCCAAATCGCTCGACGCCGTCCACGCCGCCACAATCCGTGGCGCACGCACGACCGGCTCCGGACCCTCCACTTCCAACCGGCATGAATTTCCCTCCGTTTCGGAATACGCATCGGGCATCACGCGCCGGTTTGACTTGTCCTACCGCACCCCCCTTTCTCCTCTCCACTTACTTTTTTCTGCTTTCGCGGAAATCAAGACTTGTTGCCGCAGCACCACAGTGCTACCAACCCTGCGGAGCGTTTCAGAAGCGGTGAACGGGAACGATCCAATGAGGCACTGCGGCATACCAACTTCCTGTCGTACGCAAAACCGGCGCGCAACCGGGAGGATGGGAACACCCTACCACACTGCCGCAGACGTCTCGACGAGGTCCACCCATGATGCCGATCTCCAGTCAAGGCGGGCACTCCGCCGACTCCAAGCGCGTCGCCATCGCGGCTGCCGCGTAAGCCGTCTTCTTCGTCCCGGCGATCTGCCGGGCTGCCTTCAAACTGCTGCCAGCCTGTCGCACCGGCGCAGGCTACCGCGCCGCGTCTTCCGGGGAAACGTTGGACCATGAACCAAGGCCAAATGAACTTCGACGACTTCTTCAAAGCGGCGAGAGACACAACCGAGTCCGCCTTCGATTACCAGTGCCGGCTGGCCTGTGGAGAAAGACAGCCGGGCGAATCGAAAGCGGATTGGCTTTGTCACGGTGCTAACTGCGAATCCAAGCTAATCAACATCCCGACCGGCTTGGGCAAGACGGCTGCCGTGGTTCTCGCCTGGCTCTGGAACCGGGTTCAAATCCGAAATCCAGAATGGCCCCGCCGTCTGGTCTATTGCCTGCCGATGCGGACGCTCGTCGAACAGTCGCGGGACAACGTCACAGGCTGGCTGGGAGCGCTCGCCAAAGCCCATCCAGAAAACCTGGATTTGCAATGGTTGGCTGAGCGTTCGCCCATCGTCTTGATGGGTGGAGAGGAACTGGAATCCGCCAAGCGCGAATGGGATCTCCACCCTGAAAGACCGGCCATTCTCATCGGCACGCAGGACATGCTCCTTTCCCGGGCGCTCAATCGCGGTTACGGCATGAGCCGCTACCGTTGGCCCATGCACTTCGGCTTGCTCAACAACGATGCGCTGTGGGTCATGGATGAAACCCAATTGATGGGCGTCGGGGTCGAGACGAGCGCACAACTGGATGGATTCCGACACAAGGCCGGAAATTCAGTCATTGGCGACTGCCCGACTTGGTGGATGAGTGCAACCCTTGACGCCGGTCGCCTCGCGACCGTAGACCATCTCCAGCCGGATAAAGGTTGGCCCGTCCTGCAACTTGAAGACGCTGACCAGAAGCAGCCGGAGGTTCGCACCCGCCTTCACGCTCGAAAGAGCATCGCCCCGACCTCAGTCAAACTGAGCAGCGAAACGAAGAAGACCTACGCCCGGGACATCGCGGCCTTCATAAAGGACAAGCACACCGCCGGCACGCTGACGCTCGCGGTGGTCAACACCGTGGCGCGTGCCCGCGAAGTCTTTGCCGCCCTGCGCAAGCTGGGCGTCGAAGCCGACCGCCTCGCGCTCGTCCACTCGCGCTTCCGTTCCGCCGACCGCGCTGCGCAGCAGGCAAAGCTGCTGGCTGGCGGCGACCACATTGTCGTTGCCACCCAAGCCATGGAAGCTGGCGTGGACGTTTCCGCACGGCTACTCGTCACCGAACTCGCGCCGTGGTCCTCACTCGTTCAGCGTTTTGGCCGCTGCAACCGGCGCGGTGAATTCCGCGAGGAGGCCGAGATTGCTTGGGTGGACCTCCAGCCCAAGGATCCCACGGCGGAAACAGATGAACTGACTCTGCCGTATAATACCGGTGAATTGAACGCGACCCGTGACGTCCTGAAGGACTTCACCGACGCCAGCCCCGAGAACCTCCAGGCGATCAAAGTCCCACCGCGCCCCATCGTCCGCCCCGTCCTGCGTCGGAAAGACCTCCTCGACCTATTTGATACCACGCCCGACCTTGCCGGCCACGACCTCGACATTTCGCGATACATCCGAGACGGCGAGGACTCTGACGTGCAAGTATTCTGGCGCGACCTGCACGGCGAAAAGCCCGGCTCCGAGCAACCGGAAGCCAGCCGACCAGAGCTGTGCCGCGTCTCGCTCCCGCGCTTCCGCGACTTTCTTGGCGACCTTAAGAAGGCGCGTGACAAGCAGAAAGGTCAATACGCCATCCTCACCGCTTACACGTGGAACCCGCTCGAAGATCAGTGGGAGACTGCCACACGGGTTCACGCGGGCGGCATCTACCTTCTGGACATCCACGTCGGTGGCTATTCCGCTGAACTCGGCTGGACGGGCGAATTGGGGGACATGAAGAAGCAACCCACCTGGGTGCAACCTTGTGCCGAGGCAGCCACGCCCAAACCAGCGCGTGGCTATGGTGGCAACGAAAGCAGCTTCCTCCGAACTTGGGTTTCACTCGTGGATCACACCCGCCACGTCGAAAAGCAAACCGATGCGCTAGTACATGCGCTGGTCGCCTGCGGACTGCTGCAGGAGGACCACGCCAGCGCGCTCCGCACAGCCGCACTTTGGCATGACTTGGGCAAGGCGCTCGCCGCTTTCCAAGCCATGCTCGTTGCCGGCGACGAAAGCCGGCGCAACACGCTCTGGGCCAAGTCCGGAAAGAACACCGGCCGCTGCGCCCGCGCCAACTTCCGTCACGAACTCGCCTCCGCCCTCGCCTGGCTGCAGGCCGGGCCGGCGGATCAGTCCGAACGCGACCTGGTCGCCTACCTCATCGCCGCCCACCACGGCAAGGTCCGGCTTTCCATCCGCGCACTGCCCGGCGAAGAACCACCCGCCGGTTCCCCACCTGAAACCCGAATGGCGCGCGGCATTCTCGACGGCGACGAAATACCACCCCGGGCCTTCATCACGTTGGGGCTCGACGCCGCTGCGAGCAGTGCGCCTCTGAAACTCGACCTCGGCCTCATGGAGATGGGCTCTGACTCTGTCCGCGGCCCGTCGTGGCTCGCCCGCATGTTGGCCCTGCGCAACCGCCTCGGGCTTTTCCAACTCGCCTACCTCGAAACCTTGCTGCGCGCTGCGGATGGCCGGGCTTCCGCCGCCGAAGCGCAACCTGCGAACCAACCATGAGTGCCCAATTCAAGCTAACACTGTCGGGCTGCACTCCGGTTCCGCTAGCCCACTACCTCAAAGCCCTCGGCATCCTGCGGCTCGTGGCCGAGCAAGCGGACCCCGCCGCTGCCGGTTGCTGGGAACGCGACACGTTCCTCCTGCACTCCACTCTCGACCGCGACGCGCTGCTTGATTTCTTCCTGCACCGATACCAGCCAACGCCCATCCTCGCGCCGTGGAATGGCGGGAGTGGTTTCTACTTCCAAGAGGAGAAGCTCAAAGAGAAAGACCCTGTTACCGGGAAGAAGATCAAGACCGGCAAGCGGAATCAGCCAACTGCGGCAACGTGCATCGCAGATGCCATCATGAACTCCAGCAGCCCGCGCTTCGCTGGCTACAGCTCGGCAATCTCAGCAGCGCGGTCAGTTCTTCAACGCCGGGGTCTCGACGAAGCTCCGGACGGCGACGGCAAAATCGAACTCATCTCTGACTTGCGCGGGCAATGGCCAGACGCGGTCGTGAACTGGATCGACTCTGTGACCATCTTGGTCAATGCCGACTCGCCAACCACTTCGTTCAAAGCCACGTTTCCACCGCTTCTGGGAACTGGCGCGAACGATGGCAACGCTGACTTCTCTAGTAATTTCATGCAACGGCTTTGCGAAGTCATATCACTTGCGGAGCCGCTACCGCCCGCCGAACTAGCCAAGAGCAAACTGTCGCTCGATGCCGCGATGTTCGGCGGAACCGTCGCGGGTAGTAAAACGAAGGCCGCTATCGGCCAGTTTTTCCCAGGCTCTGCTGGCGGTCCTAACAATTGTGCAGGCTTCTCCGGTGATTCTTTCGTAAACCCTTGGGATTTCATCCTCATGATCGAAGGTGCCCTTCTCTTCGCGGCGGCGGCGGTCCGGCGTCTGGAGGCCGGCGAAGAAGGAGCGCTGGCTTACCCCTTCAGCGTGCGCCCGACTGCGGCAGGTTACGCGAGCAGTGCGGGCGAGGACGAGGCCAGCAGCCGACCAGAACTCTGGCTGCCACTCTGGGGAAATCCGGTTACGCTCGCGGAACTACAGGCCGTGTTTGGCGAAGCTCGCTCGCAAGTGGGTTCACGACCCGCGCGCAACGGCATTGATTTCGCTCGTGCAGCCGTAACCCTCGGGGTGGACCGTGGGCTGTCTTCGTTCCAGCGGTATGGGTTTTGTCAGCGCAACGGGAAAAACTACTTCGCCACGCCCCTCGAACGCGTCGTTGTCCGGCGCAACTCACGCGCCGATCTGATCAGCGAAGCGGATGGCTTGATCGCTCGCTTGCGCAGCAAGGCCGGCCCCACCGCCAAGGAACCCCCGGCCTCTGTCTCACGCGCTCTCAACCAACTCGAAGCCCGCATCCTAGAACTTTGCAAACAGAACAGTGCCGACCGGCTTCAAGCTGTCCTCATCGCGCTGGGCCGCGCTGAACAAGCGGTTGCCCGGAGTTTGCATTGGACCAAGGAAACCGCCTTTCTACGTCCGCTCCAGGGTTTGTCGTCGCGCTGGTTGCTTGAAGCGAACACCGGTTCACGCGAATTTCGCCTCGCTGCCGCACTGGCTTCGCTAACCGGGAGCTTTGGTGATGATTGGCTGGCCCTGCGCTGCCACCTCGAACCGGTCGAGACACCGCGGCACGGCCAATTTGCTTGGGCCGACAACGCCACCAACGACGTGCAATGGAGCCAAGCTCCTTTGCCAGCCGTCCTCAACGCCATCTTCGCCCGGCGGCTGATCCGCGCCGAAAAGGCGGGCACCGGCGGCTTGGCGGAAACCGCCCGCTGTTACGCCTGCGTTGCGGACATTGCCGCCTTCATCGAAGGCGAGACGGACGATAAACTCCTCGCCGACTTGCTCTGGGGCTTGAGCTTGATCAACTGGTCGGCGGACAAGGAACCTACGCCCGCCCCAGTCACGTGTGAGCCCCCCGCGCTCTACGCGCTGCTCAAACTCTGCTACCTGCCCAAGCGCCCGAACGAGGAGACTATTCCCTTGGTTCTAGCCATCCATCACCGCGCTGCCGCCGGCGACGGAGCCACCGCGTCCCGGCTCGCCGCTCGCCGCCTGCGCGCTTCTGGCTTCCCGCCCGCCTTGGGGGAAATTCCCCTGCGCGGCGAAGTTGTCCAACGCACCGCCGCCGCTTTACTCTTTCCGCTCGCCCCGCGTGAGTGGCCGCATCTCCGCGCCACCGTCCTCCGGCCTGCGGAAGCGTCTCGTGTCTGAATGCCCCTGAATCCTTAACTCTCAACAAACACATCAAGATGAACCTCGAATCCCTCAAATCCGAACCGCGCCTTCTTCTACAGGCCAAACTCAAACCCGTTGCCGGCACCCGCTTTCAGCCAACCGGCTTCCCGGACCTGGGGGCTGCGCAATACAAGCTGCCGGACGGCACCGACATGTTGCTGGTCGAGTCCGCCCAGAGCATGGCCAATCGGCTCGAAACCGTCTGTTGGGACATCCAGGCGAATGACTGGGTTGCGCCCCTCAACGGCTTGCCCTCCGTCATCGTCACGAACAAGGCGGGAGAACCGCTTACCAATTCTGTTCTGGAAGCACATCGGCTAAACAGCCCTTACATCGTGAACACGAGCTGGTTTCAGGACTTCGTGACGGCAGTCGGATTCGAGGACGGCAAACCGTTCGACCGCCAAAAGCTGGTCGCCGCGCTTTTGAAATACGACATCAACAGCCTTGTTCACGGCATCTTCCTTGAGAAGATTGCCGGCGTGATAAGGCTTCCGAGATCGCTCACGGCGTTCATCGAGGCGAAGAATATTACCGTGGCACCGAGTGGAGGTGTGAAGAATGATCGCGTTCGTGCCACGAAAGGAGCTGAGGGCCAGACTGCAAAGGAGGGCTTCGGAAACGTCCCGTTCCATCGCGAGGAATTCTGCGGCGAAATCACCGCCTATTTTACCCTCGATCTGGCGCTTATTCGCGGCTTCGGCCTCGGTACCGCCGTGGAGCAGCTGATCACCGTGCTGGCACTGTTCAAGATTCAGCGCTTCTTGCGCGACGGCCTGCGTTTGCGGACGGCCTGTGACCTCGAACTCGACGGCGACATCCAAGCAAAGCGCCCGGCTGGCTTCACCTTGCCCGCATTGCAAGAGCTCGAAGAGGCTCTGCCCAGCCTCATCGCCGGGGCCAAGAGCAGCTTCGCACAGCCGCCCAAAACAACCGTCAAGTTCGAGGAGTGACCATGCCCGTCATCGAACTTCGGTTTCCAGCCGGCCGCTTCCACGCGACGCCGTGGGGCCGCCACGTCAACGAAGGCGCAGTCGAGTGGCCTCCCTCACCGTGGCGCATCCTGCGCGGTTTGATTGCCACCTGGCATCTCAAGACGACGCGCGAGGAAGTTTCCGAGTCGATGATGCGCAAGCTGATCGAAACTCTGGTGGAACACCCGGCCACCTACCAACTGCCCCCCGCCAGCCTCGGGCACACCCGCCACTACATGCCGGTCATTCAAGGCAGCAACCAGAAAACCACGAAAGTCTTCGACACCTTCATCCACGCCGCCGGCCCATTGCGGGTGAAGTGGGAAGCTGACCTGTCGCCAGAACAGAGCCGCGTGTTCAGCATCCTCTGCGAGCGCCTGAGTTACTTGGGTCGGGCCGAAAGCCTCGTCGAAGCCAAGCTGCTGCCCAACGATCTCGCCTTTGCCGCCAACTCCGACGCACTGCCGGAGAACGAACCGTTGCCTGCGGGCCATGAATTGGTTCGCCTGCTGGTTCCACAAAGCGAAGCCACCTTCCAGCAATGGCGTGCTACGCTCGCCCCCACCGCCGCACCAGCCGAAAGCGCACCAAGATCCAAACCAAGAAAAGGCACCAAGAGGAATGCCAGGCCAACGTTGCCGGCCGATCTCTTCGAGGCGTTGCACGCGGACACTGGCGGCTTGCAACTCGCCGGTTGGACGCTCCCGCCCGGCTCCAAGCTGGTGGATTATGTTCGGCGCGAAGACTGTTTCGACCTGGCTCCGATCCGTCTCCAGCCCCGGCTCAGCCGCCCCACCGTGGCCAGGTTCAGTGTCGCGAGCGCCGTGCTGCCGCGCATCACCCGGGCCGTTTCCGTGGCGGAGCGCGTGCATCAAGCCTTGGTGGCGCGCTTCAAGGACGGGCCGGCTCCCACCGTGTTCACCGGACTTGGCCCGGATGGCAAGCCGCTGGAGGGTCATCGTCACGCCTTCATCTTTTGCGAGGCCAACGGTGTGCGCGACGCCGTCACCCACGTCACTGTGTTTGCGCGCGAGGGCTTCGACGCCACGGCGCGAAGGGCGCTGGAATCTTTGCAGCGCGTGTGGGGCCACGGCGGGCACGATTTGCAACTCGTGCTGCTGGGCTTTGGCGACGCCGATACGTTCTCCGACTGTCGGTTGCTCGCGGAGTCCAAAGTCTGGCGCTCGCTCACGCCGTTCGTTCCGACCCGCCACCCCAAGGCACATCGCGATGGCCGACCCAAGCTCGATGCCGAAGGCTGGCCCATAGGCTCGCCCGCACATGACGTGCGGCGTTTGCTGACTGAGGCTGGCCTGCCTTTGCCCAAGAGGATTGATCCCATCGAAGCAATCCCGGTCGGCTCGCGCCGCCTGCGCCCCCTCGAATTCCAGAGTCAGCGGTTCCACGGCGAGGGGCTGCGCGGGAGTCACCCCGGAACAGCGTTCAGGCTCACATTTGCCGAACCGGTTTCCGGCCCGTTGGGCTTGGGTTACGCCGCCCACTTCGGCCTCGGCCTGTTTATACCGGCGAGTTGACGCGGTCAGGCGGCAGTCAGAACAGACCGATTCTTGGGGTTGTCGGCAGGGCAGCGTTGGGGGTATTGTCCCCGGTGCGGC
>CAYJNU010000342.1:0-9000 GCA_964371005.1 uncultured Verrucomicrobiota bacterium | reverse complement strand
GTGAAGGACTGGACACTGAACTCACGGTGGTGAGGAACTCGGAAGGCTGTCTGGAGGTCTTTGGCGTGCGAGCCGGGCGCGGGGACTTGTGGCACCGCCGCCAGAATGTGCCCAACGGAAGGACCGGTTGGTCGGCTTGGGTGAGCTTGGGGGGCGACCTCCTGCCCGGTCTGGCGGTTGGCCAGAATCTGGATGGCCGGCTGGAGGTGTTCGGGGTCCATCGCCGCAGCCGGCTGGTCAACCGGTTGTGCCAAACGTTGGTCAGCAATCGGATGGAATGGAGCGAATGGATGCCTTTCGACACCCGGGCTTATCCCGGATTGGCGGTTGGCCGGAATGCCGATGGACGCCTCGAGTTGTTCGCGGTGGAACCGACCCAAACCAATCTGGTCCATCGCTGGCAGGAAAAGCCGAACGAGCCGAACCGGTGGAGCGGGTGGGAATCCATGCGCGGCCAGTCCCAACCATATCCGGCTCTGGGGCAAAACCCCGATGGCAACCTGGAGGTGTTTGCCGTGGATCCGATCGAGCCGGCCCGGATTTCTCACCGTCGTCAGATCAGTGGCAACCGCGACTGGCTGGATTGGTTCAGCCTGGACCGGCCGGAATTCTCCTACACGACGCGCACGTGGCAGACGGACGAAGGACTCCCGCACGGCGTGGTGCAGAGCCTGGCGCAGACCCGGGACGGTTATCTCTGGGTGGGCACGCAGAACGGCCTGGCGCGATTCGACGGCGTTCGCTTCACGGTCTTCGACGCGAAGAACACACCGCAGATGACCGACAACTCCATCAACTCATTGTGCGAGGACGGACAAGGGCGGTTGTGGATCGGCACGTCGCGAGGGGTGATCTGGTGGAAAGACGGAGTGTTTAATCGTTGCGAGGCACCCAACGGACTGGCTGGCGATGCGATCAACGTCATTTACCGCGCCAACGAACGGACGGTCTGGATCGGAGCCGCGACCGGTCTGAGTCGCTACCAGGAGGGAAAATTCACCCGATTTGGAGCCCTGAGTGGCTTGTTGTCGGAGAACATCCGGGCGGTTTATCAGGATGGCGACGGCATCGTGTGGATCGGCACGGCTCAAGGGCTGATCCGGCTGAGCGGAGATCGGGTGAAAGCTTTCACCACGACCAACGGGTTGCCGGATAATTCCATTCGTGGCATCACGCAGGATCGGGCGGGGCGGCTCTGGATCGGATCCGGGAAGGGCATGATCTGGTACAACACGGGCCAGTTTCACACCTACGACCAGACTTACGGGTTGTCGGACAACTTCGTCACCACGGTGTGCGAAGACCGCGCGGGCAATCTCTGGGTCGGAACCTACAGCGGGCTCAACCGGTTTCGGGAGGGCCGGTTCTTCAACGAACTCAACCGCGAAGGCAGCGCCTATGACCGGGTCAACGCCATCTTTGAAGATCGGGAGGGCAACGTGTGGGTCGGTTCCAAGGATGGTTTGATCCGGCTCACCCCCAAGCGATTTTTCCCCTACAACCGGTTCAAGGGGCTCACGCATAACAACACGATGTCCGTGCTCGAAGATCGGAACGGGGGCGTGTGGACCGCCACCTGGGGCGGCGGACTGAACTGCCTGAAGGACGAGCGGGTGACGGCTTACCTCAAGGCAGATGGATTGTCGGATGACCTGCTCCTCTCGCTGGCTGAAGGCCGCGACGGCGGTCTCTGGATTGGCGCGGATCTGGACAGCGGTTTAACCCGGCTGAAGGATGGTGAGTTCACCCAGTTCACCTGGAAGGACGGGCTGATCCGTGGCGCGGTGCGGGCGATTCACGAGGACCGCTCCGGGAATCTCTGGGTGGGCACGGGCAAGGGACTGAGCTGTCTGCACGCCGGACGCTTCACCAATTTCACGACAGCCAACCAACTCGCCGGCGACAGCGTGCGAGCAATCTGCGAAGATGCCGCCGGCAATCTCTGGATCGGGACCGACGGCGGCTTGAGCCGTTGGAATGAGGGCACGTTCAGCCGGCTCACCACCGCAGAGGGGTTGTCTGACAACGCGGTGCTTGCCGTGTACGCCGATCATCAAAACAGTCTCTGGATCGGCACCAGCCGCGGCGGGTTGAACCGTTTCCGCGATGGCCGAATTTCGGTTTACCGCCGGGAGCAGGGTTTGTTCAGCGATGAGATCTTTGAAATCCTGGAGGATGACTACGGCTGGCTGTGGATGAGTTGTTCGCGGGGCATCTTCCGCGTGCGCAAACGCGATCTCGATGCACTCGATCAAGGAGACAAGACCAGCCTGGTCAGCGTTGCCTATGGCAAGACCGACGGCATGGAAACCACGCTCTGCAACGGCGTGGCCAAACCTTCTGCCTGGAAGGCACACGATGGCCGTCTTTGGTTCACCACGACCAAAGGCCTGGTCGCGGTGTGGCCGGAGATCCCCGTCAACGAAACGCCGCCCCCGGTCTTCATTGAGCAAGTGCTGGCCGACAAAACTCCCATCTTGCCACCGTCTTGGACGCGGAGCGATGCCCCCCGCGGATCGGCCACGGCTGGTTCAACGCTGGAGACGTCCTCCCCGATTCGCGCTCCCGCAGGCCAAGGTGAACTTGAGTTTCATTTTACAGCGTTGAACTTTCACAAAGCCGACGGAATCGGCTTTCGCTGCAAGCTCGAGGGCGTGGAATCCGCGTGGCGCGACGTGGGCGATCAGCGCGTGGTGCATTACAACAACATTTTGCCCGGCGATTACACATTCCGGGTCATTGCCCGGAACGCAGATGGCGTCTGGAACGAAGTCGGCGCCTCGCTGGCGCTGACGATTCTGCCGCACTTCTGGCAAACGTGGTGGTTCAAACTCGCTCTCGCCCTCACGGTGGTGATGACGCTGGCCATGGCCTACAAGCTCCGTGTCGGCGCCGAACGCAAGCTGAACCGCCTGCGGTTGCGCATCGCACGCGATTTACACGATGAGGTGGGCAGCAACCTGGGCAGCATCGCGCTCCTGAGCGAAGTTATTCCCAAGCAGCCGAACAGTGGCGGCGAAATTGCCGAAATCCGGCGAGTTGCGGTGCAGACCATCGAATCCCTGCGCGACATCGTTTGGTTTCTGGACCCGAAGAGCGACAACCTGCCAGACCTGATCCTGCGCATGAAGGAAGTGTCCCGGACGATGTTGCCGGGCATCCCCTTCGAATTTCAGTCGCCGGCTCTAAACGGAGCTGTCGTGCCTTCCCTGGAGTTTCGCCGCAATGTCTTTCCCATGTTCAAGGAGATTCTGCACAACATCGCCAAGCATGCCGGCGCGTCCCGGGTGGAGATTCGGATCGCGGTCGAGGGCCACCGCTTTCGACTTCAGGTCAGCGACAACGGCTGCGGTTTTGACGCCGCCCGGGTCCGCGCGGGCAACGGCTTGAAGAACCTGCGCCGGCGCACGGCGGAATTGGGTGGCAGCATCGAGTTCCAGAGCCGCTCCGAAGGTGGGAGCGAAGTCACCCTGAAAGCCGACATCACGTAAACGCGGGGGATGCGGGATCGAAACCTACCTGGTATCATGCCTGGCAGAGCACTCAGACAACCCTTGAACGAAACGGCTACCACCAGCCGGTCGCGGGAGGTTTCCCCGGCCAGCAACGTTCCCCTGCCGGCCATCGGATCGAACCGGGAGCGCGCCATTTCGGTCTGGCTCATCGAGGACAATCACACTTTTCGCAACACCGTTGCGCGCGTGCTCCGCCAGGTGCCGGATATCACGGTCGTGGAGCAGTTCTCCAACTCCGAGGACGCGATCGAAGCGCTGCAGACGGGTGCAACGACCGATGTCGCTCTCGTGGACGTCGAACTGCCGGGTCTCAACGGCATCGCCGCCGTCCAGCGCATCAAGGCCATCTCCCCGGCCACGCGCATCATCATGCTCACCGTCTTTGACGACCACGACAAAATCTTCAAAGCCATCTGCGCCGGCGCTTCGGGTTATCTCCTCAAGACGGCTTCGATGGCCAAGATCATCGAATCCATCCGGGACGTTTATGCCGGAGGCGCCTCGATGACCCCGCGCGTGGCGCATTCCGTCCTGGAAATGTTCAGCCGCCAATTGGCGCCCAAGAACGATTACAGCCTCACGCCCCGCGAGCAGAAGATCCTGGAACTGATGACGCAGGGCTTGCTGAAGAAGGAGATTGCGGACCAGCTTTCGCTGAGCTACCACACGGTGGACACCCACCTGCGCAATATTTACGCGAAGTTGCACGTCCACACGCGCAGCGGTGCCGTGGCCAAGGCCCTCAAGGAACGGCTGTTTTGACCCTTTGGACTTCGAACCTCGGACTTCTCCCCTTGACCCTCCCGTGTTCGCGTGATACCACCTCCCTCGCATCTGTGCCAGTATTCGCTCTCATCATTGCCCGAAAAACGACTCGGAGCGACGATGAAGAATAATCCGTTCGAACCAAAACCAACCAGAACCCCGAAGTTGCGGGCGCATCCGCATAAATCCAAAATGAAAAGTCCAGGCATCGTATCCTTCCTGAGGTCCGCCGCTCTGCTAAGCGGCATGGCCTTTGTTTCAATCGCCGTGGCCCAGCCGTCCATCACAGGCGTCTATCCAGATGGGGCACGACTTTTCCAGTATTCTCCGACGCTCTCATTCATGGCCAGCTCTCCGGCGGGCGTCACGAACGTGACCGTGGCGTTGACCAGCAAGAAGATGAACGGGGAGACACTGCTGCAGAACCTGACCGCGGACAAAGGGTTGACCCTCGCCGGCCCGAACACCGGCGAAACCGTGAGCGCGACCCTCAAGAGCAACCGGCTCTACACCGCCGACATTACCATCCAGGATGCCACCGGCGCTTCGGCGAACCAGACGGTGTCTTTTACCACCATCAACCCCAGTTACACGTTCGAGGCGGAAGATTGGGACTACACGGACTCCGCCTCGGGGCTGTACTTTGACAACCCTCAGACCAATGCCTATGCCGGTCGCGCCACCACTTCCGGCGTTGACGCCTACATCTCTGACAATGAGGGTGGCCAGGCTTACCGGCCGGGTGGCACCAGCGCGAATGGCGGCTTGGGAAATGAAGCAACAGGTGACAATCCAAGACGAGCGCAGTACCTCAATGGTCTTACAGACTACAACGTCGGATGGACCAGTGGCGGCGAGTGGGCGAACTACACGAGACACTTCCCCGCCGGCACCTACAACATCTACGCGCGTGCCGCGAATCCAAACGGAGCCACGACGGATAGCATGGATGTGTCGGTCGGTGGTGCTCCCTTGGGGCGGTTCGCCATTCCCAACACCGGGGGCTGGCAAAACTACCAGTTTGTGCCCTTGACCGATGCGGGAGGTAGCTTGGTTGAAGTAACCCTTGATGGCACGCTGCAGACCGCCCGTCTTGATTTCGTCCAAGCTAGTTGCAACGTGAATTTCTTCATGTTTCTGCCGCCCGACACCGAAACCAACTCGGTCGGCGACATCGCCTTCACCAGCTTTTACCCGGATGGCGCGTATCAATTCCAGCCGACCAATACGTTTGCCATGGATATCACGTCCTCGGTGGACATCTACGCAGGTGACATCATCATGGTCGTCAATGCCACCAACCTGAATGGGCAGGGCACTTCCAAGACGCTCACGAGCGCGAATGGCTTGACGGTCGGGGGCACGCCCACGAGCCGGGTCGTGACCATGCCGCTGACCAGCAACACGGTTTACACCGTAACGATTCAGGTGTTCGATGCCGACAACAACACCGCAAGCACCAACCTCCTCTTCGACACCATCACTCCAGCCTATACCTTTGAAGCGGAAGACTGGAACTACACGGATTACGGCCTTAATCCTCCCTCGGGGCGGTTTGTCGATAATCCGCAAACCAACGCTTACGCCGACCTTTACGCGGAGGAGGGGATTGATTTCCACCGCGCCGGTGGTGAGGTTCACAACAACTATGGGACCCGCGCTGGGCTGTCCACGGAAGGCGCTGGCGATATTCTCCGAATGGATCACGAAGGTTTCCAGGACTACAACCTCGGTTGGGCCTACGGCGGAAACTGGGCAAATTACACGCGCACGTTCCCCGCTGGGGTCTATGAGATCTACGTCCGCGTGGCGAGCGGAAACACCGGTGGTCAAACGGGCGCTGCCAGTCTCTCTGAAGTCATCGGGGCCACCACGACCGAGCAAACCGTTTCCGACGTGGGCACTTTTGATGTTCCCGGCACCGGCGGTTGGCAAAGATATGTCTGGATGCCCGTGAGAAACCCCGCTGGCAACGTCGCCCGGTTCACTGGCGGCGCCGTCAAGACGCTCCGTTATACCATCACCGGCGGTGGTCACAACATCGGCTTCTTCATGCTCATGCCCGCGGATCTCAGCCAGAGCCCGCCTCCCTTTGTCAGTAACTTCCGGCCAGCCAGTGGCGGCATCTTCCAGGTCACCAACCAGATGACGTTCACCGCGAATTCCTCCGTGGGAATCACTGACGCCGGGATCAACGTGACGTTGAACGGCATCAACGTCAACAGCAAGCTGACCTTTGGCGGTTCCACCAGCGCTCGGATTGTCACCTGCCCCGTCGAGACGAACAAGCTCTACACTGCCATTATCACGTTGACCGATGCGGCGGGCACCACATCCTCGACCAACATCTTTGAAACGTTTGAACCCACTACCTTTGTTTTCGAGACGGAAGATTACGATTACAACGGCGGTTTGTTTTTTGATGGCATGATCAATGGCTACTACGGCCTTCCGTCCGTGTTTGATGTGGATGAACATGACAACGCCCACGCGGGCAATGCCTACCGGCCTTCGGGCAACGCAGGCAGTGGGATTCCTGGGCTGGAAATCGAAGTCGCCGGTGATGTCACGCGTCCGGGCTATGAATCCGGCACCGGCTTTGTGGACTACAATACGGGCTACAATGACGCCGGAAACTGGGCAAACTACACCCGGACATATCCGGCCGGCACTTACAATGTTTACATGCGCGTCGCCAGCCCGAGTGACGCTCCGAACGGTCGCGCGAACGCGGCAAAACTCTCGCGGGTGACGGGGGGTTGGGGCACCATCAGCCAAACCCTCACGGACCTTGGCTTCTTTGCGCCCAAGTACACCGGGGACTGGCATCGGTTCGCCTGGACTCCGCTGCTGGACTCGGCGGGCCTTCCGGTCCGGCTGGAACTCGACGGCTTCACCAACACCTTCCGCGTCTCGATTGTCGGCGGTGGCATCAACATCAACTTCTACGCCTTGGTACCCGCGGATTTGACTGTTCCCGTCTTGAGCGATGCCTATCCCAATGGCACATATCAATTCCAGGCAGCCAGCACCCTCTCCTTCACGGCGAGTTCGACGGCTGGGATCAACGGGAGCGACATCTCCGTGCAATTGACCGGTACGGATATGTCAGGACAGACCGTGGTCACCAACTTCACCACCGCCAATGGTTTGGTGATCGGCGGCACGTCCACTGCCGTGAACGTCAGCCTCCCGCTGAGTGCCAACGTGATCTATACGGCCGTGATCACAATAACTTCCGTCAACGGGAATACGACCATTTCCCGTCTGTCGTTTGACACGATCACTCCGGCCTATTTGTTCGAGGCGGAAGACTGGAATTACACGGACACAAACACGCCCACTGCGGGCCTGTTCTTCGACAATCCGCAAACCAACGCCTACGCCGGACGCAGCAGCACCGACGGAGTGGATTCTCACAACACCGATACGAGCAGCGCCTACCGGCCAGCCGGGACAACCGGAGGCATGGCGACCGAAGGCTGTGGGGATATCGCGCGCCAAAAGTTCATGGGCACCGGGTTTGGTGACTATAATGTCGGTTGGACGGGTGGCGGCGACTGGGCGAATTACACCAGGAATTACCCCGCGGGGGTGTACAACCTCTTCATGCGTGGCGCAAATGGCGGCAACAGCTATCAGCAGGATGCTGCCAGCGTTTCCCGGGTGACCAGCGGCGTGACCACCACCAATCAGACCACGGCCTTGCTGGGCACGTTCAGCGTTCCTGGATTGGGCGGTTGGCAGGTCTACAGCGACGTGCCCTTGATTGATCCCGATGGCAACTATGCCCAGTTCGTGGGCGGCTCGCTGCAAACTCTGAAGATCGCCACCGTTGGCGGCAACTACAACGCCAACTACTACTTCATGATGCCGGCTGAGACCAACCGACCGGTGAATCCACCCAAACTCAAGGCGGCTGCCCTCGATGGCAAGGTCGTCGTGTCGTTCCTGAGCCGGACGAACAAGAATTACCAGTTGCTGTTCAAGAGCCAGTTGTTGGATGCAACTTGGACACCGGTGGGGTTGATTATCCCCGGCAACAGTCTGATCCTTTCAGTCACCAACACGCCCAGTGGCGATAGTGGTTTCTACCGTCTACAAAGCGTCAACTAAAGGGAAACTCATTCTCCGGCAGCCAGGCGCGACTGGCTGCCGGAGACCTGATTCCGGCGAAGTCGCCCGGTTCCTGAACTGAATCACGGGGGACGCTTGGCAAGAGCGTCCCCTTCGTGCTAATTTGGTCCAGCGATTGGAACACCGCGTCTTTCACGGGAGGCGCTTCATGTCGTATGCGAAGCAACTTTTCTTTTACACAACAGAGTCCGAGATGAGATTATTACACTTGTTCTTTTCCCTTTGCCTGCTGCCATGCTTCCACCTGCTCCCCTCCGCTCGTGCCCAATCGAACGGCGTGCTCCGCGAGGTCTGGCTCGAAATCGATGGTTCCGCAATCGCAGACCTGACCAACAACGCCGCCTTTCCCGCTGCCCCCTCGCTCGACGAGGTCATCGCGACCGGTTTCGAGGCGCCAACGGACGTCCATGAGTACTACGGCCAGCGGCTTCGGGCCCTGCTCATTCCCCCGACCACCGGCTCCTACTATTTTCTGATCGCCAGCGATGACAACTCACAGCTCTTCCTCAGTACCAATGATTCGCCCGCTGGCCGACGACTCATCGCGCGCGTGGACGGCTGGACCAATCCCCGAAAGTACCAC
>CAYJNU010000341.1:0-9033 GCA_964371005.1 uncultured Verrucomicrobiota bacterium | reverse complement strand
CGCCGGTGCTGATCGCGCTGCTGATGATCGTGTGGGGCACGCTGGCGAGCCAGTTCGATCAGCCAAGACTGCCCCTGCTCGCAAACTGGCGCGTTTGGCTGCTCAACTTCATTGGCGTGGGGTTGGCACTTTACGTTTTCATGGCGGATGCCATTCGCGTTTCCAGCGAAGGTGTGGATGCTCTGCGAAACCTCTTGCCCACGACCTTCAACTGGCCGTGGTTCTGCGTCGCCCTGTTATTGATGGCCATGCCGATACTCGCGGAGTTGGGGCGCATCAGGCCCCGGGAGAACGAAGGTTTGACAATCACCGAGAGAACTACTATATGAACCAAGGTAGTTGGTGTGACACGGTAAAGCCATGAGGACGCAGTCAACCAGAGAGTGGCGTGAGCGCGTGGCGAAAGCGCGATCCGGCAGGCGGCAAGGTCGCACATAGCCCGAGTTTCCATGGACACTCAGTTTGCCAACCCAACCAAACCGCGAATGGCCACGTTGCTGCAAGGGGAAGCGGTGACGCTTGCGGATTGGACTGAGCACTTCGAGACACGCCGGTTTGGGTTCCAGATCGCCGTCATCGTGATGGGCGCGGGACTCTACGGCGCGGCGATGGGTTGGTGGCGCGATCCGTGGCAGGCGCTGTTCGTCGCCATCAAGTTCCCGCTCATCCTGCTGCTGACCGCGCTGGGCAACGCATTGCTCAACGCCATGCTTGCGCCGTTGCTTGGGCTCAACATCACCTTCCGCCAATCGCTGCTGGCCATCTTGATGAGCTTCGCCGTCATCGCGGCGATCTTGGGCGCGTTCGCGCCGCTGGCCGGGTTTCTTGTCTGGAACGCGCCGCCCATGACGCCGGATGTGAAGTCCACGGCGACCTACGGCTTCATCAAGCTCGTCCATGTGGTCGTCATCGCCTTCGCCGGCATCGCGGGCAACGCGCGCCTGTTCCAGCTCCTAACCCGGCTGGCTGGTCGCGAGCGGATCGCGCAGCGCGTCTTGTTCGCATGGCTCGCCGTGAACCTGTTCCTCGGCAGCCAGCTTACGTGGATTGCCCGGCCGTTCATCGGCGCGCCGCAGTTGCCGGTCGTGTTTCTGCGCGACACGGCGTTCCAGGGGAATTTCTACGAGAACGTCTTTCGCACGGTGCTCAAGCTCCTTTCCTTCGACTAAACCAAACAACGAAAGCCAAGCCATGAATGACATGAATCCGCCAGGGCAGGTCCCGCCTCAAATCCCTCCAACCATGCCGCCCGGTTACGGCCCGCGCCCGCTCGGTGACGACCCGGCGGAGCGCGAACCGATCCCAAGCTTCGTGACCGCCATCGAGTGTATCCTGCGCCAGCCGCGGCGGGTGATGTTCCAGTTGCGGCAGCCCGGCAGCGGCAAGCTCATCGCCGCGATGCTCTTCGTGGCGGTGGTGTGCAGTCTGGTGTATGGCGCGGTGGTCGGTTCGTTCTCCGGCGGCACGCAATGGTGGGCGGCGCCGGTGAAGATTTCCGCCGGCCTGCTGATTTCATCGCTCATCTGCCTGCCGAGCCTTTACATCTTCGCGTGCCTGAGCGGCTCGCAAGCGCGGCTGGCCGAGATCTTCGGGCTCGTGACCGGGCTGCTGATGTTGATGACAATCCTGCTGATTGGCTTCGCGCCGGTGGCGTGGCTGTTCTCGCAGTCCACCAAGTCCGCCGCTTGGATGGGCGCGTTGCACCTGATGTTCTGGTTCATCTCGACGCTGTTCGGGCTGCGGTTTCTGGAGAATGGCTTTTCGCACTCGAAGGCGCGCTCGGCAGTGGGCCTCCGAACATGGGTGGTGATCTTCGTCCTGGTCGTGGTGCAAATGACAACGGCCCTGCGCCCGCTGGTGGGCACGGCTAACACGTTCCTGCCGACGGAGAAAATCTTCTTCCTGAACCACTGGGGGCAGTGCCTGCGGGGCGGCACGAATTGAACAACTAAGGCGCGGAGCAACCATGCGCGAGACTCGTCAACCCTGCGGCATTGGGCGTGAAGCTAACCCGTGTTCGCAACAGTCGGGCCGGTCATTCATAACGCATGTTGCCGCCGTTCTCGGCGTTGGCATTGTGGTTGTAGTGATAATTCGCGCCGGCATTGTCGGTGTCTTCCTGTACCCTCTTAGCCGCATTCCCAATCCGCCACAGCCAGTGTTCGGTTTCACCGGTAATTGGCGCTCAACCTGTGTGTTTGGCTTTGAAGAACGCCCACTGCCTCCTGCGGCAGATGTCTGGCAGGATTACTTGACGTGGCGCCCAAAGGCAAAGAACCAGCAACGGCTTTACGTTGCCCGACTCGGTGGAGCAGCGCGTCAGTCTGCTTTCCTGGCATCCACGAATTCCGGAGACACGCCGATGGGCGCGCAGAAGTACACCCACGTGGATTTCATCTACACCGATCCAACAAACGGCATGTATCGGCTGAGTTGGGCGTTGCGGGGTGAACACGACCCGAGCTTCTTGAGGTTCGATGACAGTTATCGGTTGTACCAACTTGAGTTGGGAGGACAGACAACTGAGTATCCTCCGGCACTTTTTGTCCAGGGTGTCGAAGGAGTTAAACCAGAGTATTGAGATGCCCGGTGTCACCAGGCAGTTGAGTGACTCGCCCGGGCGCGATAAGACTTCGAGACAACTGAGATGAAGCCATGAAACAGCTGAAGCAAGTAGCTCGTTTTTCTACCACCGTGGTCCTCGCTTTCGCGTGTTTGTGGGGGCCGGATTGCGCAGGAAGCGAAAACCATGTTCAGATTCGCGGCAAGGTCGTGGACGTCACGCCCGACCTCTCTCGGGCAGCGCTCGCCAAGCTCGACTTAGCAAACGCGGCAAACCTGGAAAGCGAATTCCGGCGGGTGCTCGATGGGATGTATGAGACTACCCCGCCGGCAAGCAACGCCCTCGTCACAGCAAAAGGTGATTCGATCACGCGGGAAACCATCACCGATACGCAGGGAGAATTCAGCTTTGTTGGCTTGCCGAGCGGAGACTATGAACTCTCTGTCGGGGTAGTTTCCAGGACTGGAAAGGGGCAGTTGGCAACCGTGCGACCCAGAATGGTCTATCGCGTCGCCGGCAACGCGGCCGCCACAGTGACTTTGCAGGCACGTCGGGATCTCATTGCCATTCGGGGACGGATCACAGATGCGCAAGGTCAGCCGATTCCGGGTGCGAAGGTGCGGGGCGAACCGTATCCCGTCCCGGAATCAGCCGAGGCCACTCCGCCTACCCGCTATGCGGTGTCCGGCGTGGATGGTTCCTATGAACTGAATGGGTTTGCCCCGGATAGCATATACAGAGTCGCGGGGTTTCTGGGGGGAGGTGATCCGACACGTGATGACGCAGGTGGCAGCACTATTCCATTTTTCGTTGAAGTGCATGTCGAAGCCGAAGGTTACGTGCAGGAGCAGGCTAACGTGCCGAGGGTGGCGCTTGTAACCGAGGAACTCCTCGCTCCGGCGCGGCATCTTCTGAGGATTCTGAGCCGGATGCGGACTTCGTCGGGCGAGCGGGAGATTGTGGAAAAGAAGGGGCTTCCGTTGCCTCCAAGCCGGGGCTACACGATTGCCCCCGTTAACGTCGAGTTGAAAAGGACCACTCCATGAGCCCCATCAGCTTTGCGCAACACAGTGACTTCCCGCGTTGCGTGGCGGAGACACAAACCAAACCGAGTTAAACAGAACCATGAACGAACTGAGAATCCCTGGAATGTCGGAGGCCGCTGGCTTCCTGCGACGCGGCGCAACCCTCTTCAAGATGGCCGGTGTGGCCGTGCTCATCCTGCTGTTGCTGATCCCGCTCAACATGGTGCGCTCGGTTTTGCGCGAGCGGCTGGGGCGGCGCAACGAAGCGGTCAGCCGAATCATGTCGAGCTGGGGCAACGAGCAGAAGCTCGTCGGGCCGGTGCTCATCGTGCCGTACCGCTACACCGTGAAGTCGTGGAAGGAACAGGTTTCAGCAGGGGGCAAGATCGAGAAGGTCGAGGTAGCGGACCAGGTCACGGCCAACGCGTATTTCCTGCCGGCGAACCTGGCGATCACCGGCGACATCACGCCGATGCAGTTGCGCTACGGCATTTACCCGGCGGTGGTCTATACCGGGAAGCTGGAGTTCGCCGGGCAGTTTGCGCGACCAGATTTCGCCAAGCTGCGCATCAAGGCGGACGAGGTGTTGTGGGATGACGCGATCGTCGCCTTCGCCATCCCGGACCTGCGCGGCGTGAAGGAAACGCTGAACCTCAAGTGGGGCGAGAAGACGTGCCCGTTGTTGCCGGGGAGCAAGCTGGGCGGGTTTCAATCCGGCGTGTTTGCCGGCGTCGGAGGTCTGCCGGACGGCGATGGCGCGATTCCGTTCCAACTCGATCTCTCGCTCAACGGCAGCGGCGGGCTGAGCTTTGCGCCGCTGGGTGCGCAGACCACCGTGAAGCTCACCTCGCCCTGGCCCGACCCGAGTTTCTTCGGCACGTTCCTGCCGGCGGAACGCAAAGTGACGCGTGAGGGTTTCGAGGCCACCTGGCAGGTGTCCTATTACGGACGCAACTTTCCGCAGCACTGGACCAGCCAGGGGCCCGAGCCGTGCCTGACGCCGGCCAACGCGGAGTCGTCGCTCTTCGGCGTGAACTTCCTCTCGGGCATTGACGCTTATCGCAACACGGAGCGGGCGATCAAATACGGCGTGCTGTTCATCGTGCTGATCTTCGCGGCGTTCTTCCTGTTCGAGTTGCTGGCGGCGTTGCGGATTCATCCGTTCCAATACGCCGTTGTCGGTGCAGCGCTGTGCCTGTTCTACCTCGGGTTGCTCTCGCTCTCCGAGTTCGTTCCGTTTAGCTTCGCCTACCTTGCATCGGCGGGCGCGACGACGCTGCTGATCTGTTTCCACAGCGCGAAGATGCTGAAGAGCGGCGGGCGGACGTTCATCGTCGCGGGCCTGCTGGCGGGCATCTACGCCTTCCTCTACGTGGCGCTGCAATTGCAGGATTACGCGCTGCTGCTCGGCACGGGCGGATTGTTCGCGGTGCTCGCTGTCGTCATCTGGCTCACGCGGAACATTGACTGGTATGCGCGCGATCGGGCCGAACTTCCACCACGCCCCGCCCTATGAGGAAGCGAGGCAAAACGATCATGCGCCGGGGAATCGGGCTGTTGTACGTGGGGACCGGCGCGTTGTTCCTTTGGATTGGATTCCTGCTCACCGATTCTCCGGGAATCTTCAACGCGAAAGCGCCTCCTTACCACGTTCCGCACGACTGCGCGTGCCTGGAATGCCGCCACGGCTACGCGGGCGGCCCGAACGGGAGTCTCCACTGCGCCAAGTATCCACCCCAAGAAGTGCTGGAGGCGCGCCTCTCGCCGTCCGTCAAACGAACGCGCCTCACCGCCGGGGCCGCCTGCGGGTTTGTCGGATTGGGCTTCGCCGTCCTGACACCGCTGTATGGACTTCTCCAGCTCCTCGGCTTCCAGATTCCGCCGAAACGGGCGACCTGGTTGAACCTGCTTTGCTGGGCCGCCCCGCTCCTCACGCTCGGCTGCTGGACCGCCGCCTGCGTACTGAAGGCCGTCTATCCCGTGACGCCATTGTGATGATTGAGTCCTGGAAAGCTCCAGCGCACGGTCGCCGCTTCGCTCAACAATGAGCCCAATCTCTGCATTCGCGTCCAACGAGTCATTTCGATCATGACCGCTGACCATCATCCGTTCCCGTCGCCATGGGAGCTTCGCCCGCTCGACCTCTTTCTGCGCGCGGACCCCGCGCCGCTCAGCGAGCGTCTATGCGCCCGGCCGACTGGCCTCGCTCGCTCCTGCGTCGTGGCGATCGTGTTCGGCGCCGGGTTGTATGGCGCGGCGATGGGTTGGTGGCGCGATCCGTGGCAGGCGCTCTACACGGGGATCAAGCTGCCGCTCGCCATCCTGCTGACCACGCTGGGCAACGCGTTGCTGAACGCGATGCTCGCTCCGCTGCTCGGGCTGAACGTGACGTTTCGCCAATCGCTCAGCGCCGTGCTGATGAGCTTTGCGGTCACGTCGGTCGTGCTTGGCGCTTTCAGCCCGCTGGCACTGTTCGTCGTTTGGAACACCCCGCCGCTCGACGGCGTCACCAGCCTCTCCTCCCCCGGGTACGGCCTGCTGCAATTGACCTTGGCAGTGCTCGTCGCGTTTGCCGGGGTTGTCGGCAACGTTCGTCTATTCCCGCTGTTGCGCCACTGGGCCGGTAGCGCGGCAGTGGCATGGAAGGTCTTGCTGGCCTGGCTGGCCGTGAACCTGTTTCTCGGCAGCCAGGTTTGCTGGGTGTTGCGGCCTTTTATCTGGGACCCTGCCGGACCGACTCGTTTCATCGGGAGGGAGTATTTCCGCGGCAGCTTCTTCGAGACGGTGTTTGAGGCGGCGTGGCGATTGGTCTTTCCCTGATGAGGCAACAATGTGCCTCCTGTGTTTGACCAAAACCGGCTATGCTCCTGTCGAAATGACCCTGATATGAAGATCGCAATGTTCCTGTTCAGGCGTGAGACCCGAGCTCCGATGCTGGCGATGACGCTCGCCTCCCTCGCCTGTGCGGCGCTGGTGGGCGCGCGCGTCGCGTGGACGGGCAATGTGCGTTACACGTTTCTGCTCTGGAATCTCTTCCTCGCCTGGCTGCCGCTGCCGCTCGCGATGCTGGCATGCGAGTTGGACCGGCGCGGCGAGCGGCGCGGGTGGCGGTTTGCCAGTCTCGTCGCCGCGTGGCTCCTCTTCTTCCCAAACGCGCCTTACATCTTCACCGATGTCATCCATCTCACCATCACCTTCTACCGGCATTTCTGGGTGGACCTCTCGCTCGTGCTGCTGTGCGCGCTGACGGGCTTTGTGCTCGGGTTCGTGTCGCTCTATCTCATGCAGGCGGTGGTCGCACGGTTGTTCGGTCGGGTGATCGGGTGGTTCTTCATCGCCGGCGTGGCGGCCTTGGTCGGGTTCGGAATTTACCTCGGACGCTTCCTGCGCTTCAACAGTTGGGATGTGCTGGCGCGTCCGATGCAGCTTGGCAAGAGCATCGGAGCGTGGGTGGCGAATCCGGCGTCGCACCCGAGCGGGCTGGCGTTCGCCGTGTTGTTCGCCGCGTTCTTTTTCATCGCTTACGTAATGCTCTACGCGCTGACGCAACTGCCCAGACCCGAGCAACTGACGTTGGCCGGCGGGTCGCCCGGATTCAGCAAGGCATGAGAACGCTCGGGCGCAGAATCCTGGTCGGGTTGACGGCCATGACTGTGGCGGCGTTCGTGTGGATTCCGTGCCTGCATCTCTGCTTCACCAAGCCAGCGTCGGCTTTTCGTCAAGCTTCCGGCCTGTTTGCCAAAGCCCGGCAACTGGCCGAACGGCACCTGTCGCTTTGTGCGGATCCGAAATTGCGCGAACCAGCAATGCGGCGGATGCGCCCGAGACCCCTATGAATTCCGAGCGACAACTCCTGCATAGGATTCGCCTGGCCACCACGCTCTTCATCTTGGGGCTTGTGCTCAGCGGTGCAACGGCCATCCCACTGGAGACCGAACTGGACTGGCTGGTCAACCTGGCCGGAGTCCACCAACAGGGCGAACCTCCCGCTTCATCGCCGGCTCTGGCTTGGGCGACATGGCTGGTCAAAGTCCAGACTGCGCTGCATGACACGCTCGGGTCGCACCCCTTCCTGGCCTACGGCACAGACTGGCTGGCGTTCGGCCATTTCGTCATCGCGCTGGCGTTTGTGGGCGCGTTGCGCGAACCGGTCCGCAACCGCTGGCTGTTCGACTTTGGCTTGATGGCGTGTGCGTTGGTCATTCCGTATGCGCTGATCTTCGGCGCGGTGCGCGGAATTCCCATTTGGTGGCGGCTGATTGATTGTTCCTTCGGTGTATTTGGCTTCGTGCCGCTATGGTTGTGCCGCGAGTGGGCACGAGCACTGGAGCGTCGGCACCAGGCCCACGCGTGAACGACTGATCGCCCGCGGCTTCCCGCCAAAGGTCAGCGCGCGAAACCGTGTTCTTTCAGCCAGAACGCACAATCGCGCGTCCACGGATGCCGCTTCTCCGGATTCCATTCACGGCTGCCCAAGCCCATTCCGTGGCCGCCGCGTTCATAGACGTGCAGGTCAAATCGTACCCCTTGCTTGCGCAACGCATCCGCGAACATCAGGGAGTTTTCGACCGGCACCCCCTTGTCTTCCCACGTGTGCCAGAGAAAACACCGTGGCGTGTCCTTCGTCACCTGCAGTTCGCTGGACACTTCCCGCGCCAGTTCCGGCGTTGGATTTGGCCCGAGGAGATTTAGCTTCGAGCCCCGGTGGGTGAAATCCGTGCTCATGCTGATCACGGGATAGCAAAGGATGCCGAGATCAGGCCGCGAGCTTTGGCGCTCGATGGGATCCGCAGCCTCAGGCTGGCCGGCGTCGAAATGTGTGAGGAGCATGGAGGCGAGATGGCCGCCGGCGGAGGAGCCCATGATGCCAATGTGTTTGGTGTCGAGCTTCCACTCCGCAGCCCGGGCGCGCACGGTGCGCACCGCGCGCGCCGCGTCCGGTAACAAAGCGGGGTGGTGGTTGCCTCCCGGCCCAAGGCGGGACTTCAAAAAAAAACCCCCGATGCCCTGCTCGTTCAGCCAGCGCGCGTATTGTTCGCCCTCGTGCGGGGCCAAGCCGCCGTAGCCGCCGCCTGGACAGATGACAACGGCGGCACCACTGGCCCCCTCCGGTGCGGGCAGAAAGGGTGTCAGCGTGGGGATGTCTTTATCTTCCTTGCCGAGGGCGCCGGGCGCACCATCGGGCCAGAGGGGGAATGTGAGATTGGTTTGCGCGCAAACGGAGGTGGCGAGGGCGGCGAGCAGAGCAAGCTGTGTCTTCATCGGCCGCGAGCTTAGCCGGTGGTCGGTCCGGGCTCAATGCCAGAGCGCACCCCGACGGGCAAAAGGTGGCACCGCGTAAAAGGTTGCCGGTCGCCCGCGGATGGACTAGGATGCCGACGGTTGCGCGGGTAGCTCAATTGGATAGAGCGTCGGCCTCCGGAGCCGAAGGTTGTGGGTTCGACC
>CAYJNU010000340.1:0-9055 GCA_964371005.1 uncultured Verrucomicrobiota bacterium | reverse complement strand
AAATAGAGGAGCCGGGATCTTGATTGAAAAGATGCGACGGAATGAATTGTTCCGGCGTCGGTTTGTAATGCACCGTTCCCGCAGGAATGTGAAGGGCAATGCCGCACCTGCGGCACAGAATCCGTTATTTTGCCGCCATATCGAAGCGAAGCCGAGGAAGTTGCGGAAGGTGTGCCGGCAACTGTTGAAGAGCTGCGCTGCGGTGGAGGAGAGGTGCCGTGGCGGTGGGCCTTTGTTCCATCTCCGTTAAAGATACGGCGAGAACAATCTGGCCGCTGCATCCCGCAATTTTGCCAGGACCGGTCGACCGTCCGCTTCAGCGAGCGTGACTTCGCGGGCGCCGTGGAGTTTTTGTTGAACAATGGCTTCCATGGCCTGGGCTAACTCGCGTCCATAGCATTCCACGCCCAGCTCGAAGTTCAGTCGCAGACTGCGCGGGTCCCAGTTGCCTGAACCGAACAGCACCCAGTAACCGTCCACGATCATCAACTTCGAGTGATCAAACGGAGGCGGCGTGAGCCATATGCGGCAGCCGCGTTCGAGCACTTGCCACCACATCGCGCGCGACGCCCAGTCCACGAATGGCAGGTTGCTGTTGGCCGGCAGAAGGATGTCCACCCGCACGCCGCGCATGGCGGCCAGGTTCAGCGCGGTAGTGAGCGCCGGGTCGGGCAGAAAGTATGGCGTCACGATCTGCACGGATGATTGCGCCTCGGCCAGCGCCGCCAGCAGTGTCCAGCGCAGTATTTCGAAGTCTTCGTCCGGTCCATCCGGGATGGCTCGCGCGCTGATGCTACCGCATTCTTCTAGTTCAGGAAACCATGCCTGGCCATCGAGCCTTTCGTGGGTGGTGAAGACCCAGTCGTCCGTGAAGGCCTCCTGCAATTGCGTGACGACTGGCCCTTCGATCCGGAAATGCAAATCCTGAACTGGACGCCGCGGATTTTCCCGCAGCAGGTTGCCCTGTCGAAGGTTGATGCCGCCGGTAAACGCGGTCTGACCGTCCACGATGAGCAACTTGCGGTGATTGCGGAGGTTCATCGTCATGAAGTGCCAGAGGGGAAACGTGGGGGAAAAGCGCGCGACCGTCACCCGGGCGCGTTTGAGGTCGCGCAAAACCGAGGGCCACGAATAGCGCGCGCCGACATCATCAATCAACACGCGCACTTTGACGCCACGTTGAACGGCGCGCCCGAGCGCCGCCACGAAATGTTTCCCGCTTTGGTCACAGTCAAAGATGTAGGTGGCAAGCGAGAGGGAGGTCGTCGCAGATTCAATCGCGGACAGCATGGCAGGAAACGCTTCATCGCCATTGACGAGCGGTTGGACACGGTTGCCGCTGACGAGCGACTGCGTGGCGACGCGATCCACCACCCTGGCCAACAGGCGGAGATGCGCCGCCTCGGGTTGGTTCGGTTCGCCCTTGTCTAAGGGAATCGCATGACGCTCTGGCTTTTCAGCCCGCATCGAAAGGGCCTTCCGGCGAATGCGATTCACGCCGAGCGCCAAATACAGAACCGGCCCGATGAGCGGCATCAACCAGATAAATCCAAGCCAGAGGACCGCAGCTCGGGAATCGCGCTTGTTCAACAGGGCGTGAATTGAGGCGAGCAAAGTACTGCAAAAGGCGAGGGCCGCAGCCAAATGCGGCCAGATGCGTTCAAGCAGTTCGAGCCAGTGCATCGTTGATGCCTACCTTTATGGCCGGGCTGACGGCAACGCAAGCTCCATGTCCGCCAGTCCGGGAGGCGGGTTATCCGAGTCCCCAATAAGCTCCTCGAATTGGAATGGTTGAGGACTCGTGTAACTCGTCCTTCCGAAAGAGGACCGCTCTCGCCGGTAAACAGAAAGGCGCTGTCAGACCTGATAAAGATGTATTGGCCATACAGCTTTTGGCAGGTATGTTGTAATGCGGTTATGACGGACACTGCATGAACGAACGCATTCCAACTTTTTGCGACCAGGTGGGGCGACGGGAAACCCTCGTCAACGGGAATGGCTTTGCCGAAGTCGAAGTGAACTGCAGATTGACGCCGGAGGACAAAGTCCACCTCTTGCGTCAAATGCTGCGCATTCGGCGCTTCGAGCAGACTGCCCTGAAGGAGTATCAAACCGGAAGGCAAATGGGCGGCTTCCTGCACCTCTACACCGGTCAGGAATCGGTCGCCGTCGGCACGATCTCGCTTTGCGGCGAAGACGACCACATCATCACTGGTTATCGAGACCACGGTCATGCACTTGCGAAGGGCATGTCCATGAACGAATGCATGGCGGAGTTGTTCGGCAAGGTGACGGGCTGTTCCAAAGGCAAGGGAGGGTCCATGCACTTCTTCGCGCCGGACAAGAACTATTGGGGCGGGCACGGCATCGTAGCCGGGCAGACGCCGCTGGGCCTCGGGTTGGCGTTCGCGTTGAAATACAAAGGAGTGAAAGGCTCCTGCCTTTGCTACTTGGGCGACGGAGCGGTCAACCAAGGGGTCTATCAGGCATCGCTGAATCTGGCGTCGCTTTGGAATCTTCCCGTCATCTACATCATCGAAAACAATCAATACTCGATGGGAACCAGTTTGGAACGCTCCTCTGCCTACAACCACTGCCTCGCGGCCCGCGCCGAGAGTTACAAAATCGAATGGGATCGAATTAAGGGCGAAGATATCTATGAACTGCGGGCCAAGACGTGGACGGCCATCGAACGTGCCCACAATCAATCGCGTCCGACGGTGCTGCAAATGGACACTTACCGCTACCACGGCCACTCCGTATCGGATGCCAACGCGAAGAAGTATCGTGCCCCGGAGGAGATCGAAACTTACCGGAAATTGCACGATCCGCTCCGGCTTTGGCAGCAGCGGCTGTTCGAGGAAGGCATTGTTTCCGACGAACAAGTCGCCGAAATGGATGCCGGTGCGCAAGCCGAGGCTGACGCGGCGGTGGAATTCGCAAAAGCCAGCCCGCTACCGGAGCCGGAGGATATCTTTGCGGACGTTTACTGCGAGGTGGACCGCCAGACACCGGCGGGACGAACCGGAAAACATTTTTTCAATGATTAGACCGTTTATGCCCATCAGCCCTTATGTCCAAGATCACCTATCGCAAGGCCTTGAATGACGCGTTGGCGGAGGAACTCGCCCGCGATGAAAACGTGTTCGTCATTGGCGAGGAAGTTGCCCAGTACAATGGCGCTTACAAAGTGACCGAAGGTCTGTTGGCGCGCTTCGGTGACAAGCGAGTACTGGACACGCCGATTACGGAAGCCGCCTTCGTCGGCCTGGGCGTCGGCGCCTCAATGCTCGGACTTCGTCCAGTCATTGAGTTGATGTTCTGGAGTTTTGCCTATGTTGCCTACGACCAAATCGTCAACAACGCCGGCTGCATCCGTTACATGTCTGGCGGCTTAATCAATCTGCCACTGGTCATTCGAGGGCCGGCCAATGGTGGTACCAACGTTGGCGCCACGCATTCGCACACGCCGGAAAGCATCCTGGCCAGCAACCCGGGAGTGAAGGTGGTGTGCCCGGCCACGGCCTACGATGCCAAAGGGCTGCTGAAGACTGCGATTCGCGACAATGATCCCGTGTTCGTGATGGAAAACACGCTCCTCTACGGCGAAAGCTGGGAAGTCCCCGAGGAGGAATACCTCATTCCGCTGGGTGTGGCCGATGTAAAGCGGACCGGAACGGATCTCACACTGATCGCCCATGGCCGTGCGACCATTACGAGCTTGAAAGCGGCGGAAATCCTAGCCAGCGAGCACAGCATCAGCGCCGAGGTTGTGGACTTGCGCTCAATTCGACCACTGGACGAGGAAGCAATTCTCCGCTCCGTCAAAAAAACGCATCGCGCCGTGTTGGTCGACGAGAACAAGCCGTTTTGCGCGGTAAGTGCGCAGGTCGCCGCCATGATCCAGGAAAAAGCGTTTGACGATCTCGATGCGCCGGTCCTGCGTGTTTGTTCGCTCGACGCGCCGGCGATTTACAGTCCGCCACTGGAGAAGTTGCAACTGCCCACCCCGGAACGCGTCGTGGAAAAAGTGTTGAGCATCATCTGAGGTTACTGGTCATGTCATACATCGAAATGCCAAAACTCAGCGACACGATGACCGAAGGCACCGTGGTCAAGTGGCGTAAAGCGGTTGGCGACGCGGTGAGCGTCGGCGATGTGGTCGCTGAGATTGAAACCGACAAGGCGGTGATGGAGCTGGAGGCATTCGACGAAGGAAAGCTGACGGAAATGTATATCCACGAAGGGGGCAAGGCGCAGATCGGCGAGAGATTGGCGCTATTACTGTCTCCCGGGGAAATCGCGCCACGAAAAGCATCCAGCGAGAGCCAAGTGAAAGCGACGCGTTCACCAGCAGCCAACCAAGTCGGGAGCGTATTGCCGCCTGACAAGGCAAGTCCGCCGCAAACCAATGCGCCGGGTCCCGGCAGCCGAGTGAAGGCTTCTCCCCTGGCTAGAAAGGTCGCCATCGCCAAAGGAGTGGACTTGAGTTCCCTTCAAGGCTCCGGTCCGGGCGGTCGCATCGTAGTCCGCGATGTCGAATCAGTTGAAGTTGGAGTTGCACCTGCGCCCGCATCCGCTGCTCAAGGTGAGCGACGCATTCCGCTGTCCGGAATGCGTAAAATCATCGCGGAGCGGCTGCTCGCCAGCAAAACCCAGATTCCACATTTCTACCTCAACACTGAAGTGGATGCAGGCGAACTCCTGCGCTTGCGCGGGCAGATCAATGCCGCGCTCGAAAGAGCCGGTGCGGGCAAACTGACGATCAACGATTTCATTCTGAAGGCCGTGGTCATGGCGGCCATGAAGGTCCCTCGTGTCAATGCGTCCTTCACCAGTGACGCCATCCTCGAATATGACGATGTTCACCTCTCGGTTGCAGTGGCGATAGATGACGGTCTGGTGACTCCCGTAATTCGTCAGGCGCAGAAAAAATCCCTTCGTGAAATCAGTGAGGCGGTGAAGGATCTGGCCGCGCGCGCCCGATCCAGGAAACTCAAACCGGAAGAATATCAGGGTGGCACGCTCACCGTTTCGAATCTCGGCAGCCACGGCATTGAGAGCTTTTCGGCGGTGATCAATCCGCCGCAAGCGATTATTCTGGCCGTCGGCGCCATCGTGAAAAAGCCCGTGGTTAATGCACAGGAACAGATTGCGGTCGGTCATCGTCTGGCGATCGGCCTGAGCGCTGATCATCGAGTGGTGGATGGCGCAATTGGCGCACGATACCTCGCGGAACTCCGGCAGTTGTTGGAGAATCCAGCATTGTTGTTACTTTGAGACTATGAACTACGACCTCATCGTCATTGGCGGCGGCCCGGCGGGATATGTTGGCGCGATCCGCGCCGCGCAACTCGGCAAACGCGTCGCGTGTGTTGAAAAGGAACGCGCCGGCGGCACATGTTTGAACTGGGGCTGCATTCCCACCAAATCGTTGTTGCGCAATGCCGAGCTGTTTCACCTGATGAAACAGCGTGGCGGTGAGTTCGGCTTCAGCTTCGACAACCTGCAGTACGACTGGAGCAAAATCATCAAACGCTCGCGCGACGTAGCGGACAAAAACGCCGCCGGCATAGAGTACTTGTTCAAGAAAAACAAGGTGGACTACATCCGCGGCGAAGCATCACTTGCCGGGAGCGGCACGGTGGCGGTGAAAGGGGCTGAAGGTAAATCGCAGGTGCTTAAGGCCGCGAAAATCCTGCTCGCCACAGGTGTTGTTTCACGGCCCATGCCCGGTTTTCCCTTCAACGGCAAAACCGTCATCGGCAGCCGGGAAGCAATGGTTTTGGAGCGGCAGCCCAAGAGCATAATCATCGTCGGTGCGGGCGCGATTGGGGTCGAGTTTGCCTATTTCTTCAACGCCTTTGGCACTAACGTCACGCTGGTGGAAATGATGCCGAATATTCTGCCACTCGAAGACAACGAGGTTTCACAGACGCTGGAAAAGGCGTTCGCCAAACAAGGCATCAATGTTCTGGCCGGCACAAAAGTGGTCAAAGCCGAATCCGACTCCGGTGGCGTCAAGATCACCGTTGAAGGCAAGAAATCGGAACTCTTGGATGCTGAAGTTTGTCTGGTGGCGATCGGCGTGACACCGTTGCTGCCGGGAAATCTGACCGCCAAGCTGACCGAGCGCGGTTATCTTCTGACAGACGAACGCTACCAGACGAGTCTGCCGGAGGTTTACGCCGCAGGTGACATCATTGGGCCGCCTTTGCTGGCGCACGTTGCCAGCTATGAAGCGATTCAAGCTGTGGAGGGCATGTTCACCCAGCGGCAGCCCAAGAAAGTAGCAGTGTTCCCCAGTTGTACTTATTGCCAGCCGCAAGTGGCAAGCGTCGGCTTGACCGAAACGCACGCGAAAGAGAAAGGGTTGAAGTTCCGGGTTGGGAAGTTTCCTTTCAGCGCAAGTGGTAAGGCGCGTGCCGTCGGTGATATGAACGGTTTCGTCAAACTCCTTTTTGGAGAACCGTATGGTGAACTTCTGGGAGCACACATCATCGGCGCGGAGGCAACGGAAATGATTGCCGAACTGTCTTTAGCTTTGACGCTGGAAGTCACACACGAAGAAATAGAGGCCTGCATTCATGCACACCCAACGCTGAGCGAAGCCGTCCATGAGGCCTCGGGCCAGGCATTCGGTACCGCAATTCATGTTTAACAACTTGAAGAGATACAACTTGAAACAGAATCATTCTTCAACCGAACCGTCTCATCTCAATGATAATAATCGATGCGACGTCTGTGGCCGATTTGGGGCCGTTAGGGTAGGCGAGCGTACCCTTTGTCAGGATTGCTATACGGGCAGTGGATCCTGCTGTCCCGAGTTCGGCAAAGACGACTTGTGGACATTTCCAGAGAATGAGCCGGGTCAGCCGAATCCACCTGACAGCACAACGAGCCAGCAAACGAAGAATTGTTAATCTATTAAGTCTCAGTTTGAACCTGGGGCTTTGAATAGAAAGAGAAAGGCAATACAACATGGCCGATAAGAACAGTCGTCTCCCGCAAAATGTTCCAGGCCCTTGGTACGTGGACTCCAACTGCATTGATTGTGATTTGTGCCGGGAAATCGCGCCAAGCGTCTTTCGGCGTGACGAAGACAATGGTAACAGCATCGTGTTTCACCAGCCGGAAACTCAAGAGGAGCGGGCGCTTGCAGAAGAAGCCAGAAACGGATGTCCAGTGGAGGCGATCGGAAACGATGGGCCGCCAGCCACTGTCGAGTCAAACGAAGCTGCGGTTGGCAGTGAAACCACTCCTTCTTCGGACCGTTTATGATAGGAAAGGGCGTGAAACAACAAACCGCGGCCCGAATTGACAAGAACATCCGAGTGGTAGTGCTGGGGGCCGGATTCGGCGGGCTCACCTTCAGCCAGAACCTTTCTGCGTCGGGCGTTCAACTCACGGTGGTGGATCGGCAGAACCACCACTTGTTTCAACCGTTGTTGTATCAAGTGGCCACAGCCGGTTTGTCGGCGCCGGAGATTGCACAACCTATTCGCTCGATTGTCAGTCGAAGAAAAAATGTCAGCGTGCTGCTGGGCAACGTCACTGGCGTGGACCTCGCGCGACGGCAAGTGCGCCTCGATCATACCGTCTTGACCTACGATTATTTGGTGCTGGCCCTCGGCGGCACGACCAGTTACTTCGGCCATCCGGAGTGGGAGCAGCATGCACCTGGACTCAAATCGCTGGACGACGCCCTGCGCATTCGCCGGCAACTCTTGCTCGCGTTTGAGCGGGCCGAAGCCACTGCGGACGCCGCCCAACAGGCGCGGTTGATGACCATGGTGGTGGTGGGTGGCGGGGCGACAGGAGTTGAACTGGCTGGCGCTTTTGCCGAACTGGCGCGCCGAGTGTTAAAGCGCGATTTCCGCCACATTGACCCTCGCCAAGCACGTGTGATTCTGTTGGAAGCGAGTCCGCAGATCTTACCACAATTCTCACCGCGTCTTGCGGCGAAAGCTGCAGCGCATTTGAACTCATTAGGCGTGGAGGTTCGAATCCGCACCCGCGTCGAGACAATCGGTGAAGGCTTCTTGCTTCTAGCCAACGGTGATCGGATTGAAAGCGCGAATATTATTTGGGCGGCTGGGGTCGCGGCCAATCCTCTGACCCAGACGTTCAACGTTGAACTGGATCGTGCGGGGCGTGTGATTGTCGAACCTGACCTCAGCGTGCCAGGTCACCCGGAAGTTTTTGTCATTGGCGATATGGCACTGGTTAGAGACCAGAATGGCCAGTCCGTGCCAGGAGTGTCGCCAGCGGCGATGCAAATGGGCCGACACGTCGCTCGCATTATCACGAGCGAATGCCGGGCCGCGTCGGCAAATCCATCGGCGCGTCCGGCGTTTCGGTATTGGAACAAGGGCACGATGGCGACGATTGGCCGGTCGGCTGCTGTGGCACAAATCGGGCGTTTGGAATTCTCCGGATGGCCGGCTTGGATGGCTTGGTTGCTCGTTCATTTGATCTTCCTGATTGGCTTTCGCAATCGGGCGGCCGTACTCCTGCAATGGACCTACTCGTATTTCACCTATAAGCGAGGTGCTCGCATTATTACAGGTTCGGAGGGTTCGCCGAAACTTCTTACCTCGGATCATGTGTAGTCCGCGAATAGGCCTGTACGCGCGACCGACTTCGCTGAAAGTTGTCAGATCTCCAATAGCATTGGCGCCGGATTTTCAATGACGTCCTTGACGCGCCGCAGAAACAACACCGCCTCCTTGCCGTCCACAATCCGATGATCGTAGGTCAGCGCCACATACATCATTGGGCAGATGACGACCTGGCCCGCAACGGCCAATCCAACCACTTCCTGCCTTCCCTTGAATAACACCAATGCCGAGAGGCTGTAAGCGGTGGTTTGGCGACCGCCTGTTTGCTGGCTGAAGGGTGTGGTAAATGCGGGGACGATGAAGAACACGAGTGATTTTCGCCGTCCCAAGCGGTCGCGCCGCACGGCCGCGCAACGCGCGCAACTGCTGGCCGCGTTTGCACGGAGCGGATTATCTGCAGCAGCCTTTGCCCGCCAACACCAACTCCACTACAC
>CAYJNU010000339.1:0-9066 GCA_964371005.1 uncultured Verrucomicrobiota bacterium | reverse complement strand
GCGCAATGTTGAGCGATTGGCCGCTCAAGGTGCCACCGCCCCAGTGCATCTGGTTGCTGATAGTCACCGGCGCGGTCAGCGCCACGGAACTGTTGGAAATGACGATGACGTCCTCCGGCTTCGGGACACCGGCCGGACTCCAGTTGCTGGCCGTTTGCCAGTTGCCACCAGAGGGGCCGACCCAGATGCGTTCCTCGCTGAGGCCAGGCAGACCGGGCAGGAGCATTGTCAAAATGCCGGCCCAGAGGAATGTGCGCAGGGTGTTGCGATGGGTGTTGCTTCTTACGTTGATTTTCATGGTTCAGAGTGCGTTGGTTTGGTGCTAACGACCGCAGATAAAACACGATCGGTCACGTTCATTTATTGCTGCTGGCCTTGCACCGGGCGTGAATTGCCGGATTGGGGCGTGCTTCTCTGCATTTGCATTCATCTGGGGTTTGACTGCTGTTTCTACGTTCTACTCGCCTGCCACCAAGAAAGGCGGGCGCCGAGGTTGTCGCTGCAATAAAGCGTGCCCATGCGCGGAGAATGACGCCCCGGCGGCCGGTCTAGCAACCGGGGCGCGCTGAAGTTTCAGTTTTCCAGAAGCAGGAGGCGAAAGAACTGCCTCGGCTGAGCGTCGGTGGGGAGACTGATGGTCAACAGCCCGCCCGTGCCATTGAGAGGCGTGCCTTCGCTGTACCAACTCGCCGCGGCCAGGTTTGTGGCGGACTGGAGTTGGTACTGGCGGCCGATTGTGGAATCCCACCCGAGCGCCACGGTTTCGCTCGCCGCGGGCACCAACTGGAGCACCGGCGGGATGGGCGTCACCGAAAGGCCATACTTGTTGGCGAGGAAGAAATTCACGGCGTCCACTTCCGACTCGCTCAGTTGGCGGTCATACGCGAGCACTTCGCAGATCACGCCGCCGAAGTTTTCGCCCGCAACCGGCAGGTTGCCGTTGGCGTCGCTGTTACGCCAGCCAAGGATGGCCTGCCGGGCGACCGGGACGTAGTCCGCCACGTCGTCCACCGTCGGGGATTGCTGACCGAAGACAAACCCGGTGCTGCTGGCCACGCCATTGATGAAGCTTTCGAGTTGGCCGGCTTTGACCCCAAACAGGCCGGCGTGGATGTAGAATCCTGCGGGCGCATCCTGATGACTCCGGTAAATGTAATGATAGGGCGAGGAATGGTGTTGGATGCCTTTGTCGAAGATGCAGATCTCCTGCATGAGCGTCGCCGCCGAAATCGAAATGTGTGTCCCAGAATCGGCGTGGTTGCCAACGACGAAGATCGTGCAGTTGGTGAAGTTGAGTTGGCTCGTGAACGCCGTGGCGAGCGAGTCGGAGCCGGAGAGACTGAAGTCCACGCCGGCGCGGCCATTGAGCGCATTGGTGCGATAAACAGGCGCGACGCCGAAGAGCGGCGTCGCGTCGAGACCGAAACCGCTGCTGTCGCGCCAAGTGCTGACCGGTGCGCTGTCCGCCGGATTGCTGCCGCCGTTCACGTCGTTGGCGTCGAGGTGGAACTTGAGCCCCTGTGTCACCGGCGTCGTCGGTCCCTGATAGAGATAAGCGATCTCGCTCTTCGACAAGGCCCGGGTGTAAACCCGCACATCGTCAATGCTCCCAGGGAAGGGGCAGTTGCCGTTGTCGTCCTGGCCGATGCGAAACGAGGATGTGGAATGGGCCACCGTGGCCGCACCGATGACGTTCGTCTTCAGCGGCACACCGTTGAGATAGAGCATCACGGCGTTGTGATCGTATGTGGCGACGTAGTGCAGCCATACATTGGTGGGCAGCGACGCGGGCAGGACCACCTCGGTGTAAACACCGGGCCAGGCCTGGCCGTTCGTGTTGAAGGCCAGGACCAAATTCCGCGCATTGTTCCAAAACCCAAACTGGTAGCCCTGGTTGTAGTTTACCTGGTCGTTCGGATTGCCAACCCGGTTGATGACCATGCGCCCCGGTGCGTCGTTGAACACATCCGCGGTCTGGTCCAGTTTCATCCACGCCTCCAGCGTGAACTGCGTCCACTGGTCAAGGCTGGCGCTGCCGGGCGCGGCCACGGACTGGTTGATGCCGTCAAAATGGAACGCCTGACCAAACCGGCCCGTCCCGTAGGTCTGGCCGCTGCTGCTGGCCGGGTTCAGGCCGGTCACGTCGAGCGTGTTGCCGTCGGCGTTCCACCAACTGATGAGCCCGGACGGCAACGTGTTGGTGGACCATTGCTGAGGCAGCGGCGCAATGCGCCACACGCGATCGCCTGCGAAGTCGCTGGCGTAGAGCGCGCCATCAGGACCGAAGGTCAGGCCAATGATGTCGCCAAAGCCGCTACCCAGCGTGGTCGTCGTGCCATCCAACGCAACCCGGATGAGGCCGCCGCTCTCCGTGATCCCGTGGAGATCGGTGGTCCACATTCCCCCCGGGCCACGCGCCAACGGACTGGCTGGCCGGATCGCGGCGAAATTGGCGTTGGACAGCGTGCCGTCGGCGGAATAGAGCGACATCCTTCCCGGGTTGCTGGCGGGACTGACCACGATGCGGTCCGCGGCGTCGGTGGCGATGGAGAAGGCCGCGCTGAGATTGAACAACAGCGTCGGCGTGCCGCCATCGGTGCGATACACACGTCCCTGTGCCGTCTCCGTGAACAGCAGGCGTCCGAGGGCATCGAAGGCGAAACCGTTTGGGTTGCTGTAGAGGCTGCTCGGGCCGAAGAGGACGGTGACCGTCCCGTCTGGAGCAATTCGGGTTATCTGACCCGTGTCGGAGCCGGTGAGTCCACCCACCAGCACGGCGCCGGCAACGCCGGATGCCACGCCAGCGCGATCCACGATGACCGCGTCCGGGTCTGGGATGGCCTCGGCGCCGAACTCCGTGACCGGCGCTCCCCCGGACCCGATCCGGCGAATCTTGAGTGGCTCTTCATTGGAGCCGCCGGTGCCGTAGTTGTCGCGACCCACGTAAAGCGCGCCGTCCGCACCGAAAGACACCGCGAACGGATCGGACACCGTGGCGTAGAGCGAAGTGGTGGCGCCGGAGACGGAGGGTTGGGCCATCGCGCTGGACAGGGGCAGCGTTAGCGCGAGGGCGAGGAGGAGGTTCAACTTGGTTCTCATGACTTTCTCATTTCTCGTCTTGCTTTGTTTCGTGGTTCATTCAATTCAGATTCAATGGCCGTTCTGCAGCCGGAAGAAACGTTGGACCGGGGTGGCGACGGGAAGCAGGACTTCCTTCCGGTCGCCGTTCAGGGAAGGCGCGTTGGTCACGGATTCCCAAGTGCCCGCCGTGAGGTTGCTGCGGGAGACGAGTCCGAATCCCTCGGCGCTGGCTGGCCAGGAGAGCTGTACGCCACCGGTCGCGGATTGGATGCTTAACTGGAGCGGACCGCCCTGGTTGAAGTAAAGCGACGCGACTTCCCCCGGGTCCAGCGCGCGGCCGAAGCACATCAACTCGTCCACTAAACCGTTGTAGTAACGGCCCAGCAGATGATGCTTGCCGAGGTTGAAGTACTCCGTGCCATCATACACGATCGGACCGGTGCCGGTGACCGTTTCGATCAACAGGCCATTGAGGTAGAGGCGTGAGACGTGGTTGGAACTCACCGTCACGACGAGTTGCTGCCAAGCGCTGTTGGACATCCAGCAGTAAATTGCGCCCGCGCCGTTGCCACCCCACATCCACTGGCTCGCGGTGGCGACAGAATTGTCGGCGGATTGGAGAAACCAACTCGTGTTGATATGCGGGTGGTTGTTGTCGAGCAGGTCGGCAGCGGGGACTTGGGTGGCTCCGGGTTTCACCCACAGGCTGAGGGTGAATTCCTGGAGATTGAACCAGTTGCCCAAAGCCACCGCCGCGTCCTGGCCGTTGAGCACGAAGGCTTGACCGACCTGGCCAGCGGCGTAACCCAGTCCGCCTTGCGCCGTGCCGGGATGGACACCCATCGTGTCGCTGGCGTCCCCTTCGCCTCGCCACCACGAGATGAGGCCAGTGGGGACATTTGTGCCGTAGTAACGGCTCCCGTCGGCACCGGGACTGCCGCCACCGCTGATACTGCCCCCGCTGGCCGCCACCGCGCCCGCAAACTCATTCACCCCAGTATAGATGGCGATGCGTCCGCCGCCGCCGCTGCCGGAGCCGCCGTATCCGGCGACCTGGCCATTGGCGGTGATGCTTCCGGTGCCGGTCAGCCGGCTCGCCGTCAGCCAAGTACTGCCGCCCGAACCGCCACCGTCGTAACTGGCAGTCGCGGCGTCGGCATTGGCGGAAATGCGACCGTTCAATGCGAGCGTGCCGGTGACGGTCAGTTGGATGGCCCCGCCGCCCCGGTTCGGCCCCGCCTCGTTGTTACCGCCGCCGCCGCTTCCGAAATCCACCGGCTCGGTGGCCGAACCGTAGGTCAAGCCGCCCGCTGTATACCACGCCGCGCCGCCCGGGCCGCCGTGACCGGCCCCCGATCCAGGCTGCCCCCACATTCCGCCGCTGCCCGCTCCCGCCCCCGGCCCCGTCTTCAGCGGATAGCCCCGCTTGTCCGCCCCGATGGCTCCGCCCGCTTCCACCACGGCGTTGCCCTGCACGAGGACTTGAAGGCGCGGCCCTTGAAACGGGTGCGTGAGCAGCCCGTTCGTGCTGACACGCAGGGCGGTGAGGGTAAGGGAATTGGTCGCATACGCCGTGACATTGGTGAGCGTGAGCCGATAGGCGACGGGCGTGGTGATCGGCGTTTCCATGGCGTTTGTTCGTCCGGTGTTGTCGAGGAGCAAGTCGCCCACGCTCTGGCTGTTAGCCTTGGTATAAAGGGTGCCCGCGCCCCCACTGTTCGCCCCGGTGCTAAAGCCACCCAGGGCCGTCAACCCGCCGCTGAACGTCGAACTGCCGAAGTAGAGCGCAACGCGTCCACCACCGCCAGCACCAGACAAATGGTAACCGGCGGAGCCGCCGTTCGCCGTGATGCTGCCATTCCCAGCCAGCGTTCCAGCCGTTACATGAATGCTCCCGCCCGCGCCGCCGCTCGCCAACCGACTCTCGCCATCAGCGGTCAATTGACCCGCGACCGTGAGCACTCCCCCCACGTCGAGTCGGATGACACCGCCACCCGCGCCGCCGTTTGTGGGGTTGTGCCCTGAACCGTTGCCGCCGCCGCTACCACACAGTATGGGATCCAGCAGCTCGCCATAACTCACTCCGCCCGCCTGGTAGTAACCGTCGCCGCCAAGTCCGCCGTGTCCGCCGCCGGACGGATTGAAGTTGTTGTCCATTCCGGCGCCGGGTCCGGTCGCCGGGCCGTAGCCTTTGCCGTTGACGTCCACGCGGCTGGTGGCGTCCACCGTCAGGTTGTTGGTGATTGTCAGGTCGAGACGATTGTCCAACTCGCCCGCTGGAGCAGGCGAATGCGTCAGCACGGCGCCATCCATGAGCAGCAGCGCCTCGAAGCTGTGGACGCCATCCACCGTGAGGGTGCAATTGCTCACGATGAGGTTCGCGCCCTCGTAGGTCGTGTCGCCCGGGGAGATCGCAGTGTTGTTGGTGAGGTTCACGGCGGGGCTGGCGGCCGTCCCGATGAAGCGGACCTCGGAAATCCCAACGTAGTCCAAGGTGTCGTACCAATTGATGGTGATGGAGAAGCGCACGAACCTGCCTGTTCCGGCGAACGTATAGTCCTCACCACGGTATCCTGGGCTCCCGGGCGCTGGGATGAAATAGCCGTCGTTGTCCCGGCCCCCGACACTGACGTCGGTGAAGTGGGTGCCTTCACTGGAGACGCTGATGGTGGCGGTCTTGATGCTGCGCCCGCCCAGATAATCCTGGTTCATGTTCCAGAGATGCATGCCCGTCAGGTGGTAGGAGGCGCCCAAGTCGAACGTGATGGTCACCGGACTGGCCGGAGCTGCCGCGGCATGCCAATTCACCCCGTTGTTGAAGGCGATGTGCCCGGGCCATTGGGCGGGAAGTGCTGCCCCGGTCGGCAGGGTCCAGTAAAGATCCGCCAGGCCATCGCCGTTGATTGTGTTAACCGGCTGGGTGGTGACGCCAAAGACACTGCTCGCGGTCGCCTCCACCGGTTGCACGATGAACGGTGCGGCCGCGACGGGGATTGAGAATGCCAGCAGGACTGCGAGGCCAATGGTTTTGAGGGTGTTTCTGATCATAGTTTTTAGGTTCTTGAAGTTTGGGGATCAGTGATTCGCGACGATGTCTTGGCTATTGCAGTTCGTGTCGCCCGGAGCGAGCGCGGTGTTGGTGGTGATGATGAACGCATGGGCCGCCGTGGTGAGCAGCGCGAGGGCTGCAGCGAGCGCGATCAGAGTTTTTGTCGTTGTCTTGTTGCTGTGTTTTCCAAAATCGAGGTTCGTTTCAGTTGTCAATGTTCATGTGGATGTGAGTCTGGGGATTCGCTCCAGGGTCATGGTGCGGAGTCTTCCCGGACCCGATAGAACCGTACCGGCCCGTCCACGCTCACTCCGTCGAGAGCTTGAATCTGGTTGGTCGGCGTGATTCTGCCGGTGTCCTGCCACGGCGCCAGCCCGTTGAGATTGGTATGGGTCAAGATCAGATAATTCGTGCCGGGATGACTGTAGAGTTGCACGACGGGTTGAGACTGCGCGCCTCGGGCCGCCTCCAGAAGCGGCTCACGCGCCAGCACCACGATGCGGCTGACGCCCACTCGCACGCGTCCGGGCGGTTGACCGTTGGACGTGGCGGCCTCGATGTCGGAAGCCACGAGCGATACAAACGCCGAGGGTTGTCCGGCGGGAACTTCGTAGCTCAACTGCGCCACCACTTGCGTGCCTTGGATGCCCTGCCCGGGAAGCGCGGACAACGTTACCCAGGCCAGACCGGGCGCCGCGTTGCTCAGGTGGCCCGCGGCCAGCGGTGACGCAATGCTATCGCAGAGCAGTTGGGTGATCGGACCGACGGGATAGGTCAGCGCAAACTGAAGGTTGGTCAGCAGCGAGGAACACGTCACGGTGATAAACGCGCCGCCACGAGTGCCAGGCTGCAGAACCGTCATGGTGGGGACAGTGTTGGTCGGAACCATCTTCTGCAAGCGGCAGACATAGGCTTTGTCGCCGGCGCCGCCAGTGCCGCGCACCACCAGCGAGTAGGTACCGTTGGTGGGCAAAGTGATCAAACTGGATTGGCTCGTGAGACCGCTGAAACCAATCCACCCACCCGGGCCTTGCAGATCGAACGCCACACCCGGCACCGACGTGCTGATTGAATCCAGCCGGATGACGACACCCGCCGCCGCGGTGAACGTCCACTGGTCCACGCTGTAGGGTGTTTGCAGAATGCCCTGCACCATCTCGTTCAGCGCCGGCAGAGCGCTTTCGTGCGGAATGATGTAATAGGTTCCCGGCTGGCCCGACTGGTTGCCAGTTCCGCCGTTGACGTAAATGACGCCCGTGAAGGCGTAGTTGTCGAACGACACCGCAATGCGTCCGCCACCGCCGCCGCCGCTGTCCTCTTCCGACACGACGGCCCCATTGCCACCCTTGGCCGAAATGCGGCCGATCCCGGCGAGCATCTCGGCCGTAATCCAAATGCTGCCGCCCGCGCCGCCACCGGACGCGCCCCAACTGTGGGCCGCACCACTCAAACCGTCGGCCTCGATCACCCCATCCACTTGCAGAGCGTGACCAACGCTCAGCCGGATGGCCCCACCGCCCGCTCCCCCGTTGCCGGCGAAGCCCGCCCCGCCGGCCGAACCCCAATCCACCGGCGCCGCTTCCGAACCATAAACGAGGCCAGGTGTATAACCGCTCTGGCCCTGCCCACCGGCGCCGCCGTAACTACCTCCCGCGCCACCTGCGGAATCCGCGCGGGCGCCGCCACCACCACCCGGACCCAAGCCCGTGCCGCCGGTGCCTTGAAAGCCCTTGCCAGTGACGGAAATCGCCCCGCCCACGTCCACCACCAAATCGGTGGCGACACTAACCGCCACGTTGCTGCCCTGCCCCAACGTGTAGCTCACCAGTCCATTCGTCCCGATGTGCATCGCCCCGAAACTCGCCGGCCCGTCCGTCAACAACGTCCCGCCGGCCAGCACTTCCATCCGGTCACACGCCAGCGAAATGTTCGTGCTCAATACCAACGTACCGCCCGAGCTGGTGCGCAACTCCTCGGACGCAAGTTGAGCTCCGCCTTGCAGCGTCAACACGCCACCGTTCACCGCTTCCACCCGGGTGAACTTGCCTCCCGCTTGGCTACCACACAGGACCTGGCCACCGATGATTACCTCACCATTGGTCAGCAGCGTCAGCACCGGTGCCGTCAGCGTGAGTACTACGTTGGTGGGCACTTCGATTCGTGCCCGGCCTTTGCTCGTCAAGCTGTCCAGCACCCAACTGCCCGCGGCCAGTGGCGTGCGGGCGCCGGCGTTGCCACCATTGTCCAGCAGCAGGTCGCCGTAGCTTTGCGCCGGCGCTTTGCTGAAGATCGTTCCCGCCCCTCCGGCCACGTAACCACTCCCGCCTTGGGCGGAGAGCGCGCCCGCGAACGTGTTCGTCTCGAAATACAACGCGATGCGTCCGCCGCCTCCACCGCCGCTATCTTCCTCCGACACGATGGCCCCGTTGCCGGCACTGGCCGAGACGCGGCCCGTCCCGGTGAGTGTCTGCGCCGTGATCCAGATGCTGCCACCCGCCCCACCGCCTGCCCCACCCCAACTGTGGGCCGCGCCGCTGATGCCATCCGCCGCAATCAACCCATCAACCTGCAACGTTTGGCCGACGCTCAGCCGGATGGCCCCGCCACCCGCGCCCCCGTTGCCGGGGTAACCCGCTCCGCCAGCCGAACCCCAATCCACCGGCGCGGTCACCGACCCATAGACGGGGCCAGGCGTGTAGCTGCTCTGACCCTGTCCACCTGGGCCGGCATAACTACCTCCCGCGCCACCTGCGGAATCCGCGCGGGCGCCGCCACCTCCACCCGGCCCCAAGCCCGTGCCGCTGGTGCCTTGAAAGCCCTTTCCGCTGACCGAAAACGCCCCGCCCAGGTCCACCACCAAATCGTTGGTCACACTGACCGTCACGTTGCTGCCCTGCCCCAACGTGTAGCTCACCAGTCCATTCGTCCCGACATGC
>CAYJNU010000338.1:0-9076 GCA_964371005.1 uncultured Verrucomicrobiota bacterium | reverse complement strand
GAAACTAGCATGCCTACGCAAAGACGATTCAAAATCCTGCGAAATCGCTGCGCAAATCATCCAACTCTCTGCGACCGCTGCATCACTCCGCTTGCCATGCGCCTGAGTCGGCGTGTCCGCGCCGCCAGACCGTGAACGCCGTGAGGTGGGTCGCCGGTCGCCAACCCTGCTTCTCTAAACACCGCGCCACCGCTCCGTGGACATCGTAAAGGTCAGGCTTTGAACAAACGGCCACGTCCGGCAACCGCAGCACGGCCACAGACTCAACCGTCGGGTTCAACAGCAGGAACACCTGACCTGGCGACTTCGGATTCTCGCCGACGGGAAGGCCGTAAACCATCGCCCCGTGAGGATCCGCCGACCACCAAACGCGCTGCCCGGCGTCAAGTGCCGCACGAGCTTGCGCCGCCGCGGCCCGATAATCGTCCTTCCGGTGGCGCTCCGCGAACCGCGCCGAGAGGCAGGAACCGGAAGCCGCCATAAAGAAGCCGCAGAGGATGAGCTTCAACCAGAATCGCTGGCGTTGTAGCGCTTCACCGGCCCCCCCCACCAGCAACAGCATGACCACTGCCGCCGCCGGCGCGCAATGACGCCCCAGCAATCGGAAATGGAGCGTCCAACCAGTCACCAGCAAACAAACCAAAGTCGCCAGCACAATGCCTGCGACCAAAACGAGCCTCCGCCGATGACTACGCCAGAAACTCGCGCACCCGATGCCAATGAGGATACCCGCGAATCCGCCATAGGCGGCCAGCGGCAGGAGTTGTGCGCGAAATGCCGCCAAACCTGTCTCCCGGATCACCAAACGGCCGGGGCCCAGTCCACTGAAACCGAGCAACTCGTAGCCGATGAAGAGAGCATTCTGCAGATTCGTCGTGCCCATCGCAGAAGCGCGGGCACCGATCTTCATCGTCCACGCGTAGTACGCCGCCAGGCAAATCAGCCATGCCAGCAAAGTCAGCCAAGCCAGCCGTGCTGCCCTCCAGACTGCAACCGCATGAACGCGCTCCAATACTATCACCAGAGATACCAGCGCGGCGCCACACCAAAACACCCCCAGCATACTTGTGCCCGCCAGCAGACCCACGCCGGAACAGAAAACCCAAACCCATCGGGCTTGCCTTGCCTGCGAGCCAGGTTCTCCGAGTTGTCGGATGGACGCGACGATGAGCAGACTCGCGCCCATCTGCATCGCGTAAGGTCGCGCTTCATCCAGGTAGAACCACGCAAAGGCGGAGCATGCACCGACGCCAGCCGCCAATGCACGGTTGGTACCCCGGAAGGAAAACGCGAAGGCCATCAAGCCGCCCAGGAACCAAGGCAGGTTCGCCGCGCGGAGCATCCATTCGCCCGTTCCGAAAAGTCTCGTCCAACCCCACGCGTAGGACATGTAGAGGGGCATCTGCAGATCGGACATCTTCTCCGCGACCATCTGCTGCCACCAGCCGGCCAGCGTGGGCTGGGACGCCTTCAGCGCTGTCAGGGATTCGTCAATCCAGTAGCTTTGGGTGCTGATCGCCAGGAGGGGAACTAACACTGCGAGCCCTACGGCGGCACGGTTGGTCGCCAGGGAAGCGCGTGGCGGCTCAGTCACAGATTTGGATTGGGTCGCCATCATCATGGTTCGAGCGCGATGCCCGCCCCATGTCCAAATAATTGGAAGTCGCGATGGGGCGGACCTGCCAGGAGGCGCGCGTCCTCGCTGGCAGGAGACCCGAAGATCAGCGCACGTATTCCCGCGGGTCCGTGACCCGGCCGGTAATGGCGCTCGCTGCCACCGTCGCGGGCGATGCCAGGAACACTTGCGATTCCTTGTCGCCCATGCGGCCTGGGAAATTGCGGTTCGTCGCGCTGATGCATTTGAGGCCGGGTTTGTTGATTCGGCCAAACGTGTCCACGGGCCCCCCCAGGCACGCGGCACAACCGGCGTTCTCCGTCATCTGCACCCCCGCACTCACGAGGATCTCCCAGATGGTTTGGTTACCCCAGCGCGTGTGCTGCAAATCGTGAACGATCTCCGGAGTCGCCGGCACGCCAAACGTATCAATGCTGACCTTGCGTCCGCGCAACACCCGCGCGAATTCCACGAAATCGCTGGTCTTGCCGCCCGTGCAAGAGCCGACGTAGGCACGATCGAGCTTCATGCTCTCCATCTCCTTTGCCTTCTTGCGCTGGCCGGGGTCGGGATGACATGCCACCGTCGGCTCAAGTTGCGACAGGTCCACGGTCAGTTCGTAAACGAAATTCTGGTCCTGGTCAGGCTCCACCGGTTCGTAAGTGGACTTCGTTCCGTTCAATTTCACCCGCGCGTCCACGTACTCTGCCGTGCGCGCGTCAAACGGGAAGATGGCGTTCTTGCCGCCCGCCTCGATGGCCATGTTCGCGACCGTCATCCGGTCATCCATCGAGAGCGACGCCACGCCCGGGCCGTCGAACTGCAGCGCGCGATACGTCGCGCCGTCGAACCCGATCTCTCCGATACAATGCAGTATGAGGTCTTTCGCCATCACGCCCGGCTGTAGCCTGCCTTCCAACCGAAAGCGCATCGTCTCGGGCACCTTGATAAGCAGTTTGCCCGTGCCCATGACGAAACCCGCGTCCGTATTGCCGATCCCGGTGGCGAACTCGTTGAACGCGCCGGCCATGCAGGTGTGCGAATCTGTGCCAAATAAAACCTCACCCGGACGCGTATGTCCTTTCGCCGGCAAAGCCGTGTGGCAAACCCCGGCGTATTGCGAGCCGTATTGCCGCTTGAGCATGCCCTTCGCCGCGTCGAACTTCCAAGTCCCGTTCGGGTCGTCAATCACGTCGTAGAAATAGGGGATGCCCTGCTCGCGAACGAACTCCCGGAGAATGTCCACGTTGCGGTTCGACTTCGAGTCGGCGGTAAAGATGTAGTGGTCGGGAATGATCACGACGCGGTGCTTGTCCCACACTTTCGCCTCCCTACCGAACTCACGCTTGAACACACCGATCGTGCCGGGCCCGCAGACGTCATGCGTCATGAGGACATCCGCGTTCACCCAGATGTTGTCGCCGGCCTCAACTCGCGCTTTGCCGGACGCGCGGGCCAGGAGTCTTTCGGTCAATGTCATAAACGATGCTCCGCTGCGCAGTGAGCCGGAGGTATAAAGTGCCAGTTTCGGATTATCGGTGGTAGCGCGTACGGGAATCGAACCCGTCTTTCAGCCTTGAGAGGGCCGTGTCCTAACCGATAGACGAACACGCCAACCGAATAGCGTGCCTATGCTATCCAGCAGCAGGCCGTTGTCAACGTCCGGTTACAGCGAGGTGCGTCTGAATTCCCAACCGGGGCCGCAGCACGCCCGCCCGCTCGGGGCTGGGAACTTCGCGGTCTGCACAGCTCGGCCCAAAGAAAAAGGCGCGGAGCGACCATTCGCTCCGCGCCGTGCAAAGTCCGATAGCTCTACGTCAGGACGATCTTGTCGCCTGCCTTCAGTGTGACAATGGCTTTCTTCCAGTCCGGCGCTTTTCCGGCTTGGGCGGTGCGCAGGCGGCGCGCCTTGCCGTGAACGTTCAAGGTGTTGACCTTGACAACCTTCACCTTGAATAGCTCCTGCACGGCTCGCTTGATTTCCGGTTTGGTGGCCAAGCGGTCGGCCACGACGGTGTATTGATTGTACTTTTCGCCCTGACGGGTACCTTTCTCGGTCAGGCGGACAGTCTTGATAATCTCAAACGGATTCATGTTATTCCTTGCCGAGACGGGCTTCGATTCTCTCAAACGCACCGCGCGTGAACACGAGTTTGTCCGGACGCAGCACATCGTAGGTGTTGAGGCTTTCGCTGTTGGTCAGCGCGACCCCCGCCAAGTTGCGCAAGGCGAGCGTGAGATTCTTGTCCGGCACAGCACTGACGACGAGCGCGGTGCCCTTCACTTCCAACGCGCTGAGGACGTTAATGAAGGTACGGGTCTTCGGGTCCGGGAGGGTCAGTTCATCCACAAGGATGACGTCGCCGGCCTTGAGACGCTCGCTGAGCGCCTTGCGCAGGGCGAGTTGCTTGGTCTTGGTGTTGACCTTCTTGCTGAAGTCGCGGGGCTTGGGGCCGAAGACAACGCCACCGCCGCGCCACAGGGGAGACTGGAACGAGCCGGCACGGGCACGACCGGTGCCCTTCTGCCGCCACGGTTTCTTGTTGGTGCCCGCCACGTCGCCCGCGTTCTTGGTGCAGGCGGTACCGCTGCGCTGAGCGGCCTGATAGGCCACGACGGTGTCGTGTACGGCCTGGGTGCCTTTCCCGTTTTCGATCATGGCGAACTTGACTTCCAGTTCGCCTTGGGCTTTGCCCAAAGTGTCTTTGATGGTGAGTTTCATGGCCATGCCTTACTTCTTCTTGAGGACAACCTTCGGACCGCCCTTGCCCTTCTTCTCGGAATCGGGCTTATTCTTCACCGTGCCTTTCGGCATTTTCTTCGCCTCGCGGATGATGACATAGTCGCCGGTGGCCCCTGGGATCGCGCCTTTGATGAGCAGCAGATTGTCCGCCTCGCGCACCTGGATGACTTCGAGGTTCTGCACGGTGCGCGTCACCTGTCCCATATGACCCGGCATGCGCATACCGCGCATGACCGTGCCGGGGAACAGGCGCTGGCCGATGGCGCCGCTGCGGCGCTTGAAGCCCTTCGCGCCGTGCGTGGCGTCGCCGCCACGAAAGTTGTGACGCTTCATCACGCCTTCAAACCCACGGCCCTTGGTCACGCCGATGGCGTCCACGAAATCGCCCACGGCGAACAGGTCCGGCCCGAGGATGTCGCCGGTCTTGACGGGCTTCGAGAAACTCCGGAACTCGCGGATGCGCCGGGCGCCGCTCAGCACGAGGGGCGTCTTCTCATCGGCGCGCTTGGCATCCACGCCGAATTTCTTCAGGTGGCCAAGCTCTGCCTTCGAGAAGCGATGATCCTTCTGCTCGCCGAAGCCGAGTTGGACGGCATCGTAACCGTCCGTTTGTTTTGTTTTGCACTGGAGGACGCGGTTGGGACCGGCGAGCACGATGGTCACCGAGTGAATGACGCCCTGGGCATCATAGATGCGCGTCTGACCGAGCTTCTTTCCGATTAAGCCGAGCATAAAAGTCTAGATCTTGATGGTGATATCCACGCCGGCGGGGAGATTGAGCTTCTTGAGTTCGTCCACGGTCTTGGCCGTGGGTTCCAGGATGTCAATCAGCCGTTTGTGGGTGCGTTGTTCGAAGGTCTCCTGCGACTTTTTGTCGGCGTGCGGCGAGCGGAGAACGGTGAAACGTTCGACGCGGGTGGGCAGCGGGATGGGCCCGGCCACGCGCGCCCCGGTGCGTTTGACGGTGTCCGCGATTTCACGCGCGGACTGGTCAATGACGCGATAGTCGTAAGCCTTTAGGCGGATGCGAATGCGTTGTGCAGCCATATAAAGAACGATTTTATGTTGTTGGTTGTCTCAGGAACGCGCCGCCGGTCTTGGCTTCGCGGTATCCAGAATCTTTTCCGTAATGCTGTTCGGCACCGGCTCGAACCGGTACGGTTCCATCGAGTATGCCGCGCGGCCCTTCGAGAGCGAGCGGATGGCCGTGGCGTAGCCGAACATCTCCGACAGCGGCACTTCGGACGTGATTATAGTGGAAGCGTCCTTCGCCTCAATCCCGGAAATCTTGCCGCGCCGACGATTCAAATCGCCGAGCAAATCGCCCTGGTACTCGTCGGGCGTGGTGACTTCCACCTTCATGATGGGCTCGAGCAGAATCGCTTTCGCCTTCTTGCAGGCTTCCTTGAGGGCGAAAATGCCAGCCATCTTGAACGCCAGTTCGTTTGAATCCACTTCGTGGAACGTGCCGTCCACGATGGCGATCTTCAAGTCCACCATCGGGTAACCCGCGAGGACGCCGCCCTTGACGGCCTCTTCCAAACCGTCAATGACCGCCGGGATGTATTCCTTCGGGATCGCGCCGCCGACGATCGCGTTCTCGATCTCGACGCCTTTCCCGCGCTCGTTTGGCGCAATGGTGATGCACGCGTGCCCGTACTGGCCGCGGCCACCGGATTGGCGGATGAATTTACCCTCGCCTTCAGAGGCGGCGGTGATGGTTTCGCGATAGGCAATCTGCGGCGCGCCCGCGTTGGCTTCGACCTTGAACTCGCGGAACAGGCGGTCGCGAATGATTTCGAGGTGCAACTCGCCCATGCCCGCAATAATAAGCTGGCCGGTTTCCTCGTTGGTGAAGCACCGGAAGGTCGGATCTTCCTCGGCCAGGCGCTGCAAACCCTCGCCCAGTTTGTCGCGGTCTGCCTTCGTTTTGGGCTCGACCGCCATGCTGATGACCGGCTCAGGAAAGGTCGGCGGTTCGAGCATGACGTCGAAATGTTCGTCGCACAGCGTATCACCGGTGGTGATATTCCGCACGCCCACGAGCGCTGCGATGTCGCCCGCGAAAACCGTCTCCACGTCAATGCGCTTATCGGCCTGGATCATCAGAACGCGACTGACGCGCTCACGTTTGCGCGTGCGCGGGTTGTAAATCATGTCCCCCTTCTCGATTTGGCCGCTATAAACGCGGAAGAAGACGAGTTTGCCGACGAAGGGATCCGTCCAGAGCTTGAAGGCGAGCGAGCAGAATTTCTGGTTGTCGTCCGAGGGCACTTGAACCTGGTTATCGGTGCCCGGCTCGATGCCAACGGCTTCCGGCACGTCCATGGGAGAGGGCAGATAATCCACCACCGCATCCACGAGCGGTTGCACGCCGCGCTTCTTGAAGGCCGAACCGCCCAGGACGGGAACAAACTCGATTTTGCACGTCAGCCGGCGGATGGCCTCCTTCAGCACCTGCGGCGGCACGGCCTTGTCTTCCATCACCAAGGTGGCGACCACGTCATCCTTGTTCGAAACCGCATCCACCAACTCGGCCAACGCCTGTTTGGCACGTTCCTTTTCCCCCTCGGGGATGTCAGCGATCTGGAACTTCATGCCGCTGTCGTCATCCGCATCGTAGATGACCGCGCGCTGGTTGACCACGTCGATGACGCCGGTCAGGTAGTCCTCGCGGCCAATGGGCAGAACCACGGGGTAAGCATACGCACCGAGCTTCTTGCGCATGTCGTCCACGGCGTTTTCGAAGTTCGCCCCCGTGCGATCCATCTTGTTGACGAAGGCGATGCGCGGCACGCGGTACTTGGTGGCCTGACGCCAAACGGTTTCCGACTGCGGTTGCACCCCCGCCACGCCGCAGAAAACGGCCACGGCGCCATCCAGCACGCGCATGGACCGTTCGACCTCGGCGGTGAAATCCACGTGGCCCGGCGTGTCAATGATGTTGATGCGGTGCGGCACGCCGGCGAACAGCTTGGTGACGCTGGCGCCATCATCCTTCTGGGTCCAATAGCAGGTGGTCGCAGCGGAGGTGATCGTAATGCCGCGCTCGCGCTCCTGCTCCATCCAGTCCGTGACCGTATTGCCGTCGTCCACATCGCCCATCTTGTGGATGAGCCCTGTGTAATACAGAATGCGCTCGGTGGTGGTGGTCTTCCCCGCGTCAATATGCGCCGCGATGCCGATGTTGCGCGTGCGCTCCATCGGATACGGGCGTTGCGGTGAACTCACCGATTTCTTATTTTCACTCACGGACGATATCTCCAATCAGGCAACAAAAACGCCCCGAGCTACAGGCGGCCATCGGGGCGTGGTCAAAAATGTTACTACCAGCGGAAGTGGGCAAAAGCCTTGTTGGCTTGGGCCATCTTGTGAACCTCATCGCGCTTGCGGATGGCGTTCCCCTGCCCTTGATACGCTTCCATGATCTCGGCCGCGATCGCTTGCTTCATCGGCACGCCTTTGCGGGCGTCAGCAAAATTCACGATCCAGCGCAACGCGAGCGACTGCTGCCGGTCAACGGTGACTTCCAGCGGCACCTGGTAGGTCGCGCCGCCCACGCGGCGCGCTTTGGTTTCGATGCGCGGCTTGGCGTTGTCCACCGCGCGCTGCAAAATGTCGAGCGGGTTCGCACCGGCGTTCTTCTCGGCGATTTGATCGAAGGCGCCGTACACAATGCGTTGCGCGGTGCTCTTCTTGCCGGACAACATGACGGTGTTGACCAGGCGCGTGACCAGCGGGCTATTGTACTTCGGATCCCGCGCGATGGGACGTTTGACTGCTTGACGACGACGAGACATGAAATCGTTAAATCGTTAAATCGTTGATCTGAAATCCAGACTACGCGGCGGCCGCGGCGGCGGGTTTGGCCACTGCCTTCGGGCGTTTGACCCCGTACTTGGAACGGCTGACGCGGCGCTTCTCGACCCCGGCGGCGTCGAGCCGGCCGCGGACAATGTGGTAGCGCACACCCGGCAAGTCCTTCACGCGCCCTCCGCGAATCATCACGATGGAGTGCTCTTGCAGGTTATGGCCTTCGTCCGGGATATAGGCGATGACCTCAAAGCCATTGGTGAGGCGCACCTTGGCCACTTTGCGCATGGCCGAATTCGGCTTCTTGGGCGTGCGGGTCATGACCTGAATACACACGCCACGGCGAAAGGGCGAACCTTCCAAGGCTGGTGACTTGGACTTGTACTTGATCTTCTTACGGCCCTTGCGGACCAGTTGGTTAATTGTCGGCATTGGCAAAATCCCAATTACTCACACGCCGCCTGCCCTGACCGGGTCAGACGGGGTGCGGATGTTAGCAAGCTGCCTCCCGAGTGCAACAAGTATTTGGAGGATTCTTGCGTCGCAAAGTCCGACGGGTTTTTGACTTTGGCATCTGAGCCGAGCCATACTCCGTTGAATGAGAACTGGCTCGGTTTGGTTTCTCGCTCTGGCCGATGCGTCGCCTCCCACAGAACGGCCGCCGCAAACGTAACGGCATCAGACGACCGTCTGGGCGGGACCCTGACTCATTTCGGCCAAGCGCTCGGAAGCCAAATTCGGGTTTGCTTGTTCCCGCAATGGGCGTATAAGGCGAGCAAGCCCGCTTCCGGGGCTCATGGGTGGAGCGGCAGAAAGGTAATCATGAGAACAACCAGATCGTTCGCGGTGGCCTGCCTGATTGGGGTGGTGGGAGGTGGGTTTGCACAAGAAAGGGGCGTCGTTTT
>CAYJNU010000337.1:7574-9081 GCA_964371005.1 uncultured Verrucomicrobiota bacterium | reverse complement strand
GTTCAGGACGTTGCGGAGTACAGTGACCTCCAAGTTTACCGTGCGACCGGACTTGCCGGCGGCCTGGCGCAAGGCAATGAAGCGATCAACATGTCTGCGGTTAATCTTGTGCAGGCGCACCTGGCCGAGATGGGCTTTCCACTGGTTGATGGCGTAGCCTTCCGTTTCCAAGGTGGAGGCGCGTTTGGTATCCTTGGCCTGCTGGTGGAAGGCGATATACTGGTAATCGGAAAATTGCGGAGTCTGCCGCAAGACCGGCAGGTGCCCCTTGCGACGCTGGACACGCATTTCCTCGAACAGGTCACGGGCTTGGGCGGGAGTGGTAGCCTTTTCCAATGGGACGCGCCGCACCTGTTTCCGCCCTGTGTGCGGGTCCTCCACGGTCAACTGGGCATAGTAACGCCCGTTGCGCACCCAAAGTCCGCGAATTGGGCGCTTGCGGTCATCGCGGACCTTTTGGTAGATTCCCGACCGGTGTTGACGAGTGCCAATAGAAATGCTGGAAGCTGCGCCTTGGGCGTTGCAGTGGGTTGCATTGCTTTGCATCCCGTATCTCTAGCACAAAAACTAGCACTTTGGCAACACAGGGCCGCACTTCATTTTGCAAGTGCTTGGTAGTTAGTGTGCTCGCGTGGCGGAATTGGCAGACGCGCTAGATTCAGGTTCTAGTGGGGAAACCCGTACAGGTTCAAGTCCTGTCGCGAGCACCATGCTTCTTCAGGGATTTTGGGGGGCAGAATCAACCCTTGCTGTCGCGGCCCGTTCTTTATCACTGACTCCAAAATCCTCCCCGTTATCGGCGCGGCTGTGACTGCGCCGGTACGGCTCTCCCCGCACTCGCCGCCGTCGCCCCGCCGCTGCTTGTTGGCGCAACGATTGGGCTTGGGCTGGTGTAGCCTTTCGGCGACGACAAGCCCAAGCCCGCTGCAGCCACGCCCGCGCTGGTTCTGCGCGCGTCGCAAGCGCCCGTGCAACCCGCGCCCTGGCCTGCGGCGACCGTTGTAACTCCCCAGGCTGTGGCCCGCCCCGGGCGAACGCGGTTGCCTCACCCGCAATTACTCACACCCCACCGCCCAAACCGGTCAGGTAGGAATTCAGGTTTACTTTCTGCCCCCTTCCGCCATTCTCTGCCGCGTTGACATGAAGCTTTCATTGCTGTCCATAGTGCTCGGTTTGGGGATGGCCGCGCCGCAGGTCTATGGCCTGGCCCGGCCCGCCGCGTTTGTGGCGGCGGCGCGCAGGTTTCCCCGCTCGATTTCGTGGGGGAACGCACTGGTCGCCATCGGCACGGTCTGGTTTCTCTGGAATCTGGGCCAGGAGAACATCGCGGATTTCGCGGCGCTCAAGAAATACTTGCTGTTGGGCTTTGCCGCCATCGGCATTGGAACGTGCATCTTTGTCAAAGACTTCCTCGGAGCACGCGGGTTGGCGGTGATTCTTCTGTTGCTCGCCAAGCTGATGGTGGACACCGGGCGACCCCATTTGCCTGAGACGTCCTGGGTCCTGG
>CAYJNU010000337.1:0-7564 GCA_964371005.1 uncultured Verrucomicrobiota bacterium | reverse complement strand
TCCAAATTTGGGCCTATGTGCTCGTGATCGCGGGGATGTGGTTCACCATCTCACCCTATCGGTTGCGCGATCTGATCGAGTGGGCCACGGCGAGCGAAACGCACGTCAAGGTCGGCTGCGCGGCACGACTGGCTTTTGCGCTCTTCGTCGTCGGGCTCGGTTTCACGGCCTTCCGCGGCATGTGATCGTGCGCCGGGGGAAGATTCTGGTCATCCGGGGCGGGGCGATTGGCGATTTTATCCTGACGCTGCCGGCCATTGCAGCACTGCGAAACCAGTTCCCCCAGGCGCATCTCGAAATCCTCGGTTATCCGCACATTGCCCAACTGGCGCTGGCCGGCGGCCTCGTGGACCGTGTGCAGGCCATTGAGGCGCGCCGATTGGCTGGGTTCTTCGCGCGCGACGGCGAACTGGTGGAAGACCTGCGCGATTACTTTTCGGATTTCGATCTGATCATTTCCTATCTCTACGACCCGGACGAGATTTTTCAGTCCAACGTGACGCGTTGCGTCAAGGGGCAGTTCATCGCTGGTCCGCATCGGCCAAACGAGGCGGAACGCATCCACGCCGCCGCGGTGTTTCTGAAACCGCTGGAGCGCCTCGCCATCTTCGAGGCCGATCCGGTGCCGGCACTCGCCCTGGGACAGGCCTCCGGCCTGTCTCAAATCTCAAGCGTGGCCTCGGGAAACCGGCTGGAAGCCTGTCCTACGCTGGCGCTTCATCCCGGCAGCGGCAGCGAACGGAAGAACTGGCCGGAAGCGAAGTGGGCGGAATTGCTCGCGAGATTGGCCGCAAGCACGGATCTGCGACTACTGTTGGTGGGCGGTGAGGCCGAGGGCGAGCGGTTGCAGCATCTCGCGGCGGCGTTACCGCCTTCGCGACGCGAAGTGGCGCAAAGCCTCCCCTTGGCGGAGCTGGCTGAGCGATTGCAGCCCTGCCTCGGTTTCGTTGGACACGATTCCGGGACTTCACATCTCGCTGCCGCGCTTGGCTTGCCGACGCTTGTGCTCTGGGCGGATACCGTCGAAGAAATCTGGCGACCGCAAGGAGAGCGAGTGGTGATCGTGAAACAGCCCGGCGGACTGCGTGCGCTCAGCGTCGAGCGCGTGATGCAGGAACTGCGGCAACTCGCCGCTACCGGTCTCGGCTAGAGATTGACGAGTCGGAAATAACGGCCCTTTGCATTTTCCAGAAAGCCCGCTGACGCCCAACGTCACCAGTCCTTGAATGGTCGCCGGGCGTCGCGCGGTTTGCCCTCAGGAGGAAACTGGAGGACCTGTTCTTCGCCCTTCTGGGCGTCGAGCAATCTCTTGGCTTCCTCCGTCGTCATTTGCCCGGGGATAGCCTGTCGCTCCTCACCCTTTTGCTCCTCCGGTTGCTCGCCGTCCTTCGGCTGACCGGGAGACTGTTGCGCCTGCTGTTGCTCTTGCTGATCCTTTGGCTGCTGTGATTTCTGTTTCTGCTGGTCTTGCTGCTTCTGATCCTGCGCCTGTGGTCGCTGCTCTTGCTGCTGGTTCTGCTGCGTCTGCTGCTGCTGGTCCTGCTTGGACTGGTCGTTCTGCTGTTGTTGTTGGTCCTTCTGATCCTTCTGATCTTTCTGGTCCTGTTTTTGGTCCTGTTGCGACTGCTGCTGCTGTTGCTGCTTCAACTCCTCGAGCCGCTGCTTCACGAATTCCTGGTTGAACTTCGCATCCGTGTCCTGCGCGTTCAGCTTGAGCGCGCTCTGGTATTGCTGCAACGCCTTCTCCCAGTTCGCCTGCGTCTGCTTGGGATCGGCCCCCGCTTCACCGGCGCGGTAGAGCGCGTTGCCCAAGTTGTAGAGAGCCTGCCGTTGAAGCTGGAGATCTTGCGCCGTTGCGGCCTGACCAAACAACTTCGCCGCCTCGTCAAACTTGCCATCACGATACGCCGCGGCGCCGGCATTGAACCGCAACCGAGGATCGTCACCCTTGCGTTTGATGGATTCCTGGAAACCCTTCAGTGACTCGTCGTAACGCCCGGCTTCGTAATCCCGCAATGCGCTCGAGGGCGATGCGTTCGTGATAAGCACCGACGCGAGCAGGACCGCGAGGGTCGCAGGCCGCGTGACCTCGCTCGGGGATGGCGCAGCCGGCCTCCTCTCTTGGGAATGAGGGCGTGGCTGGTTCGCCTTGGCTCTCGTCCGCTTCGTCTCGGGCCACACCATTTCGAAAGCCAGGAGCACGATCGCCAGCGCCAGCGGCCAATGAAAACGTTCGCGGTAGCGGCAAACCAGTTTCTCCTGCCCCTCCAACTTCGGCAGCGGTGCCAACCCACGCTCGTAAAGCAACTCGATCGGTTTCGCCCCCCGCAGCGGCAAATAGAAGCCGCCCTCGGTCGCGCCCGCGATCTGCTGGAGCAACGTTTCATTGAGCCGTGACTTCACCACATTGCCTTGATCGTCGCGCACGAAATCGGTCTGTCCCTTGTCGTTTTGAACTTGAAGCAGTTCCCCCTCCGCCGTGCCGATGCCGATCGTGAAGATGCGCATGCCAGCCTTGGCTGCGCGCTCCGCGGCCTCCAGTGCGCCGCTGTCATGATCCTCGCCATCCGTGAGGATGACCAGAACCTTGTAGTTGTTCTCCTCCTTGAACGCCGTCAGCGCCGTGTCAATCGCCTCGGCCAGCGCCGTGCCACCTTGCGGAATGATGTTCACATCAAGCGCGTCCAGGCTCTGCCGGAAAGAGGTCTCGTCAATCGTCAACGGACACTGCAAAAAGGCCGACCCGGCGAACGCCACCAAACCGAGCCGGTCCGTCTTCGCCAGCCGCATCAAGTCCAGCGTGGCCAGTTTGGCGCGCGCGAGCCGGTTCGGAGCGATGTCTCGCGCCAGCATGCTCTTCGAGGTGTCAATCGCCACCACGATGTCCAGCCCGCGCTGCTTGACCTCCTCCCAATCGTAGCCCCATTGCGGACGCGCGAGGGTGAGGATCAAACAGAACACGCCGGCGATCAGACAAGCCAGACGGAACTTCTGCCGGGCCGGCGACAATCCGATGGTCAGGTTTGGCAACAGACGCGCCTGGATGAATTGCTGCATCAATTGCTGCCGTTGCCGCCACGACCACCAGAAGAACAGGAGCAAGCCCGGCGGAAACACCAGCAGGAGCCAAAGGAAGTGAGGTTCGGCAAATCTCATGGCAAGCGCCTCCAGACCGTGTGGCCGAGCACCACCTCCGTCAGTGCCAGCAGGAGACCGGTCGCGACGAGCCAGCCAAACAACTCCCGGTGGTGGGCGTACTTCTTGATCTCGGCCTCGGTTTTTTCCAGTCGGTCAATCTCGGCATAGATTGCCTGGAATCGCTTCGCGTTGTCCGCGCGATAGTATTGTCCGCCCGTGCGCTTGGCGATTTCCTTGAGCGTGTCCTCGTCAATATCCACCGGCACCATCCTGTACCCCCGACGCCCGAACATGTCGTAGCCCGGCATGGGTGCTTCACCCCGGGTGCCGACACCGATGGTATAAACCTTCACGCCCAGTGCTTGGGCCGCGTCCGCCGCCTTCAATGGATCCACACTACCCGAGTTGTTCTGGCCGTCGGTCATCAGAATCACGAGCTTGCTCTTCGATTTCACCTCGCGCAGACGATTGATCGCCGTGCTGAGCGCCGAGCCGATGGCTGTCCGATCCGCCGGAATCGTGTTCAGTTGCAGCCGCTCCAGGTTCTGTAGCAGGAAGTCGTGGTCCAGCGTCAGCGCCGACGCGATGTAAGCCTGCGTGGCAAAGGCCACCAGCCCAATGCGATCGTTGGTGCGCTTCTCGATGAACTTCTTCAACACTTCGCGCGACATCGTCAGGCGATTCACCCGCTGGCCGCCCAACTCAAAATCCTCCGCCGCCATGCTGCCGGACATGTCGAACGCCACGGCGATATCCACGCCGCTCGCCGTGATCTTCTCCTCGCTCTTCGTAAAGCGGGGCTGGGCCAGCGCAATGATGAACAACGCCAGTGCCAGCCACCGCAACGCCATGAGGAAACCGCCGGCCCGGTATCGCGTGATGTTCACCAACCCGCGCACCAGTTGCGCTGATGAATACAGGAACGCCGGCGGCTCACCCCGCTTGCCCTTCAGCCACGCGACAGCCGGCAGCAACAGCAGGAGGAGCAACAGATATGGATGGCCGAAAGTCATGCGGGCGTCGAATTCTGGACTGCGGGCGACTGGCTCTGGACCGCTGGCGGCTCGGTTTCCTCCACCAACCGCAGTGCCGAAGCGTGGAGGTCGCGGAGCTCCGGTTCGCGTGGCTCGTATTTGGCGAACTTCACGAGATCGCAGCGCGTGAGAAAGTCCTCCAGACTGTCCTTCTGATCGCGCATCAGCAAATCCGTCTTCTTGAGGTCCAACAGGAATTCCTCCGTCGTCCGCTCCGGCGCCCGGAAGGAGAATCGCTCTTCCAGATAAACGCGGAGTGTGTCCGAAACGGCGATGCAGAACTCGCGCGGTTGGCCGAGCAGCGCCAGCGCTTCTGCGAGCCGCTGCTTGGCGCGAACATGCGGTGGAACGGGCGGGACGAAGGCCTCCACGGCCTTCTTCTTCTGCCACCAACGCAAGAGGAAGAAAGCCGCTGCCGCAACCACCAGCACGAGCAGCGTCCACCACACCCACGCCCAACCGCTCGGAATCACCACTGGCGGACGGATGTCACGAATGTCGTTCGTCGAAACGACTTGCGCTGCGTTCTGGACGGCTTGCGTGGCCTTGATCATGGCTAACCTCTAAGCCTCCGCCTCTCCCGCGTCTCGAAGAAGCGTGCTAGCTCCACGCCATAAGGCTGGTCCGTGCGCAACTGGATCGCGTCAATGCCGGCGGAGCGGAACAGCCGCGCCAAGTCAGCTTGGGCCTTGGTCCGACGCTCGGCAAACGAGGCGCGCTTCCGCGCATCGCCGGTGTTGACCTCGACTACCTCGCCCGTTTCCGCGTCCCGCAAGATCAACCGGCCCAGCGCCGGCAGCTCCATCTCGTAGCGATCCGTGACTTGCACCGCCACCAGATCGTGCCGCCGATTGGCCTGACGCAACGCCGTGAACGAGGCCTGGGCCAGTGAAGCGACATTAAACATCTGCGCCGCGAACGCCTTGCCCGCAGGCTTTCGCTGCGAACGTGCTGCCGCGCTTCCAGCCGGCAGATCATTCTTCCCCTGCGAAGCGCCTTGAGATCGAGTTTGTCCTGTCGGCGAGACGCCGGCAGCACGCTGGGTCGGTGCACCAATGAAATCCGAAACCACCACCGCAATCGCGCGATGCGGCGTGACGCGCAGCATGAATTCCAGCGCGCCGGACAGGTCCGTCCCGCGCCGCTGCGGCTCGAAGAACAGGATCTCACGGATGACGCGCAACACGTGGCGGCGGCCCTTGCGCGGTGGGATGAACTTCTCGATCTCGTCCGAGAACAAGATCAACCCCACTTTGTCGTTGTTGCGGATCGCGGAGAAGGCGAGCACGGAGGCGATTTCCGCTGCCAGCTCGCGCTTGGATTGCGCCACCGAGCCGAACAGGCCCGACCCGCTCACGTCCACCACCAGCATGAGTGTCAGCTCGCGTTCCTCGACGAACTTCTTCACGAACGGGTGGTTCATGCGCGCGGTGACGTTCCAGTCAATCGAGCGCACCTCGTCGCCGGGCTGGTATTCGCGCACCTCGTCGAAGTTCATCCCCTGCCCCTTAAAGACGCTGTGGTACTGGCCCGCGAGCGACTCCGTCACGAGCCGGTTCGTGCGAATCTCGATCTGCCGGATCTTCTTGAGGATTTCGCGGGGGATCATGGGCGGCGTGATGCGTGAGACGTGAAACGTGAAGGACGACGGGGGCTGGCGGGGCCGGCGCACAGAGGCTCGGCGTGGGCGGCGAGGATTTCCAACATGCGCCGTTGCGAATCCACGCCGGGCACCGCGCGTTTGTAAGCCGCGATGTGCGCGAGCCAGCCCGGGACGCGCATTTCCCGCAGGCGGACCACTTCCGGCTGTGCGCTCGCGGCGAGGTAGCTGTGGGGCAGGATTTGCGACCAATCCACTCCGCACTTCTCCGCCGTCTTGCGACCGGTAGGGAGCTCGGTGAAGCGCAGGCATCGTTCGATGAGCTTGAGTCCCGTCCGCAGAACAAACCGATCGGCGGCACCGGCCTCCAAGTAGCCGCGCAGATAGCTGCGCGCACACGGCAGCAGCGCTAGGAATTGTTCCAGGTCGTGGCGGCCCTCCTTTCCAATGTTGCAGACATTCCACGCTTTGGCCTTGAGCATGGCGACCGGGTTGAGCACCCGAACCGTGTCGTTTCCGAAGGGTTCGACGGCGCTCAGGCGCTCGACTTCGCTGGGTTCGAGACCGGGCACCTTGCGCAGCACTTCGACCATCAACCGGCCGTTGGGCGTCTCAATGGCGAATTTGCCGGACATGAGATTGCCAAAGGCGTCGCGGAACCCGGGCACCTCTGCCTTCCGGCCCATCCGGCGGGCGAATGAGACAACCGCCGTCCGGTCGCCCTGAAAATCCACGTCCTTGCTGAGGAACTCCGAGACTCGCGCCAACTCCTGCAAGGCCGGCTCCACTGGCAGAAAGCGTCGAATCCAATAGCACGCGGCCTGGCCGCCCATCAGGACGCAAGGGCTTTCCAACTCGGCCAGCGCGCGAAACAGAAACGCCAACTCCTCAAGCGTGAACTGCGGTCTTACCTCTTCTGCCATTGCGTTTGCGACGGGTTTGGGCGGCGAACCGTCGGGCTGCCGCCCCAAAGTCAATCGGTTGCTCCAGGACACTGGGCACGTGTGCGAAGATGGATGCCTCGCGGTTCGCTTGCTCCGGCGTCAACTCGCCCCGCTCCACGCGGCGGCGCAAGGCCACGCGCTCGCGTTGCTCCTCCTCCTTGAACGCGTCCCACTCGGCGCGCGTGAGGTAAACGATGTCGGCGGATTTCTTCATGTCAGTTGGAAATGTGGTTGAAGCGGGGCGGTTCGTCGAGCGTTGGCGTCTTGCCTGGCTGGGGCGGTGGTGCAACATGCCGCATGCCCGGGGCTGCCGCAGCACCGCCAGCGTCGAAATCCCGCTTGCCTGCCTTTCGGGCAAGGGTAGATTTCCGCCATGAGCGCGGCAGAAATCCTCGAAGAGCTACGCCGGATGCCCGAAGCGGAACGGCGAGAACTGGTGGAGACCATTGATATGGAATTTGGCGACTTCGATGACAAACTCACGCCGGAGCAAGTCGCCGAGCTCGACCGACGTGCCGAAGACGCGCTGAAGAATCCGGGACGCGGCACACCGTGGGAAGAATTGCGCGACGAAATGCTGCTCAAGTATCGGAAATGAGCTTTCGGATCATTTACGATCCCGAAGCCACGGCTGAATTCCGCGAGGCGGTTGCCTGGTACGAGGAGCAGAGCGAGGGACTTGGGGTTCGGTTTGTGCGTGAGGTTGACTCGGTGATGGCGGCGATCTCTTCGCATCCGTTTCTGTTTTCCAAAGCTGGTCGCCGGAGCCGCAAGGCCCGCATTCACGGCTGGCCCTATTCCATTTACTTCGCTGTAAACGAGACGCATCACGAGGTCAAGGTCACCGC
>CAYJNU010000336.1:0-9113 GCA_964371005.1 uncultured Verrucomicrobiota bacterium | reverse complement strand
CATCTGCACCGCCGCAAATTTCTCCAGCACCGACCGGGGCGTAAGCCCCGGGGCCAGATCACGCAGCCACCGACGCAAAGTCACATGCAGGCAATACGACAGGAACGCCACGAAAATGTGCGCTTCAACTCGATCCTCTTTCTGGTGGTAAACCGGACGCAACGCCAGATCGCCTTTCAAATTCTTGAACGCCTCCTCCACCTGCGTCCGTTGGGTGTAGTATTCCCACAGCTGGACCGGATTCTCCTCCGTCAGGTTCGTGCGCAGCAGATAGCGTCCTTCGCGACGGCGCACTTGCCGCAGCTTTGTTTTGCGCAAGCGCCACGTGAAGGTCTGTTCGTTGATTTCTTCATCGTCCTTGGGCACGCGGATGGCCACCAAACGCCAGGCCGTTGGCCCTTGCTGGCGGGCCGCACCCGATTTCATCAATAATTCGTCCCGCTTCAGATGCTTCATCTGGCGCAACTCGGGCAAGCGCTTCCCCAACGCCTTGAGCTGGCGCCGCCGCATCGCACGCTCTTTGTCGATCCGCGACGCGCTCTGCGCAAACACATAGCACTCGCCCTGGTGCGGCAGCCGCTTGACGGTGATTCCGTCGCGGACTTTCTGCCAGGGCAGTTCGGTGAGCGCAGCTTCCAGTTTGCTCAACCTTCCCTTGGGCGTGCCCACCAGATAACGAATCGGCGGATCGCTCTGGCGCATTTGCTCGAGGGTTTCTTCCGTGGGCATGCCCCGATCCATGACCCACACTCGGCGCGCTTTGCCATACTGCTTTTCAATCGAGGCCAAGGCTGCGCTGAGCGTCTTCTTGTCGAGGGTGTTTCCCGGGAGCACTTCGTATCCCAGTGGAAAACCTTCCGGCGTGACCACCAGCGCGATGACCACCTGCACGCAATCAAAGCGATTGTCGCGACTGTAACCAAAGCGGCGCTTGTCTCCCTCGGCAAAGGGCGGATCGCTTTCGAAATAGGTGCTGGTGAGGTCATAGAGCAACACGTCAAAGCGGGCGTTGAAGAGATCCTTCCACCGCTCCTGCAAATGCGAGAAGAGCGCCGGCTTGTGATCGATCAGTTGATCCAGACACCGGTAGAGCGTGTCGTCGGCTGCCAGGCGACAATCGGCTCCGAGCAGATCGGCCATCGCGCTCTTGTCGAACCATTCCCGATGCAAACGCCACTCGCTGCCGGGGTCAATGAGCCGATAACTCACAAGGGTTTGGAGCACGTGATCCCATCGTGTGCCTTTGCGGCTGGCGGGTAGATGCTCGCTCCAAAAACTGTCCAAGCCAAGCTTCTGATAGAGAACACTCGCCAGCCAGCAAGCGCCCCACTGCCGCGGCCGGCGCAGTTCCAGTTGATCCAGGCGGATGCGGACGATCTTGTCGTCATCGACGCCGGGAGAACGGTCCTCGGGAAAGAGCGCTACAGTCCGAGCTTTGGCTGAACTCGTTTCAAAGACTTCAATCGTCTTGCGCCAGGCAGCCTGTTGGGAGGAGTTGATCTCTCCGAGATCAAGCACATGTCGCTGCGCCACTTTGCGTCCGCCATCGACGCGCCGGTTTTCGACCAGACTCCAGTAGTGATGCTCCTTGCCGTCTTTGAATCGGGTGCTCTCTTTGAGAAACACCTTGGCAAACGATTATGCACGGGCGAACGCAAAGAAAAAGAGGGTAGGTCTGCACTACAGCGAGTTTCAAAACCCTCCCGCATCATTGCCAACAACTTGCGTAACGAAATGCCCAAAACATTGCTACCTTCGCAGTCGAATAGCGGAAGTCGGGCTAAGCCGCGGCCGACATCGGTTGCGGCACTTTGGCCAGCAACGCACGCAGCGTTTCGCGGCGTTGCTTTAGCAGAGTCCTGAACTCCTGATGATCCGTGTGCTGGATTTCCAATTCCAGCGTGGCCAGGGAATTGCGAAGGACTTGATTGAGGACTTCGCTTTCCTCAGAGGAGAGTTCAACGTACAACATGGCTGGGTCCTGTTCGCTTGTAGCCCGCGCGGAGGCGGGCGCGGTTTTATTCCCGTCACCCGCCGGCCAAAGCAGCAGGTGAACGCCCCAAATTACTCCTCGTCCTCCAAAAAGCGAGCGAAACGACGCCACGAGCGTCACGAACCCAGCGGCCCGCTGACATTGATGCCGTGCTTCAAACAATAGGCGGCATTCTTGACGTATTTCTCCGCCAGCCTCTTCAGACTGGCGCGTTCCTGCGGCGCCAACTCCCGCGTCACCCGGGCCGGCGCGCCCAAGACCATCGAGCCAGGTGGAATCTTCATGCCTTGCGTCACCAACGCCCGCGCGCCGATAATGCTCTGCGCCCCGATCTCCGCTCCGTCGAGCAGCACGGCGCCCATGCCCACCAACACTTCATCACCCACGGTGCAGGCGTGAAGGATCGCGCAGTGGCCGACGGTCACATGGTTGCCCAGCACGCAGCCGAAGTGGTCGGCGAGGTGCAGGACCGCGTTGTCCTGAATGTTGGTGTGGTGGCCAACGCTGATCCGGTTGATGTCCCCGCGCAGGACGGCGCCATACCAGACGCTCGCGAAATCGCCCAGCGTCACGTCGCCGACCACGGTCGCACCTTTGCAGATATAGACCTGTTGGCCAAGACGCGGTGGGCGGCGCAGGAACGTGTCGAGCTGTTTGTGCAAATCCGGCATGGACATCGTTTAGCGTTTTGTGCGGCTCACGGAAACAAAAAACCCGCCCGGTTCGCACCAGGCAGGTTCTCGGTTCCTCCGTTCCGCGTCACCTGTACCCAGGTCCACGAAAATGGTGATGCCCGTGCCCGTTACCAAACTGAAGGCACACCCTTGGTGCGGGTCGCCTGTAGATCGGCGCCGAACAGACGACGACCGGTGGGGACGGCAGGGCGTAAACGACCCGTGGGGGTGCGTAAATCACCGGCCGCGGCGCATACACGACCGGCGCGGGGGCGGAGGCATAGACGACCGGCGGCGTGGTGTAAACGTACGTCGGCTGCGGCTGCACCGCATGCACAATGGCCGCGCCCAAAACGACGCCGGTCAGCACCTTGCCCGCAGTCGCCCACTCACGGTCACCGGCCAGCGCCGTTTGCGTGAGCGCGACCGCTACTGCCAAAACCATCAGACCTGTCGTCAGTTTTTTCATCAGTGGCCATGCATTCATTCGCACTGTCACAACGGACGTGTGGATTTGTGTTTTATTCAAAGCCGCGGTATCACTGACGGAGCGGTAACACATGACAAAGCCTCAAACCAAGCATCCGGTTTACCGGCGACCGCGCCGCGTGCCGCGCCGCTTTCACGAGCTGACGCCCTCGCGGGCGTTCAATCCGCGCACCTTCTTCCGTGAGATGGTCTGGAAGGCGTTGCTCACGCGGCGCACCGGTTTGCACAAGCAGCCCGTATTTCCCAAACTTACGCCGGGCCAGGTAGCGCTCACGTGGATCGGCCACGCTTCGTTTCTCGTGCAGTTCACCGACTTGAATGTGCTGATTGATCCGAACTTCGCGAACTGGCTTTTCCTGTTGAAGCGAGTCCGGCGTTCCGGTTTAAAGATCGAACACCTGCCGCCCATTGATCTCGTCCTGCTCACGCACGCCCACTTCGATCACTTCCACAAACCTACGCTCCGCCGCCTGCCGCATCCGAAGATCGCCGTGATGCCGTGGGGGATGGCGGATCTGGCGCGCAACCTCGGCTTCGAGCGCATCGTCGAGCTCGAATGGTGGGAGAGCTTCACGCATCTCGATTGGACGGTGACGCTGACGCCGTGCCGGCACTGGGGTGCGCGGATGTTGCGGGACGATCACCGCGGCTACGGAGGCTTCATTTTGGAGCACCAGGGCCGCCGGATCTATCACGCCGGCGACAGCGCCTACTTTGAAGGCTTCAAGGAAATCGGGCAGCATCACGCGCCCGAAATCGCGCTGCTGCCGATTGGCGCCTACAAGCCGGAATCGTTTCGCAACGTTCACATGGGACCGGACGAGGCGCTGAAGGTGTTCAAGGAACTGAGCGCGCAGTGGATGATTCCCATGCACTACGGCACGTTCAAATTGTCGTTCGAAGAGATTGACGAACCCCCGCGCTGGCTACGCCAACTAGCTGGCGAGCAGGGCCTGCTGGACCGCGTCCGATTCCTCGAAGAAGGCATGCCGGAAGTGTTTTGAGCGGGGCCGCGGAATTCCTCGATCGTTTCAGTCGAGAGCGTGCGACCCGGAGGGACGGGCTGAATCGCCTCGCTCTTGATTATCCTCTTCATCTTTCCCCTCCTCTATTCCGGGAGAGTCGATGTGAGAATCCAGACGAGGACACTGCGACGAAAACCACGAGAACGAACTGGAACTCGCCCGCCACTCCCAATCATACGCTGGCGAATTCACCAGCATGGACTTTCGCGCGAAAGCCTTTATGTTCCGCCACCGAATCCGCAATCCACGATGAGAGCAAACGCACTTCTGACACAACCGGTCTGGCGAGGTCAAGAACTCGGCCAACCGCTGCCTGATTCCGTGCATGCGGTGTCGGTCGCGCTGCCGCGCTGGCAGGATGTCGTCGGATACGAGGAGAAACGCCCGGAGGTGATGACGCGTTTGAGGGCTGGCTATCCGCGTTTCGTGATTCATCCGCTGATCCAGGAACTGGCCCGACGCATCGCGGGCGACCAGCCTTGTCTGCCGTTTCCCTCGGCGAGTGTCGCAGAAAAGTGCGTGGCGTTCATTCGTCAGCAGGGTGGCGCTCCGGCGGAAGTCCGCGCGCTTCATGGCGTCTCTGGCGTGGTGACCACGGAGCCGGGCCGGGTGGCATTGCACGCCTTCTGGCAGCACACCGGCCTCATCGTGCCCACACGCCATGCCGAAGCCGTGCTCGCCGGCAGGGTTGGGGCCCCCGGGGCTAATGCGGCGCGCGCATCTCTACGGCGACGGTTGGCGGGGCATTACGGCTGCTCCGCCGAAGATGTGTTCCTGGTGCCCACCGGCATGGCAGCGCAGTTCGCCGCGTTACGGGCGGTGATGGCGCGCAGCCCTGGTCGCGCTACGGCACAACTCGGCTTCCCTTACGTGGACACGCTGAAGCTGCAGCAGAAGTATGGGCACGGTGGCATCTTGCTGCACAACCTGGACACCATCACAGACGATTTGCGTGCGCTGCTTCAGCGGCAGCCGTTGGCCGGCTGCTTCTGCGAGATTCCGGGGAACCCGCTGCTCGGCTCGGCGGACGTGCGGCGCATCTCCCCGTTGCTGCGCCAACACCGGGTGCCGCTCATCGCCGACGATGTCGTCGCCACGTCCGTGAACGTGGATCTGAGCTATCACGCCGACTTGATTGTTACGAGCCTCACGAAATTCGTGGCCGGCACCTGCGATGTGATGGGTGGCGCGTTGATCTGCAACCCGCACTCGCGGCTCTACGACGAACTCAAGACCCTGATCCGCGCCCAGCACGAGGAGCTGCTCTGGGGCGAGGACGCGCGGCTCCTGGACGAGCGGGCCATCAGTTTCCCGCACCGCATGCGCCGGCACAACCACAGCGGCCTGTTCATCGCGGAACGGTTGCGGCAGCACCCGGCGGTGGAGCGCGTTTGGTATCCGAAATGGGAGTTCAACGAGGTCTATGAGGCTGTGCGCAAGCCGCTCGGCGGCTGGGGCGCGCTCGTCACGTTCCTGCTCAAGCAGGCGGAAGAAACGGCGCCGCGATTCTACGATCGCCTGGAGATTTGCAAGGGGCCGAGCTTGGGGACGGTGTTCACGCTGGCTTGCCCGTTCACGCTGCTGGCGCATTACACGGAACTCGACTGGGCCGAATCGTGCGGCGTGCCGCGCCACTTGATCCGCCTCTCCGTCGGGCTGGAGGAGCCACAGGAATTGTGGCAGCGGATCGAGCGCGCCTTGGACGGGGCGGATTGAATTCACCGAGGCGAACTCGGCAGAAAGATCGCCCCGGCGTTTCGCCGGCAGCCACGCTGCGGGAATGCACCCGTTGACCGACGCTGGAAGCGGTCGCTTTTGCCATTGCGCCGGACCGGTTTCTTCGCTTCGCTGTTACCGCATTTATGAAAAACATCGTCGCGCTGACCTTCGTCCTGACCTTGGCATCGTCCGCTCTCCGCCCGCACGCGTTCGCCGCCGGGCCCGTCCCGGAGCCGACTGTCGAACCGCGGATCATCAACGCCGGCCCGCCACCCTCCGACGCCCTCGTCCTCTTTGATGGCAAGGATCTGAGCCAATGGCAGGGCGACAACGGCAGCCCGGCGAAGTGGAAGATTGAAGACGGCGCGATGGTGGTGAACGGAACGGGCAGCATTCACACGAAGCAGGGTTTTGGCGATTGCCAGTTGCACATTGAGTGGGCGACGCCGGCGAAAGTCGAGGGCAACGACCAGGGCCGCGGCAACAGTGGCGTCTTCCTCATGGAGCATTACGAGGTGCAGGTGCTCGACTCCTACCAGAACAAGACCTATTACCACGGCCAGGCCGGGGCGATCTACAAGCAGTCCGCCCCGCTGGTGAACGCCTGTCGCAAGCCGGGCGAGTGGCAGGCCTACGACATCATCTTCCACGCCCCGAAACGCGACGCCGCCGGCAAGGTCGTCAAGCCCGCCACCGTCACCGTCCTGCACAATGGCGTGCTGATCCAGGATCACTTTGAAATCCTCGGCTCGACCTACAACGACCAGGCGCTGGCGTACGATCCACACGCGGACAAGTTGCCGATCTCGCTGCAGGACCATGGCAATCCGGTGCACTATCGCAACATCTGGATCCGCGAACTGTAGGCGCGCCGGCCTCGCCGTCAGCTCCCGTTTGTGACAATGGCCCGTGACCGGGGGGCGGCGGTGCGGGGAAGCGGTGGCGGCGAGGGATTGTTGAAGTCCGGTGGAAACGGCGGCATCTCTGGCAGCCGGCGCACCAGGTTGCGCCATGTCTCGCGTTCCGCGTAGGACATCGCGCTCCATCGCGCGGCATTCTGGAGGAATTGCTGCCGTTCGGCGGCGCTCAGGCCCGCAAACCGGCCAAAGGACCGGATGCATTGACTTCGTTGCTCGTGGGTGAGTTTCGCGAACGCCCCCAGGGTTTCCTCCATCCGTTCCCGATCGGTGGCGGACAAAGTGGCCTTGGCTTTTTCCTGCTCCTTGGGCGTCAGATCGAAGAAACCTTTCACACGCTCGAAAAGTCGCCGGCGTTCATCCGCCGGCATGGCCTCCCAGCGCTGCAGGCTGGCTGCCAGCTCCTCACGTCGCGTCGGGGAGAGCGTTTTCGGCAACTCCAGGCGCGCGTTGGCGTCGGGTGCTCCGGCCTGTGTGAAATAATCGAGGGCCAGCTCGTTCTCCAACAGTTCACTCCGGGCGCCGGGCGGCAACAAATCCCACCGCCCCAGCCGATCCGCCACCAACTGGCGAAGATGCGACGGCACTGTGCTGGCCAGCGACGTGCGCTCCGTGGTCGCCATCTTCATCAGCGGCACGAGATACCAGCGCAGTTCGGTTGCCCGCAGCCGCAGTTCCCGCAGGTCCTCCGGCATGAGCTCGTATTCCTGGAGCTTGGCCAGGACGCGCGTACGGACTTCGGGCGGGCGGTTGGTCAGGGCGCGCCGGCGTTCGGGGCCGGTCATCATGAGCAACTCGCGGAAGAAATCCACCGGCGACTTGGGCGTGGGCAACGGCGGGGGCACTGTGGGTAGCGGTGGTGGAGCGGCAAACACGACTCCGGCCGCCACCCAACCGGCGAGTGTGACCACCGCCAGGCACGCACCAAATCCTCTGTGCCGGCTCCGGGTCATTGCAGCAACGCCAACAGTTCAGTATCCGCCCCCGTCGAGGGGCTGAGCCGTCGGATCGAGTCGAAATCCGCTGCGGCTTCCGGCGGGAGCACTGGGGCGACGACCGAAACGGCGACGAGACTCTCGCCCATTTTTACCCGGCTGCTTGCGTGATGAAGTTGCAGCGCAACGAGCACCACGGCTACCGCGAACGTTGCCACCGCCGTTCGCGGCAGCCAGCCCCGCCAATCCAGCGAGCGCCAGAATCTTGCCCGCGGATGATCCTCCCGGGCGACCTCGCGCTCAATCGCCTGCAAGACGCGCGCGGTGAAATTCGACGACACGGGAACATCGGGCAGCTTCTGCAGGGCTTGGTTCAGGCGGGTTTCACCTTCGTAATCCGACCGCGCCTCGGGGTGGGTCGCGAGCCAGGCGCGGAGGTCGGCTTGCTCCGCCTCGGTCAGGGGACGTCGCCAGCCGGTCTCGCGCAGCCGTTGATCGTGTGAATCGTTCATGATCGTCCTTGGGTTAAACACCGGTCATCGGGCAAAGTTGTTGTCCTCCGGCGACGGCCATTCGCCCGTCTGGAGGTAAGGTTTCAGCCGCTGCTTGAGCGTCTCGCGCCCGCGGAAAATCAACGACTTGGTGGCCGAGAGCGAGCAGCCCAGCACGGCGGCGATTTCCTCGTAGCTCAGTTCGTCCTGCCGGCACAGCAGGATGGCGGTGCGCTGGTTCTCAGGCAGGGCGGCGAGGGCTTCTTCGATCTTCCGCTCCAGTTCGCCGTGCAACAGCGCGTCGGGCGGCGTGGCCGTCTGCACATCCGGCGGTTGGTGCAGTGATTCTCCTTCGTGCTCCGGATGCGGCGCGTCGAGCGGTTCGGCCGGGTGCCGCGCGCGGCGGCGCAGCTCGTTCAGGCACGAATTGCGCGCGATCGTGAAGAGCCAGGTGCTGAATTTGGCTGACGCCTGGTAGCGCCCGGCGGACTTCCAGACCTGCACAAACACGGCTTGGGCAAGGTCCTCTGCTTCGGTGGCGTCGCGAAGCGTGCGGGTGACCAGGTTGAGGACGGGCTGCTTGTATCGGTTCACCAGTTCGACAAAAGCCTCCCGGTCGCCGCGTTTGACGCGGAGCATCAGTTGGGCGTCGGCGTCGGGGGGCGCAGCCATGTCTGCCGTGAGTTTAGGCAAACACCACCGGGCGGACAAGGTTGCGGGGGTGCAACCGGGATTCTGCAAACAGCAAGCCAGGCAAGAGCCGCGCTGTTGACATATCACCGTATTGACCCACACTAGACCGCAAAACGCCGCTGTAATAGAGGGTGTTTCAAGTTTCGATAGAGCGAGATGTGGAAAATGGGGCGTTTC
>CAYJNU010000335.1:0-9151 GCA_964371005.1 uncultured Verrucomicrobiota bacterium | reverse complement strand
TCGCGGGCCCGCGCAAACCCTCGCGGAGCACCTTTCCTGCCGAACACAACTGGCAGGATGCCTGCCGCTACGGCCGTGGCTACACCTCAAGATTCCGCACGCCGCAATGCGCGACATGGATTCACGGCGCCCAGCAGTGGTTTCTGCCGTATCCCTGGACGCTTTGAATTCGTGGAGTGTCTCCGTGCGTTCATGGTCCCGAGGCGTGTTTGCCAAAACATGGAGGCGTTCCGCGAACCTGCGCCGCTCCATCTGGGGGGCAAGGCTCTGCCTACTGATCGTGATTGCGTTGTGGTCGCCACCCCCGGCCTGGGCTGCCCTGCGGGTCCGGGTGGGAATCTACCAGAACAGCCCGAAGGTGGCCGTGTCCGAGGTGGGGAAACCGGAGGGGATTTTCGTTGATCTGATCGAGGCCATTGCGGCGGACGAGGGGTGGTCCATCGAGTACGTGCCCGGGACCTGGAGCCAGGGACTGGATCGGCTGGCGGCCGGCGAGATTGATCTCATGCCCGACGTGGCACTCACCCAGGCTCGCGAAGCCGTCTATGCCTTCCACCGGGAACCGGTGCTGTCGGATTGGTTTCAGGTGTACACCCGGCGCGGGAGTGGCATCCGATCCGTGCTGGACCTGAACGGCAAGCGGGTGTCGTTGCTCGAACGTTCGATCCAGCAGGAGGCGCTCGAAAAGGCCACCCTCGGATTCGATCTCAATCTGACCCTGGTGCCGCTGCCGGACTACCGCGCCGCATTCGCTGCCGTGGCGCGCGGCGAGGCGGATGCGGTGATTGCCAATCGCTTCTACGGCACGGCGCACGTGCGCGAAAGCCAGCTCGAGGATACGGCGATCATCTTCAACCCCACGCGGCTGTACTTCGCGGCCCCCAGACCGGGCAATCCCGCCCTGCTCAAGGCCATTGACCGCCACCTGACACGCTGGAAGAGCAATCCCGGTTCGCCCTACCACCGATCCCTGCAACGCTGGACCTCCGAGGATCTGCGCCTCCGGTTTCCGGGGTGGGTGAAGGGCGTGGGGATTGGCGCGGCCGGGTTGCTGCTGTTCAGCTTTTTCTGGAGTGTTGTGCTCAAGCATCAGGTGGCCGCGCGGACCCGGGAGTTGGCGCTGAGCAATCAACGACTCCAGGCCACCTGCGAACAGCGGGAACGCGCCGAACAGGCCATCCGCCAAAGCGAGGAGCGCTTCCGGCTGATCACGGAGAACCTGAAGGACCTGGTGGCAGTCCTCGACCAGGACGGTCGCCGGCTCTACAACAGTCCTTCCTACCGCTCCATCTTGGGCGATCCAGATGGTCTGCGCGGCTCGTGCTCGTTCGAGCAAATCCACCCGGACGATCGGGAACGGGTTCAAGCGTCGTTCCAGGACACCGTTCGCACGGGGATCGGGCGACGACTGGAATACCGTCTGATGGCCCACGACGGTCAGGTGCGCCACATCGAGTCTCAAGGCAGCGTGATCCGCGACGAGCAGGGTCAGGTGGCAAAGGTGCTGGTGGTGTCCCGGGATGTCACCGAGCGCCAGCGGACGGAGGAGGCGCGCCGCGAAAGTGAGCGGAAATACCGCGAGTTGGTGGAGCACGCCAACAGCATCATCCTGCGCTGGACCCGCGACGGGCGGATTCTGTTTCTCAACGAGTTTGGCCAGCGCTTCTTTGGATACACGGAGACCGAGATTTGCGGGCGGCACGTCATCGGCACGATCGTCCCCGAAACCGAGAGCAGCGGTCGGGATTTGCCCTCGCTGATGGATCAGCTTTGCGCGAATCCGGCGGCGTTTGAACAGAACGTCAACGTGCATATGCGCCGTAATGGCGAACGGGTGTGGATTGCCTGGACCAACAAGGTGGTGTTGGATGCACAGGGTCAGGTGGTGGAGATCCTGAGTATCGGTACAGACATCACGGCGCGGATGCGGATCGAGGAGGAGTTGCGCTCCACCCAGGCCACGCTCGAGGAACGCGTCCTGGTGCGCACCACCGAACTGGCCGAGGCCCGGGATCGCGCCGAAGAAGCAGATCGCGTGAAGTCCGCCTTCCTCGCCACCATGTCGCACGAATTGCGCACGCCGCTCAATTCCATCATCGGGTTCACCGGTATCCTGCTGCAAGGGTTGGCCGGGCCTCTGAATTCGGAACAGAACAAGCAGCTCGAAATGGTTCGCACCAGCGCCCGCCACCTGCTCGCGCTCATCAACGACGTGCTCGACATTTCCAAGATTGAGGCCGGACAACTCCAGGTCACCCGCGAGCCGTTCGACTTGCGCGCGTCCATTGCCAAGGTCGTCGGTTTGGTCAGGCCGCTGGCGGAGAAGAAGGTGCTGGCGCTCCACGTGCGACTCTCGCCGGAGTTGGGCCGGATTGTCAGCGATGCGCGTCGCGTCGAACAAATCCTGCTCAACCTGCTCAACAACGCGATCAAGTTCACCGAACAGGGTCACGTTACGCTCACGGCGGAGATCGTAGCGGCAGGGGTAGCGGCAGGCTTCCAGCCTGCCGTAGCTGGCGGCTTCCAGCCGCCCAGCAGAACCCGGGGAGCGCACTCGAAGGAACCCGCCGCACTCCCGGCTGGAAGCCGGCGGATACGGCAGGCAGAGATGCCTGCCGCTACGTTTGCCACGACGGCCACAGGTAATCTGCTCCGCATTTCCGTGGCCGACACCGGCATCGGCATCCAGCCCGAGGACTTGGCGAAGTTGTTTCAGCCGTTCCGGCAGATTGACACCGGCCTGACCCGGAATCACGAGGGCACCGGCTTGGGTCTGGCCATCTGCCGGCGACTCACCGATCTGCTCGGCGGCGAAATTTGTGCCGAGAGCGAGTGGCAACAAGGCAGCGAGTTCACGGTCACGCTGCCCCTGCGCGCCGCGCCCGAGGCGAACCAGACCCCAGGGATTCGAGGCGTCCAAGGATTACCATGAAACGCCTCGATCAATCCCTGAATGCTATGAATCCTTGGGCGAACCCGATGCAAAACACGATGAGGGTCTATGGCGGACATTGATGACCCACTGAGTTACGCCGTCATCGGCCTGGCAATGGAGGCGCACCGGGAGTTGGGACCCGGGCTGAACGAGGCGTTTTATCACACCCTGCTGACGCGCAAACTCTCGGCCAAAGGCATTCCCCACCTGGTGAAGCCCCGCGGTAAACTCGTGCATCACGGGATGGTCGCCGATGAATTCGAGGCTGACCTCATCCTCGACGGGCGGCTGGCAGCGGAGCTGAAGGTGCTCTGGGGCGACTTCGCGCCGGAGCATCTGCTGCAACTGATCTGCTACCTGAAGTTCTGGCGGCTCGACGCCGGGCTCTTGTTCGACTTCGGGAAGGAAAGCCTGACCCAGAAGCGCGTCCCCCGGCTCGACCGCACGGTGACTTTCGATCCCGCCCAAGTCCGCCAGGCTGTTCCCGCCGACGCGCCTGACGGCGTGCTCCGGGAGCAACTCTTTGAATCCCTGCGGTCGTTGTTGACGGAATTCGGCCTGGGCTATCGCGACACAGCCTACCGCGGCCTGTGGTTCGCGGAGTTGACGCACCGGGGAATTCCCTTCGTGCGGGATCCGGTCGCGAACATCCGCGCTGGCGGTAATCTGCTCGGCGAGGCCAAACTGCCGTGTCTGGTGTTGCCCGGGCGGACGGCGCTGCTGGTGACCGCACTCCGCGAAACGCGCGAGGCCGCCGATCGCGCGGTGCTCCAAACCCATCTCCGCCACCTCGGCCTCCCGTGGGGGCTGCTCGTCAACTTCGGCAAAACCCGGCTGGACTGCCAATATGTCCGTGCCCCCAACCGCCACCGCACATGAAATTGAACCTCGAGAATTCGAAGCGCCCAAGGATTGAGTTCAAGGAATCCTTTTCCATCTCTGAACGCTTTGAATCCTTGGGCTGGCACCCGTGACGTTCCATGAACGCAACCATCCTCCTCATCGAAGACAACGAACAGAACCGCTACCTCGCCACGTTTCTCCTGGAGAAGCATGGCTGCACAGTGGTTCACACGCCCGATGGCCGCGCGGGGGTCGAACTCGCTGCCGCCCAGTCCTTCGATCTCATTCTCCTGGACATTCAACTTCCCGGCATGGATGGCCACGCCGTGGCCCGCTCCATCCGCGCGAATCCAACGCTCAGTCAGATTCCCATCGTCGCCGTCACTTCGTACGCCATGGCGGGTGACCGGGAGAAGGCGCTGGCGGCGGGCTGCAACGGCTACCTCGAAAAGCCCATTGACCCGGACACCTTCGTCGCCCAAGTTACCGCGTTCCTGCCAACCCTATGAAAGTTCTCATCGTTGACGACCACCAACAGAATCTCTACCTGCTGCGCGCCTTGTTGCAGGGTCACGGTTGTGAGGTGGACGAAGCCCGCCACGGCGCCGAAGCCCTGGCCCGCGCCCGCCTGTCCCCGCCCGACCTGATCGTCTCCGACTTGCTGATGCCGGTGATGGACGGCTACACCCTGCTTCGTCACTGGAAAGCGGATGACCGGCTCAAGACCATCCCTTTCGTGGTTTATACCGCCACCTATACGGAGCCGAAAGACGAACGGCTCGCGCTGGACCTCGGCGCGGACGCGTTCATCATCAAGCCGGCCGAGCCGGAGCCGTTCATGGAGCGCATCCAAGGCATTCTAACGAGGGCAGAGGGCGAAAACCGTCCGGCCACCCGCACGCCGCAGGGTGTGGAAAGCACGCTGATGCGCGATTACAGCGAGGTCGTCGTGCGCAAGCTGGAGCAGAAGGCGATGCAATTGGAGGAAGCCAATCGCGCCTTGCAGGAAGACATTTTGCACCGTCAGGAGGCCGAGGCCCGCGCCAAGATGCTCTTGTCAGAAGCTGAACATGCCCAGAAGGCGCTGTTGCGCGTCGTTGAGGAGCAGCGGAAAGCCGAGGTTGCCTTGCGTGAAAACGAGGAGCGCCTGCGACTGGCCTTGTCCGCCGCGAATCAGGGTCTTTTCGATCTCAACGTGCAAACCGGCGAGGCCATCGTCAGTCCGGAATACGCCCGCATGCTCGGCTACGAACCGGAGGAGCTCCACGAAACCAACGCGGCGTGGCGCGACCGCTTGCATCCGGACGACCGCGAGCCGGCCTACCGTGCCTACCAGGAATATCTCGCCGGCCAACGCGACGTGTACCGGGTTGAGTTCCGTCAGCGCACCAAGTCGGGAGAATGGAAGTGGATTATGTCCCTGGGCAGGCTGGTGGCGCGGGATGCCGAAGGAAAGCCCTTGCGCATGCTCGGCACGCACACGGATATCACCGAACGCAAACGGCTCGAAGCGGAACGGTGGGCGATGGAAGCCCAGTTGCGGCAGCAGCAGAAGTCGGAGGCCATCGGCTCGCTCGCCGGGGGTGTGGCTCACGAGATCAACAATCCCATTAACGGGATTATGAACTACGCCCAGCTCATCCAGGACCGCCTGCCCGCCGACAGCCCGCTGAAGGAATTCACCGGCGAAATCCTCCACGAAACCGAGCGCGTGGCCACCATCGTTCGCAACCTGCTCACCTTCTCTCAAACCGCGAAGCAGAGCCACAGCCCCGCTCGCTTGGCGGACATCGTCGAGGGCGTGCTTTCGCTTATTCGCGCCGTCATGCGACACGACCAGATCACGCTCAACGTGACCGTGCCCGAGGACCTGCCCGAATTGAGATGCCGCAGCCAGCAGCTTCAGCAGGTGCTCATGAACCTGATGACCAACGCCCGCGACGCGCTCAACGAGCGCTATCCGGGACACGACCCAGACAAGGTGCTCAACCTCTCAGCCCACCGTTTCGAGAAAGACGGATGCCCCTGGATTCGCGTGACCGTCGAGGACCACGGCACGGGCATCACGCCTGAAGTCCGCGAGCGGATGTTCGATCCGTTCTTTACGACCAAGCCGCGGGACAAGGGCACCGGTCTGGGCTTGTCCATCAGCCACGGCATCGTGAAAGAACATCACGGCGCGTTGACGGTGGAGAGCGAGCCGGGCCAGTTCACGCGTATGCACCTGGACCTGCCGGTGGACACCGTATGAATGCGGATTGCGGAATGCGCATTGGACCCGTAGCGGCAGGCTTCCCAGCCTGCCGTATCGTCCGGCTTCCAGCCGGGCGCCCGGGGCGCGGACAGACAGCAAGCGCAGAGCATTCGCACTTCCGCCGGGCGGCTGGATGCCCCCAGCTATGGCCAGCAGGCAGGCTGCCGTGCCAACGCCGGTCGAGCGCGTTCCATCCACATTTCCCAATCCGAAATCCGCAATGAATACCAAAGGCACCATCCTGGTCGTGGACGATACCCCGGCCGATTTGAAGCTGCTGGTGGACACCCTGAAGGCGGAAGGCTATCAGGTGCTGCCAGCGGTCAACGGTGAACTCGCGCTGAACTCCATCGGCACCGGGCCGCCCGAGTTAATCCTGCTGGACCTCCACGCGCCGGGCCTCGGAGGATTCGACGTCCTCCAGCGGCTCCAGGCGCGTCCAGAGAGCCGGGACATCCCGGTCGTATTCATCAGTGCGAGCGGAGAAGGCGCGCAGCGGGTGGAAGGGTTGAAGTTGGGTGCGGTGGATTACATCACCAAGCCGTTTCAGCGAGAGGAATTGTTGGCGCGCGTCCAGACTCATCTCAAGTTGCGCCGCTTGCAGGTCCGGCTGGAACAGCAGGCGGCCAGCCTGCAGCAGGCCAACGCGCAATTCCAGACTGATCTGGTGGAGCGCAAACGGGCGGAAGAGAAACTTCAACAGAGCGAAGCGCGCTTCCGCGCCATCACGGACTCGGCGCAGGATGCGATTCTGATGATGGACCCGGAAGGGCGGATGTCGTATTGGAACCCGGCGGCGGAGCGTATTCTCGGTTATACCAGCGCCGAGGCCCTCGGCCAGAATCTGCATGACTTGATCGCGCCCGCGCGTTTTCACGCGCCGCATCATGCTGCCTTCCCGACGTTTCGACAGACCGGCCAGGGGGGCGCGATTGGCAAGACGCTCGATTTGGTCGCGCGCCGAAAAGATGGCCGGGAAATCTCCGTTCAGTTGTCGCTTTCCGCCGTGCAGATGGACGGCGGTTGGCATGCCGTGGGCATCATCCGCGACATTACCGAGCGCAAGCGCCTCGAAGAGGCGCTGGCCCGCACTTCAGAAACCCTGCTCCGAACCGGCGAACTGGCGAAGGTCGGCGGGTGGGAATTGGATCTGCGAACCCAGAAGGTCTTCTGGACCCTGGAAACCTGCCGCATCCATGAGGTGGAGCCACCGGTCGCGCCGCCACTCGAACAGGCCATCAACTTCTATGTCCCCGAAGCCCGGCCAGTCATCCAAGCCGCGGTCCAAGCCGCGATCGCCAGCGGCACACCCTTCGATCTCGATTTGCCCCTGATCACGGCGAAGGGGCGCTCCCTTTGGATACGCGCCCAAGGCTCCGCACTGTTGGTGGAGGGCCACGTGGTAAAACTGCACGGCGCCTTCCAGGACATCACGGAGCGCAAACGGATGGAGGACCAACTTCGCCAGTTGTCCCGCGCCGTGGAACAGAATCCCGCCTCGATCGTGATCACCGATCCGGCCGGGGCCATTGAATACGTCAATCCCAAGTTCATTGAGATCACCGGTTACACCCTGGCGGAGGCCGTGGGCCAAAATCCACGCATCTTGAAATCCGGCGAGAAAAGTCCGGAAGCCTACGGCGAACTGTGGCAGACCCTCACGGCGGGGAAGGAATGGCGCGGCGAATTCCACAACAGGAAGAAGAACGGCGAACTCTATTGGGAAAGCGCCGCCATCTCGCCCATCCGGGACGCCTCGGGCCGCATCACCCATTACGTCGCCGTCAAGGAAGACATCACCGCCCGGAAACAGACCGAGGCCGAGCGCGATCAACTCATCCAGGACCTGCAGCAAGCCCTGACCAAGGTGAAATCGTTAAGCGGGCTGCTGCCCATCTGCGCCTGGTGCAAGAAGATTCGCGATGATCAGGGCTATTGGAAACGGGTGGAAAGCTACGTCCAAGAGCACTCGGAGGCCACCTTCACCCACGGCATGTGTCCGGACTGCCTTAAAAAGTACTATCCGGAATTGGACGAAACCGGCCCCGAAAACCCATGAACACGCCCCGCCGCATTCCCCCCGGTGTAGCGGCAGGCTTCCCAGCCTGCCGTAGCGCCCGGCTTCCAGCCGGACATTTGGGTCGGAAGCGAAGGACAAACACCGGGCCGGGTATTCGTGCGGCAGCCGCGCGGCTGGGAGCCGCCATCGTCTTTCCAGCACGGCTCTGCCCACCGAAGCGGCAGCGGGCTGCCGCAGTCCAAGACGCTCGCGCGTATCCCCGGCCGGTTCGGAGAGGCGCCAGCTTTTGGACTGCGCCAGTCCTCTGGCGCTTTTCAGTCCGCCAGCAAACCCGGACTCGCTTGCCGCACTGAAATTCCAACCGCCATGAATCCGCACTCCGCACTCCGCACTCCGCAATCGAAGGTCTTAATCGTAGATGACGAAAAGAGTATCCGCCGCACACTCGGCCAGTTTCTCCGGGACGACGGCTACGAGGTGATCGAGGCGGAAGATGCCGCCACCGCCCTGCACTGTCTCCAAGAAACCGAGTTCGACGTGGTGGTGAGCGACATCATCTTGCCTCGGGTCACCGGCGTGGAGTTGCTGCGGCGGATTCGCAGCGTCGCTCCGCACGTGCAGGTCGTCTTGATGACCGGCGAACCCACCGTCGAGACTGCCAGCGAGGCGCTCCGGGCGGGCGCGGTGGATTACCTCTTCAAACCCATCACCAAGGACGCCATCCGGCACACGGTGGCCAACGCGGCACGCATCAAGTCCCTGGACGACACCCGGCGACGGCTGGAAGCGGAAAACCGCGCGTATCAGGAGAACTTGGAGCAGTTGGTGCAGGAACGGACCACGCAATTGCGGGCCAGCGAGGAACGCTATCGCAGCTTGGTGGAGGCGGCTTTTGACTGGGTGTGGGAGGTGGACCCGCAGGGCCGTTACACGTATGCCAGTCCCCGGGTTCTGGACCTGCTCGGTTACCGGCCCGAAGAAGTTCTGGGGCGGACGCCTTTTGAATTCATGCCGGAAGTCGAAGCGCAACGGGTCCAGCTCCTGTTCTCGCAAGCGGTGGCCCGGCGCGGGCCGCTCGTCGCGCTGGAGAACATCAACC
>CAYJNU010000334.1:0-9169 GCA_964371005.1 uncultured Verrucomicrobiota bacterium | reverse complement strand
GTTACCGGTTGAGCGGCCAATATCGTTTTTATCGGGCCGAGTTACTGGAGTGGGCGACCGCCAACAAAATTCATGTCACCTCCAAGATCTTCGAGGAAACCGAGGCGAACGCCGTCCCGCTTCCGGAACTGCACGAGTGTCTGCAAGCGGGAGGCGTTTTCTATCGGTTGTCAGGCGAGGACAAGCCGGCTGTGCTCAAGAATGTTGTGGAGATGTTGCGGCTGCCGGACGGCGTGGATCGAGATTACCTGCTGCGCGTGTTGTTGGCGCGGGAAGCCTTGGAATCCACAGGCTTGGGTGATGGCATTGCCATCCCGCATGTGCGCAACCCGGTGGTGCTCCACATCCAACGCCCCCTTATCACGCTTTGTTTTCTGGAAAAACCGGTGGATTTCGGCGCGCTGGATGGCAAGCCCGTCCACGCCCTGTTCACGCTCGTCAGCCCGACGGTGAAGGCGCACCTCCATCTCCTATCGCGATTGACCTTTGCGTTGAGGGATGCCGAGTTTAAGGGATTGATTGCGAACGAAGCCAGCCGCGATGAAATCCTGGCGGCGGCGGCGCGTGCGAACGATCGCCTGCCCAAGCCCATGCCGGCGGAGGTTGTCCGGCAATGAGCCTGCCGCTTTCGCTTCCTTTCCGGCCCAAGTTGCTGGAAACGCTCCGGGGTTACAATCGTCCCGATTTCGTCGCCGACCTCATCGCGGGATTAACCGTCGGCATTGTGGCGTTGCCGTTGGCGATGGCTTTTGCGATTGCGTCCGGCGTCAAACCGGAGGCGGGCATTTTCACGGCGGTCATCGCGGGCTTCCTGATTTCGGCGCTGGGCGGCACGAAAGTTTCCATCGGCGGGCCGACCGGCGCGTTCATCGTCATCCTTTACGGGATTCACGCGAAGTACGGCGCGGAGAACCTCGCCATCTGCACGATGATGGCTGGCGTGATTTTGTTCATCATGGGCGCGGCGCGGTTGGGCACCATGATCAAGTTCATTCCGTATCCGGTGACGATGGGCTTCACCTCCGGCATCGCGGTGCTCATCTTCAGTACCCAGATCAAGGACTTCTTCGGGCTGACCGTGGACAAAGTGCCGTCAGAGTTCATCGAGAAGATGAAGGTGCTGTTCGAGCATGCGGGCACGGTTCAGTGGCCAACCCTTGCTTTGGCCGCCGCCTCGCTGGCGATCATCGTGTTCTGGCCCAAGCCATGGCAGCGGCGCGTGCCGGGCTCGATTGTGGCGCTGGTGCTGGGGACGGCGGTGGTGGCGCTTTTTCAAATCCCGCCGGAGATGATCCAAACGATCGGCAGCAAGTTTGGCGGCATCCCGCAGGCGTTGCCGTCGCCGCACATCCCGACACTCTCCTGGGAAAACATCCAACATCTCTTCCAACCCGCCACCACCATTGCCCTCCTCGCCGCGATCGAATCGCTGCTCTGCGCGGTCGTCGCTGACGGCATGGTGGACGACCGGCATGATTCCAACCAGGAACTCATGGCGCAGGGTATCGCCAACATCGTCAGCCCGCTGTTCGGCGGCATCGCCGCCACCGGGGCGATTGCCCGCACGGCCACAAATGTGAAGTGCGGCGCACGCACGCCCATCGCCGGCATTGTCCACGCCGTAACCTTGCTGTTGATCATCTTGGCGGCGGCGCCGCTGGCGAAATTCATCCCGCTGGCCACGCTGAGCGCTGTGCTCGTAAACGTTGCGCTCAACATGGGCGAGTGGCACAACTTCGGCCGCATCTCCAAGTGGCCGCGTAGCGACGCTGCCGTGTTTTTGACCGCGTTTGGCCTGACCGTCGTTGTGGACCTGACAGTGGCGGTCGAGATCGGAATGGTCCTCGCCGCCGTGCTCTTCATCAAACGTGTGTCCGAGACCACTCAGATCACCGCCGTGGATGAGTCCTCGGAGACGGAAGGTCCGCAACATTCCCTCGTCGGCAAGGCAATCCCGAAAGGTGTGATGGTCTATCGCATCTTCGGCTCCTTCTTCTTCGGCGCGGCGGACAAACTCGAAAGCGTGCTCAAACGCGAGAAGAAGGAGCCGGAGGTACTCGTCTTGCGCATGCGCAAAGTCCTGGCGATTGATGCCACGGGACTGAACGCCCTGGAAGATCTCTACGAGCGGCTGCATCGGCGAGGGAAACACCTCGTGATCAGTGGGCCGCACACCCAGCCGTTGTTCATGATGGACAAGGCAGGCTTTCTCGATCGCCTCGGCAAGGAAAACGTCTGCGCGAACATCGAACTGTCGCTGGCCCGCGCCCGTGAGATTCTGGGGCTGCCACCCGCACCGTCGAGCGATCCGTTGCATGAGGAGAAGCAGCGCATCGAAGCGGCGCGGCGAGAATTGACCAGCGCGCTCGAACGTGCCAGCAAGGTGCTCAATGCGCCGTCGGACGACCATGCGCGAAAGCCATGAACGACCCCAGGCCAGGGAGCGCGGAGTCGCACTCTGCGGTATCGCAGTTTTGGAATCTGCATTGCGCCGGGCGCGCGGCTGTCCCGGCCGCAGCAACGTGCCCTGCAATCAGGAGCTTCAAGTTTCCCACGCCGCCCTTCGCAATCCACCCGCCGCGGGTGCGACCCCCGCGCGCCTGACGCAGCCATGTATCTGAACGTCATCCAGCTCGCGGAATCATTTGGCGTCGAGGAAAACGTCGTCGAAGGCTGGGTTCGGAACGAAGGGCTACCGGCCATCGAAGATCGGGGGCGAATGCTTTTCGACCGCGGGCAAGTCGTGGCTTGGGCTGCGGAACGCGGTCTGGTTGCTAAGGCCGGCTTTTTGGCGCCATCCCGCTCCAACACCAGTCCGGGACGCCGCATCGAAACCTTGCTCGGCACGGGGGGAATCTGGCGCGACGTGCCGGCAACGGACGTGGTCAACCTTCTTGAACGCATCGTGGGTGTTCTGCCGGGAGCAACGCCCGAGGTGCGTCGCATTCTCTCCCAGCGCCTGCGTGCGCCCGGCGGCGTCACTTGGGCGGCGGTTGGCGGTGGGCTGGCCTTGCCGCACCTGCGAGCGCACGTGGCATTGGGCCGCGACTCTGGTCTCCTCGCGATTCTGCTGCTGCGCGATCCACTGCCGCAAGCCGAGCCATCGCCCGATGGCGTGCCCGTGACGCGCTTGTTTTTCTTCATCGCGCCCTCGCCGCGTGCGCACCTGGACTTGCTGGCCAAGCTCAGCTTGGCGCTCCAACGCGGGCCGTTGCGCGAACTCGTTCTCAACGCCGCGCGGGATGAGGAGATTATCGGAGCACTCGCCGCGAGTGAACCGAACCCGGAGGGCCAGGCATGATCCCGGGCTGGCTCTTGCTGGCAGCGCTGGCTGGAAGCGTCGTGGCAATCGCGAGCGCTTGGAAGGCGCCGCGCACGTGGCTGACGGCGACGCTCACCGTTTCGGCCGCTTCACTGGTCGCGGCGATTTTCGTGCTGTCCGGTGGCGAGCCGTGGGAATGGCGCTCAAGCTTTGCTGTCGGCGGTGAACCGCTGCACTTTCGGCTTGATGCTATCAGCGCCTTTTTCCTCGCGTTGCTGGCGGTGCTGGGCGGTGCGGGCGCTGCGTATTCACGCGAGTACTGGTCTGACGTGATGCATCCGCGCTCCGCACCCTCGGGGCGCGTTTGGTGGACTGCGATGATCGCGTTCATGGGCCTGGTGCTGCTCTCGGCCAACGGGCTTCACTTCCTGATTGTTTGGGAACTCTTCGCCGTCTGTGCCTATTTCCTGATCACCCGCGAACGCCACCGCCGCGAAGTGCGAAACGCCGGCTGGCTTTATCTCGCGGCGTCGCATTTCGGCACGCTCTGTTTGTTCGGATTCTTCACCGCGCTGGCGGCCCGCACCGGAACCTGGGAACTCGGTCCGATGCGTGATCACGCAGAACTCGCCCCGTTATTTTGGCTCGCGCTCGCCGGTTTCAGTTTGAAAGCCGGCGTCTTCCCGCTGCACATCTGGTTGCCTTCCGCTCACGCAAACGCCCCCAGCCACGTCTCGGCGATTCTCTCCGGCGTCGCCATCAAGATGGGTATTTACGGCCTCGTGCGCTTCAGCGGCTGGCTGCCCGTGCCGGAAGCCGCGGCTTGGACCATCGCGCTGCTCGGCGTCGTGAGCGCGGTGCTGGGCGTCGCCTTCGCGCTCGGCCAGCACGACCTGAAACGCCTGCTCGCCTACCACAGCGTCGAGAACATCGGCATCATCCTTATCGGACTCGGCTTCGCTTTGGTGGCGGCAGCGCATGGCAATCCAGCTTGGGCCCAACTGGCGTTCATCGGCGGGTTGTTGCACGTCTGGAATCACGGCTTGTTTAAGGCGCTTCTGTTTCTCGGTGCTGGCTCGGTGTTGCACGCTACTGGCACCCGCGAAATGAGCAAGCTGGGCGGACTTTGGCGCACGATGCCGTGGACGGCCGGCTGCTTCACGCTCGGCGCGGCGGCCATTTCTGGTTTGCCACCGCTGAACGGATTCGTGAGCGAGTGGTTGGTCTATCTGGGTTTGTTCGATGCCGTGGGCTCACGCAGTTCAGTGGCGTGGGTCGCGGTGCCGGCGGTGGTGCTGCTGGCCATGACCGGCGCACTGGCCTTGGCGTGCTTTGTGAAAGTCGTCGGTGTCGTCTTCCTCGGGCTGCCGCGCACTGAAGCCGCGACCCGCGCCCACGAATCGGGCTGGCTCATGCGTGCGCCGATGCTCGTGCTCGCCGGCCTTTGCGTGGCGATTGGTTTGGCGCCCGTTTTGTTTTGGCCGGCCTTGGCCCGCGCCGCGGCCGACTGGCAACCCGCCTGGACCGACGTGTCCGTCCCGCGTCCGCTCTTTGCGCTCGCCGGATGCAATATTGCATTTGCGGTGCTGGGTTTGCTCGCCGCCGTGTTGCTCTGGCGGCGTGTGCGGCAAAACGGCCTGAGCCGCTCCGGAACGTGGGATTGCGGTTACGCCGCGCCGACGGCCCGCATGCAATACACCGCGGGTTCGTTCGCGGGCATCATCACGGGCTGGTTTGGCTGGATTCTCCGCCCCGAGCGCCATGCGAGACTGCCGGCAGGGAACTTCCCGGCTCACGCGTATCTTTCGGAGCACACGCCCGAGACGGTGTTGGAGAAAGTCGTCGAGCCGGTGGGTGGAATCGTGATGGCCGGGTCCGCCGCCGTGCGCCGTTTGCAGCATGGGAGGCTGCAATCCTACATCCTGTATCTGTTGCTGGGCTTGATCGCGCTGGCCATTCTCGTGTTTGCAGGAGGTGCGAAATGATGACCGCGCTCGACATCCTCTTGCGTCTCCTCGTCTGGCTGGTGCTCGCGCCGTTGGTGCCAGGCATCGTCAACAAAGTGAAAGCTTGGGTCGCCGGCCGGCGGGGCCCGCCGGTGCTGCAACTCTACTACGATCTGACGAAGCTCTGGTGCAAAGGCGTGGTGCTCAGCTCGGCTGTTTCGCCCGGGCACGTCGCGGGTGCTGCGGTGGCCTGGGTGGCGGTGCTCGGCGCGGCGTTGCTGGTGCCGTTGGGTGGTGCTGGAGCTGAGCTAAGCTTTCGCGGCGACGCGCTGCTGTTCGTTTATTTGCTGGCCCTGGCGCGCTTTTGCATGAGTTGCGCAGCGCTGGATACCGGTTCGGCGTTCGAGGGGATGGGCGTGGCGCGCGAGGTGAGCTATGCGGTGCTGGGCGAGGCAGCGGTCATCACGGCATTGCTGACCCTGGCGCTCCAAACCGACAGCATTTCACTGGGCACGATGCTGGTGCCCTCGGCGGGTGCGGGCGCGGGGTTGCTGGCCGCGGGGCTTTTCATGGTCCTATTGGCGGAGAATTGCCGCGTGCCGTTCGACGATCCGAACACGCATCTCGAACTCACCATGATCCATGAGGTGATGGTTCTCGACCACAGCGGGCCGCCGCTGGCGGCGATTCTCCACGGCGCGTCCGTGAAGCTGCTGCTGTTCGCGGTGCTCCTGGCGGAAGCGGTGTTGCCCATCGGCAAGCTGCCGCCGCTGGCCGCCGCGGGCGCGTTGCTGGGCGCAGTGTTGAGTATCGCCGTCGGCGTTGGCTTGGTGGAATCGCTCCTGGCACGCTTTGCTTTCCGCCGGGTGCCGATGCTGCTGACCACGGCCTTTTTACTCTGCCTGTTTGCCTTGCTGGTTGCGTGGAAGGGAGCGGGCGCATGAACGGTACGTTGAATCTGCTTATCGGGCTGGCGATGGGACTGAACCTCCTTGCGCTGGGCAGCAGTCGGTTGCCGTCGCTGATCAGCGCGGCGGCCGCGCAAGGCGTGGTGCTGGGGGGGTTGCCGTTGCGGATCGAACACGACTCAGGTTGGTTGGTGGCGCTGGTCGCCGTGGCCACGGTGGCGGTCAAAGGTTTCGTGATCCCCGGTTTGTTGCGCCGGGCGTTGCGCGCGGCCCACATTGACCGAGAGGTGCAGCCGCTGCTCGGGTTCGTTCCCTCGCTGCTCCTCGGCGCGGTCGCGACAGTTGGCGCGGTGGCCTTGGGGGGCGCGCTGCCGTTGCTCTCGGAACACGCTGGCACGCTGCTGGTGCCCGGCGCGTTCGCGACGTTGGTCAGCGGCCTGGTTCTGTTGATGGGGCGCACCAAGGCCATTTCACAGGTCTGCGGCTATCTGATCCTGGAGAACGGCGTGTATCTGTTCGGCCTGCTGCTCATTCACGCGACGCCGCTCCTGGTGGAGGCCGGTATCCTCTTGGACCTCACGGTGGGCGTGTTCATCATCGGCATCATCGTGGATCGCATCCAGCGCGCGTTCGATTCGCTCGACACCCGGAAACTCACCGCGCTACGAGAATGAACGGGCTTCTCCTCATCGCAATTCCCCTAGCGGGAGCAGCGCTCGCGGTCGTGTGGCCGGGTGATCGCACGCGGCCCCGGCTGTTGCCGGTGGTCGGCGTCGTTCATGTTGTGCTTTCGTTCTGGCTACTGCTGGACCCGCCGATAGTCGCGCCGGGCGCGTGGCTGGGGTTCGATCCACTCGCGCGGGCGGTGTTGCCCGCGGTGTCTGTGCTCTTCCTCGGTTGCGCGGTTTACGCGGTGGCCTACCTGCGGTTGCGGACAGAGCGGCCGAATCGCGTGTTTGTGGCTTCCCTGCTGGCGGTGCTGGGGTTGTTGAGCGCCGGACATCAGGCCCGGCATCTGGGTTTGTTGTGGATCGCGACCGAGGCGGTCACGCTCGCGGCGGTGCCGCTGCTGCATTTCAACAACACCGGGCGCGCCTTCGAGGCGACGTGGAAATACCTGCTCGTTGGAGGCACGGGCATTGCGCTTTCGCTGCTGGGTTCCTTTTGTCTTGGCTACGCGTCGCTGCACGGCGGCGGCGGTGGCGATCTTACTTTCACCGCACTGACGGTACAGGGAGCTGGCTTGTCGCGCCCGTGGGTGCTGATCGCCTGGGTGCTGCTGCTGGTCGGGTACGGCACGAAGATGGGCCTGGCGCCGATGCACACGTGGAAGCCCGACGCTTACGGCGAGGCGCCCGGCATCGTGGGCGCAATGCTTGCGGGTGGTGTGACCACGGTGGCGTTCACAGCGATTCTGCGGGTGCGCGCGGTGATCAGCGCCGCCGGGGAAGGTGCGATGGCCGATCGCACGCTGCTGGCCGTTGGGCTTTTCTCCATGGTGGTGGCGGCGTTGTTTTTGCTGGGCACGCGCGACTTCAAACGCATGCTCGCCTATTCGAGCGTCGAGCACATGGGCATCCTGAGCATCGGCGCGGCGTTGGGCGGCGCGGGAATCTGGGCCGCGCTGTTTCATGTCTGGAACAACGCTCTGACCAAGGGTGCGATTTTTTTGAGCGCCGGCAACATCCGCCGCGCTGCCGGGGGACGCACACAGGATGAAGTCGCGGGCATGGCGGCCCTCACGCCCATGTCCGCCCGCTTGTTTGTCGTCGGCATGTTTGCGATCACCGCCTGTCCGCCGTTCGGGCCGTTCTTCAGCGAGTTGCGCATCTTGCGCACGGCAATGGCGCGCGGGCAAGGCGTGGTGGTGGCGGTGTTCCTGACCGCGCTCCTCTTCGCCTTCCTGGGATTGAGCCGGCTGGTGTTCGCCATCGCTGACGGGCGTCCACGCGCAGCGGCAAGGAAGGTGGACCGCAAGTTCCGGGAGACGGTCGGGATTATCGTGCCGCCCGTCGTGCTGCTGGCGTTGTCGTTGTGGCTGGGGTTGGCCACGCCGTCGGTCCTGCAAGATGCGTGGACCGCTGCGGCCCGGACGCTCGTTCCTGCGCCATGAACCTGACCCCCGCCATGCTGTTGGTTGTGTCGCTCTGCGGCTATGCGATCGGAGCGGCGGGTGGGTTGTTGTTCTTGCGGCGCGAAAGGCTGGCGAACGTTTTCTGCTTCGGCGTAGCGGCGCTTGCCGCCTTGGGCGGGCTGATGGGTTCGCTGTTGTTCCTCGCCGGCGGTGTCGGCAATCCCGCGCCAGCATTCGAGCTGTTCCCGCCGCTCATTCCCGACATCCACTTGTCCGTCCGGCTCGACGCCCTCAGCGCGTTCTTCCTGATGCTCGTCTCGCTGCTCGGGCTGGCCATTTCGATCTATTCGCTCGGTTACGCGAAAGGATTCTTCGGCCGCAAGAGCGTCGGCGTCCTGGGCGCGTTGTTCAATGCCTTGCTCCTGGCCACGACGCTGACGTTTGTTGCCGACAACATCTGGTTGTTCCTCATCGCCTGGGAAATCATGGCGCTCACTGCGTACTGTCTGGTGAGCTTCGAGCATGAAAAGTCGGAGACGCGCAAGGCCGGGGTGCTCTACTTCATTATGTCGCATATTGACGCCGGGTGCATCATCCTGGGCTTCCTGTTGCTGTTCCAGGCGTCGGGCGACTACAGCTTCGCCAGCCTGCACGGGATCGGCGCGGCGATGTCGTCCGGCAAACGCGACGCGGCGTTCCTGCTGTTCCTGGTGGGCTTTGGCATCAAGGCGGGCATCGTGCCGCTGCACATCTGGCTGCCGGCGGCGCATCCGGTCGCGCCCAGCAACGTCTCCGCCTTCATGTCGGGCGTGCTGATCAAGACCGGCATCTACGGGCTGACGCGCGTATGCTTCGATTTCCTCGGGACGCCGCCTCTGTGGTGGGGCGTAACGGTGCTCACGATCGGCACGGTTTCCGCCGTGCTGGGCGTGCTCTACGCGCTGATGCAGCACGATCTGAAGCGGCTGCTGGCCTACCA
>CAYJNU010000333.1:0-9181 GCA_964371005.1 uncultured Verrucomicrobiota bacterium | reverse complement strand
GCGCACGGGTGTTCGAGGTGGACAAAGCGGGGGTAACTGTCTGGCAGGTGCAGGGCGATGAGTTGCCGGGCATCAGCCTGAAGTTCATCGCTGGCTTTCACCGGCTGCCCAACGGGAACACCGTCATCGCGAACTGGCTGGGCCACGGCCAGTTTGGCAAAGCGCCGCACGTGATCGAAATCACGCCGGACAAACGCGTCGTGTGGACTTCCGCCAATCACGAGAAGATGCGGACGGTTTCCAGCGTGCAGGTGTTGGATGTGAAGGGCGACGCGACGCGCGGCGAAATCGCTCATTGACGGTACTGCGCGTGCGTGGAGAGCTGCGCCCTTGCTCTCTCCGAGAGCGGCAACTGGCGGCAGCTCGTGGCGCGTTGCAGCCAGGCGGAATCGGGCGAGTCAACCTGCAAGGCCAGCGCGCGCGCCGGAGCTCGTCTTCAATTCCACTCCGCAACATTCTCCGCGCCCGACGGACAATCCGGCGCTCACAACTGCTTCATCGCCTCATCCAGCGCGGTGAAGAGCGGCTGCATGGACGTCTCGGTCTCGTCGCCCATGTTCGAGATGCGGAAAGCAGTTCCCTTGATCTTGCCGTAGCCGCCATCAATCAGGAAGCCGCGATCCTTCACGAGTTTCTGGAGCTTCGGCACGTCCACGACCCGGCCGCCGGGCTTTGCCCCGTTGCTGACGCACGTGAGCGTAAGCGACTCGAATCCCTGCTCCGGGAACAAGGTGAAACCGTGTTTCGCCGCCCAATCGCGCGTCATCTGGTTCGTCCGGCGATGCCGGGCGTAGCGGGCTTCCAGGCCCTCGGTAAAGATGTCGTCCAGCTTTGAGCTGAGCGCGAAAACGTGCCCAATGCTCGGGGTGCTGGGGGTCATGCTTTGCTCGGCGTTCTTCTGGAATTCGACCAGATCAAAGTAGTACCCGCGATCTTTCGCGGTCGCAGCCTTCGCCAGGGCAGCCGGCGAGCAGACAAAGACCGCGGTGCCCGGTGGCAGCGCGAAGGCCTTCTGCGTGCCGGCGAGCAACACATCGATGCCCAGTTCATCGAACTTGAGCGGCACGGCGCTCATCGAACTGACCGAGTCCACGATGAACATCACGTCCGGGTACTTCTTTTTCAGCGCCGCGATCTCCGCCAGCGGGCTCATCACGCCGGTGCTGGTTTCGTTGTGGATCAGGGTGAGCGCATCGAACTGGCCGGTGGCGAGCTTCGCGTCCACCGCCTCCGCGCGGATGGGCGAGCCCCACGGGACTTGCAGGGGCTCGGCGTCCTTTCCACAACGCTTCGACACATCGAACCACTTATCCGAGAACGCGCCGCACATGCAGTTGAGCACCTTCTTCGCGACGAGGTTGCGCACCGCGCCTTCCATCACGCCCCACGCACTGGAGGTCGAGAGACAGACCAGTTGCTTGGTGCTCAGAAGCGCCTGCAACTGCGGCTGCATCTTGGCGTAGAGGTCTTTGAACCCCTGACCGCGATGGCCGATCATCGGTGAGCAAAACGCCTTGAAGGTTTTCTCGCTGACTTCCACCGGTCCCGGAATGTGCAATTTCACGTGTGCCATAATCGAATTCGGTTTCGCCGCAGTCTGCGGCGGGCGGCAAGGTTTCCAAATGGAAGAAACCAACGCAAGCGGAGTTTTGCCCGACGTCACGCCGAAATACACCGAGATTCGCCGCTGCTTGTTTCAGGTGGTGCTGGAATGCGCCAAAAAGATGGATTGCCGCCAAACCCGGACGGGATTAAAAGCGCACCTGAGGTCCGTCACTCGTACACCGCAGGAAAACAAAGTAGCAGTTATTCTTCGGCGGTTTGTTGATCGTCGTGAATGCCTGCGGTCAGGGCACTCTCATTGTCAGTCCGGTCGCACCCACGCCGAATCCTCTGAGCTTTCCCGGTTTCACTGTCCTCCCCGTGCCTGAGCCTACCTCGATCGCCTTAGGTTTGGTGGGTGCAGTTTTCGCCGGGAGGTGGCGGGCCAGGCAACTCCGCTGATCTCAAGCTCAACTCGCGCATTCAGCCCAGCACAGGGCATCGGCTCGCGTTGAATGACAAGGCTTCAAAAGTCGTCCGACGCCCGCAGCGCTTGGTCGAACCGATTACCGCTCTCGACCGGAAGCCCGCGTCGCGACCAGGCCTCTGCTGCGGATTGATCCGGCACCAAGCCATAACACCCCTGCGCCACCAACTGCCGTGTTTGCGTGGTCATGCAGCGGCAGTTGACCGTGGTGATGTCCCCGCGCGTAGTCACATGCACGATCGGCCCCATGGGCACCGGCCCCTCATCAATCGCCCGTGCCACGACAAGGTTCCGCATCTCAACTAGCCCCTGTTCGATGGCAAAACGACGACCGGGACGCGCCGGCCCGAGTTTCCGAAGCGCGACCGTTTCGACGTTCTGAGAGACGAAAACCACTTCCGCGCCCAAGCTATCGCGGAGCACTTCCCAGATCGCGGGCTGTCCGGCGGCGTTCAACGTGATCCGGATCCCTTGCCAGACGCTCGTTGGTTCTACGTTTCGCGGCGCCGCCACTCGCTGGTTCCAGACGAAACTGACTTGCTGTCGCCACTTGCCGGCAACCCAGGCCTCGCCTTCCGCGAATAACAGAATCAGCGGCGACGCATTCGTCCAAGCGTTGGCCTCCGCGGGCGCAATCTCCTGGACGATCAGTGGCGACAACCTGTACCCGAGTTCATTTGTTGACGCGGGCTCACAGGGCTTGAGGAGCACCGCGTTGGTGAACCACATCTCGGCCCGCCGCTGAATCGCTGTTCGCTGGTCAACCGTGAGCGGCTTCGGTCCCGAAACGCAGCCAACGCAAGCAATCAAACCAAATGCCAGCCAGCCCTGAACCAGCGGGCGAGAGAGCCTGCAGAGCACCTTCATCGCTTCACATAACCCTGGGCACGAAACCACTCCACGGCGTCGGCCAGCGCCTGGCGGGGCGGGGTCTGCGGCAGCTCGAGTTCCCGAATGGCCTTGGCTGGATTGAAAAACATCTTCGACTTCGCCATGCGGACCCCGGCAAGCGGGGCGGCGGGAGGCTTGCCGGTGACGGCCGCGAGGGCTTCGCTCACATGCGCAGCGGCCAGTGCCATCCAATATGGGACTTGCCGGCGCGGCGCGGGGAGGCCGGTTATCTCCTCCAGGACCGCGAAGGCTTCCCGCATCGTGAAGTTGCCCTCCGCATGGCCGAGGATGTAGCGCTCGCCAAAAGTCCCCTTCTCCGCCGCGAGGATGTGGCCCACGGCGACATCGCGGACGTGAACCAAGTTCAGACCAGTGTCGAGATAAGCCGGCATGGCGCGGTTCAGGAAATCCACGATCACCTGACCCGTGGGGGTCGGTTTTACGTCGCGCGGTCCAAGGGGGGCACTCGGGTTCACGATGACGATGGGCAAACCCTTGCGCGCGAGCTGCACGGCAATCAACTCTGCCTGCCACTTCGAGCGCTTGTAGGGATTGCACATCTGCGTTCCGGAAGCCGGCGCGGTCTCGTCGGTGGGCACGAGTTTCCCGTCCATTTCCACTGGCAAACCGATGCAGCCGACCGTGCTGGTGTAAACGATGCGGTTGACGCCTGCTTGGGCGGCCGCCTCGAGGACGTTGCGCGTGCCCTCGACGTTCGCTGCATACATCGGCGCGTAATCCCGCAGCCAGAGGTGGTAGCTTGCCGCCAGGTGAAAACACCAGTCGCACCGGTGCATGGCCGTCTTGAGCAATGCACGGTCGCTCAGATCGCCCGGCACACGCTCGAACTCCACGCCTGCCAACCCACGGACGTCGCTCGTGTCGCGCAAGAGTGCCTTCACGCGATGCCCGCGCGCGACGAGCTCGTGGACGAGGTTTGCTCCGATGAATCCCGACGCGCCGGTGACAAAGCATTTCATGGCCACCATCACTTCACCTTTGAAGGTTCATCCCTGCAAAGCATGCCATCGGCCAGCCGCAGCACCCGCCCCATCTGCTTCGCCAGGTCCAACGCATGCGTTACGACGATAAGCGTCACGCCTTCTTCACGGTTCAACTCAAACAGAAGCTGGCCGAGCGACACGGCGGAGGCGTGGTCGAGCGCACCCGTGGGTTCGTCGGCCAGCAGGAGTTGAGGTTGGTTGATGAGGGCCCGCACGACGGCGACTCGCTGCCGTTCCCCGCCGGAAAGTTGACTGGGCCGGTGCTGCAGACGTTCGCCCAAGCCGACGCGCTTGAGCAGGCGTTCGGCGCGTGCTTCGCCAGATTCTTGCGGCGCTGCCCCTTGAGCAGCGTTCGTTAATCGCGCCTCCCGGCGGGACGCCGCAGGTGTGTTTGGCAACGTCGGCACGAGGACGTTCTCCCAAACCGTGCATTGCGGCAGGAGGTAGTGCGATTGAAAGATGAAGCCGACCTGCCGATTTCGCACCTCGGCGATCTGCCGTTCGTCGAGCGCGGCGAGATCGCGCCCACCCAACAACACCTTGCCCGCAGTCGGTCGGTCCAGCGTGCCAATGATTTGCAGCAACGTGCTCTTGCCCGAGCCGGATGGGCCGACGATGGCCAGGGATTCGCCGCGACCGATGGCGAGCGATATACCTTTCAGCACAGTCAAGGCATCTGAACCCTCAGGCCCGGCGTAGCGCTTCGTCACGTTGGTCAATTCGAGGAGCGGTGCGGTTTCAGACATGCGCTATTTGTGCCTGATCTCGCCAGCGGAGTCACAGCATTTTTCCTCTCCCTCGAAATCACTGCGGGTCAGCGCGGGCGGCTCACACACCGGGACTACACCAGCTTCCGCCGGAAGCGCAGCACGCAAAGGCCGAAGAAGCCGAGCGCCATGCCGGCCAGCACCACGAAATGCAACCAGTAGTCCTGAATCGAAGCTCCGCGCAGCATGATCGCGCGCATGAGCTCGATGAAGTAGGTCGCCGGGATCAGCGCGCTGATCCACTGGAAGATGCGCGGCATCGTCTCAATCGGAAAGATGAAGCCGGAGAAGAAGACGGAGGGAAGGATTAGAGCGAGGGAGATTTCCATGGCCTGCATGTAGTTCTGTGCGCGGGTGGAGATCAGCAACCCCACTCCAAGCAGCGTGAACACGTAAAGGAACGCTGCCAGGAACAGCGCGCTGAGGTCACCACGGATCGGAATGTCGAACACCCAGCGCGCCACCAGGAAAATGCCCGCTGTCATGGTCGTGGCAATGCAGAGGTAGGGCGTAAGCTTGCCGAGCATGAGGCCGGAGCGGGACAACGGCGCGACCAGCAGGTTCTCCAGCGTGCCGCGCTCGCGTTCGCGCACCAGCGACAGCGCCGTGACCAGCACGGTGGCGATTTGCAGTGCCAGCCCCATGACCCCGGGCACAAAGAAGTGCGCACTCTTCATGGTCGGGTTGTAGAGAATCTGCGGGCGCACCTCGATCGGCATCTCGCGCCGGCCGGATTCCTTCAGCGCTGTCACCAGCGATTCCCGCATCGCCACGCCCATCGACGTCTGCAGCGCCTGCATGGCGATGGTGGAGCTGGAACCGTCAATCAGCACCTGCACCTGTGCGGCGCGTCCGGCGCGAACGTTGCGGGCGAAGTCGGGCGGGATTTGGACGCCCACGTAGGCCTTGCCCTGCCGGATGACGTCGGACAACGCGTCCACGCTCGCCACTTCGCCGATGACGTGGAAGGTCTGCGTGTTCTCGAGCTTCTCCACGAACTGGCGGCTCTCCGTCGAGCGGTCCTGGTTCAACAGCACCGTCGCCATGTGCTTCACGTCGTTGTCGAGGGCGTAGCCGAAGGCGATGATCTGCACCACCGGAGGGAAGAACATGAAGAACAGCGCCGTCGGATCGCGGAACACGACGGTGAATTCCTTGAGCAGGATGGCGGTGAAGCCGCGGAAGGGAGTCTTCATGCACTGCCTCCAAAGAAGGGCGGATGGCGCAAATCCGAAACCCGAAATCCGAAACCCGAAGGAAACCCGAAACTCGAAATATGAAGTGGGCCAACCATTCGACCACAAGGAACTGAAATGGCTGATTCGCAGCTTCGAACCTCGCGCCAGCGTCTGGAGTGCGCGCGATTTATCGCCGCTTTCCGGGCAACGAACCGGTCTTTGTCTTCATCCCGGCTCGCGGCTACGAAAGCGGCGCTGAAGACGCCGCAGTCCAAACGCTGGTGCGACTTTCGGTGGCCTTGTTCGTATCGAAGTTTCCTTTCCTCACTCTCGCCCCAAGGCAAAACAAAACTCATCCGCCCGGTTTCCGTCCTTCGGACTTCGAGATTCGGATTTGTCTCGGACTTCGGACTTCGGACTTCGGATTTCATCCCTGCTCCTTCGTCAACGTCACAAACACATCCTCCAACGATGGCGCGATGGGCCGGATGTCTGGGTGTTGAATGCCGACGTCGGCCAGGCGATTCACCAGTGCGGTTTCGCTCACGCCGTTTTCCACCAGCAAATGCATGGATTGGCCGAACACCGTGGCGCTACGCACGCCGGGCATTTGCCGCACCGCTTGCAGGCCGACGGTCACGTGGTCGCATGTCACGTCGAGCCGGCGCGCGCCGGGCGGGTTCACGGCGGGCAGCGTCTTCAGGTCGTCCGGCACGCCGCACACGATGAGCTTGGACATGTAGATGTAGCCGACGTGCGAACAACGCTCCGCCTCGTCCATGTAATGCGTCGTCACGAAGAGCGTCATGCCCTGGCCGGAGAACTCGAAGAGCAAATCCCACAACTCGCGCCGCGCCACCGGGTCAATGCCGACGGTCGGTTCGTCGAGGAACAACACGGTGGGTTTGTGCATGAGCGCGCAGGCCATGGCGAGCCGTTGCCGCCAGCCGCCGGAGAGCAACGCCGCGCGCCGGTTCAGGTAAGGCGCGAGATGCGTCAGGGCGATCAACTCGTCCATGCGCTGCCGGAGCGCCGCCCCGCGAAGGCTGTAAAGCCGGCCATAGAACAGCAGATTCTCCGTCACGGACAGCTCGTCGTAGAGCGAGAACTTCTGCGACATGTAGCCGATGAGGCCCTTGAGCTCGTCGCTCTGCCGCGCGACGTCGAAGCCCGCGATGCTCGCCCGCCCGTCGCTCGGCGCGAGAATGCCGCAGAGCATCCGGATGACCGTGGACTTGCCCGAGCCGTTCGGCCCGAGGAAACCAAAGATCGAACTCTTGCCCACGGCGAACGACACATGATCCACCGCCGTGAAATGACCGAAGCGCTTGGTGAGGTTCTCGACTTGGATCATGGGGCGGCGGGTATGACGAAGTTCACGGGTTCGCTTCATCAAACCGCTCGAAGCGCTGCTCCCAAGTTATCATCAGCGGTCGCCAGTCATTGCCGTCACCCGCGCGCAAGGCGGCAAAGTAATTGGACCTGCCCGCGTCATCGGTCGGAGCGAGGTCAACGGGCGGAAGGTCCAAACGCCGCAGCAGTTCGCGCAAGAAGAGACGTGCGACCCGGCCATTGAAGTCGTTGAACGGATGAATGGAAAGCAATCGCCCCTCGGCAAACGCCAGCAACTCCAGCAGCAACTCATCCATCTTGCCGCTGGCGTTCTCCAGCCGCATGCGCAGGTCCTCGGTGTAATCGCGCATGAGCAGCGGGACGCGATACGGAGGCGGCGGATGATGTTCGCCCACCCGCACCTCGGCGTCCCGCCAGCGTCCCGCCCATTCGGGCACGAGATCACCGGCAATTTCCGAGTGAATACGGAGGATGAGGTCGCCGCCAAGTTCCTGGATCGCGTAGCCGCCGAAAGCAATGGCGGCTTCCACGCGGAGCACGCGTTCGGCCAGCAGCGGCGCCAGTTGCGAGTAGCTCAGGAGGCCGCGCGTGGTTTGGATGAAGCGGGTGGCCCCGCCTGGCGGTGTAGTGTCTCCAGCCATGATTGATCAACGGCTTCCCGCTCAAACGCCATGGACCGGGCCACGTGGCGCGGAATTCGCCGCCAACAAATCTCCTGCCGGGTCTCGGCGTCGAGCCGGCGCCAGCGGAGGATGGTCTCAGTCCATTTCATGTGAACGGAAGCTACCGCCATCCCCTGCGCCAGACAAGACGGCAATCCAGCGCAATCGGGCCAGCAGGTGCGCGACCGTGGACTTGCCCGAACCGTTCGGCCCGAGGAAACCGAAGATCGAATCCTTGCCCACGGCGAACGAGACGTGATCCACGGCCGTGAAATGGCCGAAGCGCTTGGTGAGGTTCTCGACTTGGATCATCGCGTCGGCGCCTACTCGTGGACGTAGGCCCAATCACCGATGCGTTCAAGCCAGCCGCCAAAGCCTCTCTGGGGGTAGTTTTGCAGCGGGAAGTAAAGGAACTGGTCGAAGTTGATCCCACCCGAAGGTGTGAAGACGTAAAGGGCCCAGGGATTGGCTTCAAACCGCTTGGCTTTGTCACCCGATGCATACTCATACGCTGGAAACGCCCCCATGCGAGTTGACGGTATCTTTGGCAAATAGTGCGGAACAAGCGAGTTAAGCGATTCCGGCGGCATCCCGTGGTTACGCTCGTACGTCTTTACAGCTTCTACAAGTGGTTTGCTGCGCTCGGCAAGGGCAACGAATGCCGCTCTGCGAATGTGAGCCCCGGCGACGGCTCCAACGGTGAAACTAACGAGGCACGTCACAGAGCAAACAAGCGCGAAGACTGCAGGCTGCCGGTGCTTCTTCGAGAAACCAAACCAGGGTGCAACAAGGATGCCGACCACAGCCAGGGTAACTGGCATTGTGACGGCTGTGGACACAGCAACGAGCCACTTGAACCCCCACGGTGAAACGGCCAGCCACTCTGTTACGACCAGTAGGATTGCCGGAGACACCAAACAAATGAGAGGGGTCCGCCACTTTGCCCTGGACGAACCTATCCAGAACCGGTAATCGGCCTCAAGCCCAGCCTGAATTCGCGATGACCAAGATGTGCCTTTCATTGCCTGATGCGCTTCGCCATCTTTATCGTTTGCGTCAGCCCCAGATAATTCTCGCTGGTTACCACTTTGCACCCGCTTTTCTTTTCCAAGTCGCGACGGGCGTTGCCGGCTACGTTACCACACCTCCTCCAACCCGAAGGGTTCGAACATGAATAGCAGCGGGTGAACCCCGGTGAACCGCATACGAATGGAACCCGACCCCGCAAGGGCCGCACAGTCTGATAGCCCGCAGACCACAGACCGCCAGTGTTCGTCCCCGTCAGGGACGGTAACGG
>CAYJNU010000332.1:0-9213 GCA_964371005.1 uncultured Verrucomicrobiota bacterium | reverse complement strand
GTCGTCGAGCATCTCCAGCGCGACCGTTCCCTGCCCCGCGATGATCGCCGGATCATCGTAGCCGTGGATGTAGGTGAAGCCTTGTTTGGAGCTCAACCGATTTGCCTCGTCACGCGCTGCCGCAAAGGTCTCGCCGTGCAAAACCACCTGCGCACCCAGCCGCCGGCAGGTGCTGCTCTTGACGAGCGGCGCAAAGTGCGGCATGACCACGGTCACCGGAATGCGGAGCTGAGCGCCGTGATACGCCAGGCCGAGCGCATGGTTGCCGGCAGACGCCGCGATGACACCGCGCCTGCGTTGTTCGGGTCTCAACTGCAGCAGCGCATTGCGCGCACCCCGCTCCTTGAAACTCCCCGTGCGCTGCATATTGTCGAGCTTGCAGAAGATGCGCATGCCGGTCAGTTCAGACAGCGCAGCCGACTCGATGCAGGGTGAAAGCAGCACCCCGTCCGCAATCCGGCGGCGGGCTTGCTCGATTGCTCGAAGCAGTCGTTTCATAACTTGGGGCGAGTGTTGCTGATTGGCGCAGCGGGACAAGGAAAACTCGGACGGGTCCGTGACGCGGCCATTCCATTTCGCATCCAGTTTCACGTTCTCGAGAGCTGCGCGACGACCGACTGGAAATCTCACTGGGATTTGTACTAGCCGGGTTCCGCCGTTTCTGATAACCACGAAGCAGTGCCGGAAAGAGCGGGGCGCGCCGGAGCGGAGTGGTTTGCAGAAGATCACGGCAGCGCGCACGAGACAACCGGCGAAAACTCTAAATACATGGTCACAGGCTTATGCTCATCTACTTCATCATAGCCGTTGTCGTCGTTATCGGATTCGTCAGCCTGGTCATCTCGCTTCTGTGCATCCGCAAGATCCAGCCCGGCCGGGCCGGTGTGAAAACCGGCTGGGGCGGCATCAAGGTCTCCTTCGATTGGATGGTCCGCATGCCCCTCGTTCAGACGTATCACATCGTGGACATCTCGGTGAAAAAACTCGAGATCGCCCGCAAGGGCAAAGACGGCCTCGTGTGCAAGGACAACATCCGCGCCGACATCACCGTGGCATTCTACATCCGAGTGGATGCAACCGAGGAAAGCGTCCGCAAGGTGGCGCAAATGCTGACGCCGGAGCGGGTATCAGATATTGACCAATTGCGGGAGCTGTTTGAAGCCAAGTTCTCCGAGGCGCTCAAGACCGCCGGCAAGCAGATGGAATTTCACGAACTGTTCACCGAGCGCATCAAGTTCCGCGACCAGATCCAAAACACCATCGGCAAGGACCTCGACGGTTTCCTGTTGCAGGATGTTGCCATTGACTACCTCGAACAAAGTCCGCTGGACCAACACGACCCCAACAATGTGCTCGATGCTGAGGGCATCAAGAAGATCACCGAGATCACCCAACGGGAACGGGTCATCGCCAACGAACACACCCAGCGCGCCCAGGTGCAGGTGGAAAAGGAAAATGCCGACGCGGACATCGCCAAGCGCGAGCAGAAGCGCCGCAACGAGGAAGACACCGCCAAGCAAACCCGCGCCATCACTGAGGTCAAAGCCAATGAGGAAGCGGAAGCCCGGAAGGTGATCGAGGCCCGTCGGCAAGAGGTCGAGGCCAAGCGCTTGGAGGCCGACGAGGCGATCCGCCTGCGCACGGAAGACATGAACCGCGCCGTCCAGGAACGCGAATATACCGTCAAGAAGGAGCAGCAACGATTGGAGCAGGAAGCGGTTCAGGAAGGCGAAGAAGCCCGCGTGCGGCGCGAGCGAACGGTGTCGCTCGCCGAGATGGACAAGGAAGTCAAAGTCGCCGAGGCCGCCGTGGAAGTGGAGCGGAAGAGGGCGGTCGTCGTGGCCGAGCAAAAGGCTGTCGTCCAGCAGGAGGAGGAAAAGCTGAACATCGAAGCCCGCATGACGGCGGATCGGGTTCGCGACGTCACGCTCATCGAGGCGGACATGAACGCCAAGAAGGAGCAGGTGCAAAAGGTCGTTGCCGCCGAGGCGCAAAAGGAGGCGGAGCGCCACCTCGCCGATGCCGCGAAGATCAAAACCGTGACTGCCGCCGATGCCAGCCGCGACGCGGCCGTGCGTGATGCGGAGCGGATCCAAACGATCGCGGACGCGGAAGCCAAGGCGTCCGAGAAGAAACGCCACGCGATGGAGCAGGAAGCCGAAGGGCTCGCCGCCCAGGAAGCGGCCCAAGGTTTGGCGGAGGCGAAGGTGATCACCGCCAAGGCTACAGCCAAGAAGGCCGATGCCGAAGGCATCAAGGCGATGGGCCTTGCGGAAGCCGATGTTATCAAGGCCAAGGGCGATGTCACCGCCGAGGTCACCGAAACTCAGGCTGCCGCCGAGGCCGAAGGAACGAAGGATAAGGAACTGGCCACGGCCACCGGTATCGAGGCGAAGATGTTGGCCGAAGCCAAGGGCATCGAAGAGAAGGCCAAGGCCATGAAGCTCCTCCAGGCCACCACCCAGCAGCACGAGGAATTCCGGCTCAAGCTCGCCAAGGAACGCGATGTCGAATTGGCGGCCATCAACGTCGAGCGTGACATCGCCCGCGCGCATTCCGAAGTCGTGGGCGAGGCGCTCAAGAACTCGAAGATTGATATCGTGGGCGGTGAGAACGACTTCTTCGAGAAGATCGTGCGCGCCGTCGGAACCGGCAAGTCGGTGGACCGGTTGGTCGCCAACAGCGGCACGCTCACCGACATCAAGAAGACGTTCTTCAACGGCGATCCGGAGTACTTCAAGGGCCAGTTGCGGCAGTGGGTCTCCGACTTCGGAATCAAAACCGAGGACCTGAAGAATCTCACCGTGGCCGCGCTGCTCGGCAAGCTCATCGCCTCGACTGAGGATAACTCAGCGTTGTCGCTGCTGAAGTCCGCCCAGACGATGGCGAAGGAAAGCCGGTTGTCCGACACGCTGGCCTCGGCGGTGTTGGCGGATAAGACGGCGGCTCAAGCGTAAGGCAAGGGTTCCCGGTCGTCGTGTGAATGCCGGAGTCTAAATGTCCATTGCCTATGGGTACGAACGCACAAGCGGAGCAGGTTAATCGCTCGCCATCACCCCGACCCTCTCCCCCAGGGAGAGGGGGAGACCTTCGGCGCTGGCAGGCGATTCGTCAGTCTGAATTCCTGTCGCGAATCTTGATTGTCTTCCACCCAAACGCTGCGAGTAGAATGACGCTTCCGGTCTCGAACAAAGCGGCGGATGTTCCTCACTCTCCTGGGGGAGAGGGCTGGGGTGAGGGCGAGCGTCACACCAAGAAGGCAACTCAAGGATGATCGCGCGCGACCAGAACGCTGCGTGCCTCGCTGTTGCCGCGGAGGCTGAAGCGAAACCAGCTTGGGCAGATTATGCTGCTTATTGCCGGTTGCGGGAACAAGGTCTGCGCAAACAAGCCTTCGGCCATTTGAGTTCATTCATATCCCGGGCAAGTTCATGGGAGTTCGAGTCCAAAAAAGAGTTTGTCCTTTGGCTTTGTAGCGAGATGGACTCCATCAAGGATGCAGATTACGGGCCTTATCCCGCCCCACTGCGGAACCAGTTGTTCGCTCCCTTCTTCAAGAGATGGTTGGAACAAGACCCTCGGAATGACGAAGCGCACGCGATGAAAGCGCGGTATCTGGGTGATCACAAGTCCTATCAAGATGCCATTGCGCTTAACCCGTCCAACCAGAGAGCGCGGCAGGCCTTGGCTTCAGATTGCATCTACGATCTTTGGTATGCGACGCACCATCTGCCAGATTATTTCATAGGCGACGAACAGGAGGTCAAACGGATCGCGCTTGCGGCTCGTGACCACATCGGATGCGTTGAGGATTTGAAGCAAAGAGAATCACTATTGAAAGAACTTGCTGAAGAAGAGCAGTTGTTGGATGACTGGATAACCTTCAAGAAGGAGCGCGCTGAGGATTTCGATTTGTGGTGTAGGCGTAAAGGACGCCGATACGCGTGGGTAAAGGCATACTACTCTAATGCCAAGTGACGACAGATATCACACGCGGGAGTCTTCCGTTCGATGAGCGACAACGCTGAACAAGAATCCACTCCGCAGCCTGAAGGCGCACCCACTCCCGCGCCCGAAGCCGCCGCCACGTCCACCGCCCAAACCCTCGGCAGCGCGACGTATGAGATCATCCGCCAGCGGTTGCAGACGCAGGGGGCGGCATTGCGGGAGCGGATGTCGAAACTCGACGCCCGGCGGCAGGAGGTATTCGGCGCCATCGAACACAAGCTGCTCCAGGCTGACCGCATCGTCACCGCGCACAACTGTGTCCCGCGCGACATGGTGCAGCTCGGCGCAGGCCGGTTTCTGTTCGGGTTCAATGTGCAGTTCGGCCTCAAGAAGGAAATCGAACTGGGCGATGTGTTCGCGGTGTATGACCGCGACGAGGCGGCGGGCACGTGGAAGGAAGGCACGCTGGAGGTCCTGCAGCACAAGACGTTTATCACCGACTTCAAGCGGCTCTACAACGTCTATGAGAAGACCGTCTTCCGGAAGTTTTCGATCATCGGCGGGAAGCTCTACATGGTGTTCTCCACCGGAGAGGGCATCAGCGACATCGCCGTGTTCAAGTGGGCGTTCGATGACGGCCGGTTGAAATTCGTGGACGGCCGCGCGGAGAGTGAATACCGCCGGGTCGGTTTCCCACCGGCCCATGAGTTTCGCTGGCAGACGCCCGACCGGGAGTCCTTCCGTTACGGCGATCATTCGCACATCTCCATCGAAGACCGCGTGTTCGTGGAATGCGTCGGCGGCGATTTGACGATCAAGGTCGAGGACAACACGGCGACCGGCGAGGGCATCTACGCCGAGCCGGTGGATGACAAGTATCAGAAGGTGGACGACGCCGAGATCGCCTACGCCATCCTCGACCCCATTATTCTGCTCCGGGTTCGTCCCTACAAAGAAATCACCCCCCGCTTCTTCATCTTCAACGAAAAGACGCAGACGGCGGCCCGCGTAGATTCGATCGGGCAATCGTGCGTGATGCTGCCCGAGGAGCACGGCATTATCTTCCCAGACGGGTATTACCTCTCGACCGGCGAGCTGAAGCAGTTCGAGAGCAAGGAAACGGGCATGATCATCGAACGCGTCGTGCACGCGCCGAACGGTGAGGATTCGCTCTATGTGTTCTACAATCGGCTGAGCGGTGAATACGCCCTCCTGCCCTACCGTTTGATTGCGCAACGAGTCGAGGAACGGATCAGTTGCCACGGGTTCACGCTGTTCCCCAACGGCCACCTGGTGCTGTTCCGCGCGGAGCTGGAGGCGCAGAAGCATCACATGATTCAACTTCGGCAGACGCCCTTCCATCAGCCCGGCCACGAACCAGCCGGTCAGAAGGACGCGTTCCTCTACCAAGTGGGCAACAAAGAAGTGGTCCGTTGCCTGGCCGAGTGCAACGAGGTGCTCACACTCGTTCGCAAAGAGAATCCGTACGCGGAGCTTTACACCGACCTCGTCAAGCGGTGCGGCGCGATCTTGGATGCCTACCCGTGGCTGTCGAGCGCTGATGGTTTCCAGTTGGACGCTGCGTTGCGCCAGGTGCGCGAGGCGGCGGACAAGGCGGTGGACGAGTTCGATAAGGTGCGTCGGCTGCAACGTGAAGCGGTCGAACGCGTGAAAGCCGCTCGCAAGCGTTGCACCGACCAATTCCAGACGCTCCGCCGCACGAGCTTCAGGGCGCTCAACGATTACGTTCAAAACCTCACTGCGCTGCGGCGGCTGCGAGGCGAGTTGATCACGCTCCGGGAGGTGCGTTACGTGGACCTCACCGCTGTCAGTGAGGCCGAGCAGCAGGTGACGGAACAGACCGAGCAACTGTCCGGCGCGTGCGTGAAGTTCCTGCTCAAGCCCGAATCGCTGGAGCCGTATCGCCAGCAGGCTGCCGCCCATTTGGCCGCTGTGGAGAAAGTCGCCAAAGTGGCCGAAGGGCGGGAGATCGAGAAGGCCGTTTCCACTGCCGGCACGGAGCTGGAAATGCTCATTGAGATCGTCAACAGTCTGAAGATTGAGGACGCCACGGAAACCACGCGGATCATTGATGGCATCACGGCGGTCTATTCGACGCTGAACCAGGTCAAGGCAGCGCTCAAGAAACGGCTGCAAAACCTCGTGGCCAGCGAAGGCGCGGCGCAATTCAACGCGCAGATGAAGCTGCTAAGCCAGGCGGCCTCGAGTTATCTCGACTTGTGCGACGTGCCGGCCAAGTGCGAGGAATACCTGAACCGCATCTCCGTGCAGCTCGAGGAACTGGAGGGCGCGTTCGCTGATTTCGAGGAATACACGGTTCAGCTTGCCGACCGGCGCACGGAGATTTACGAGGCGTTCGAACAACGCAAGGTCGCCTTGATCGAACAGCGCAACCGCCGGGCCAACGCGCTGATGACCGCGGCGGAGCGCATCCTCAAGGTGATCCAGAACCGCCTGGCCGGGTTCAAGTCCATCGAGGACATCAACACCTACATGGCGTCGGACCTGATGATCGGCAAGGTCCGCGAGACGATTGACCAGTTGTTGGCGCTGGGTGACTCGGTCAAGGCCGACGATCTGCAGGGCCGGCTCAAGAGCGTGCAGCAGGAGGCGGTGCGACAGTTGAAGGATCGCCAGGAGCTGTTCGTGGTCGGCCAGGATGTCATCAAGCTGGGCAAGCATCACTTCAACATCAACACCCAGCCGCTCGATCTCACCGTCGTCAACCGCGACGGCGTGCCGCATGTCCACCTGACCAGCACCAAGTATTTCGAGTCGATCACGGACGAGGCGCTCCTTGCCACGCGCGACGTTTGGGATCAGGAAGTGGTTTCGGAGAACCGCGAGGTGTACCGCGCCGAGTATCTGGCGTGGCAGTCGTTGAAAGCCGCAATGGGTGGCGCGGGCGACCCGCCCGCCCCGCTCGGCGACCCGCCGAACGGAACGGGCAGCCGGCAACGAACTGCCAGACACGCTGGTTTGCCGACGACGCGTTCCCCCATTCCGTCGGGCGGGTCGCCCGGCGGGACAGGCGGGTCGCCTGTGCTACCCATGCAGGGATTGTTGGCGATGCGCGAAGCCGACCGCCTGGCCTTTGTGCAGGAATTCATGGGGGCGCGCTACCAGGAAGGCTACACGAAAGGCATCCACGACCTGGACGGCGCGCAGATCTTCCGAGCGCTCCTCACGACGCACCATGCTCTGCAACTTGCGCGGTTCAATCCCGCCGCACGCGCGTGCGCCGTGGTCTATTGGCATCGGTTCTGCCCCAAGGAAACGCGCACCTTGTGGTCCGCCAAACTAAAAGGCTTCGGCGAGCGCAACCGCCTGTTCCCCGGGGATTCCACCCAGCGGGGCTACATCAGCGCGCTGCATGGCTTGCTGGCCGGCTTTGCGCAAGAAACCGGGCTTTATCCGCAGGACATCACTGCCGAAGCGGGCGAGTATCTGTTCCGGGAACTGATTACCAGCGACACGTTCGTCCTCAGCCATGAGGCCGACCGATCGCTTGCTGCGTTCAACAAGCACCTCGCCGCCAAAGGCCGTGAAAAGACCTTCTCGGACGGGCGGCAGGCGCTGGCCGAGCATCCCGCCAGCGAGCTCGAATTGATCCGCGACTGGGTGCGGGGCTTCCTCCTCACCGGTAGCAGCCGACGTGAGAAGGCTCACTCTTCCTCGGACGAAAGAGATCTGAGCCTCCTCACGTCGGCCGCTACGAATGGTGAGTTGCGCTACCTGGAAGAAATCACCGCCCTTCTGTTCTGCGGAGACGTCCTCAAGCGTTCGGTCGTCGAGGCCGCGACTTCGCAAACCCTCGAAGGCATGCGGGGTAGCCACCCCGTCATCGTCGGCAGCCAATACCACTTCGACTACCTGAGCTTTCAGGAGCGGTTGCAGCGCTTCGAACACGAGGTCGTGCCACGCTTCGAGGAGTTCCACCGACTGAAGCAGGCCCTGCTGGACCGCGAGCGCGCCCAACTGCGGCTCGACGAGTTCAAGCCGCACGTGCTCACCTCGTTCGTCCGCAATCAGCTCATTGACCAGGTGTATCTCCCGCTCATCGGCGACAACTTGGCCAAGCAGATCGGCGCGGCGGGCGATCAGAAACGCACCGACCTCATGGGGCTGCTGCTGGTCATCTCGCCGCCGGGCTACGGCAAGACCACGTTGATGGAATACATCGCCAACCGGTTGGGCATCGTGTTCATCAAGATCAACGGCCCGGCCCTCGGACACGGCGTCACGTCGCTGGACCCCGAGGAAGCGCCGAACGCCGCCGCGCGCGAGGAAATCCACAAGCTCAACCTCGCGCTGGAGATGGGCGACAACGCGATGATCTACGTGGACGACATCCAGCACTGCAACCCGGAGTTCCTGCAGAAGTTCATTTCACTGTGCGACGCCCAGCGCAAGATCGAGGGCATCTGGCGTGGGAAGCCGCGCACCTACGATCTGCGCGGGCGCAAAGTCGTCGTGGTGATGGCGGGCAATCCGTACACCGAGAGCGGGCAGAAGTTCAAAATCCCGGACATGCTCGCGAATCGCGCCGACACCTACAACCTCGGCGACATGATCGGCGGCAGTGCCGAGTGGTTCCGGGCGAGCTACCTCGAAAATGCCGTCACGTCGAACGCCGTGCTCGCTCCGCTGGCGAACAAGAGCCAGAAGGACATCCGCTCGTTCATTCGCATGGCGGCGTCCGGCGAGCGCGAGGCGGAAGGCTTCGAGGGCAGTTATTCATCCCAGGAGGTCGAAGAGATTCTCTCCGTGATGAAGAAGCTGGTGGCGATCCAGGAAGTGATCTTGCGCGTGAACCAGGAATACATCCATTCCGCCGCGCAGGCGGACGAGTTCCGCACCGAACCGCCGTTCAAGCTGCAGGGGTCGTATCGCAACATGAACCGCCTGGCGGAAAAGGTAGTGACGATCATGAACGATGAGGAGGTACGGGCGCTGATCCTGGACCACTATCGCGGCGAGTCGCAGACGCTCACGACCGGCGCCGAGGCGAACCTGCTCAAGTTCAAGGAAATGATCGGCGCGCAGTCTCCGGCGGAAAAGACTCGGTGGGAGGAGATCAAGAAGACCTTCCAGCGCAACCAACTCACGCGCGGCGGAGATGGCGACCCTGTGGGCCGGGTCGTGGCCCAACTGTCGGGATTTCAAGCCGGATTGGAGGCCATCCAGCAAACCCTCGCCAGTCAGTTGGCAAAGCCGCAGCAACCCTCGCAAGTGGTGGTGGAC
>CAYJNU010000331.1:0-9315 GCA_964371005.1 uncultured Verrucomicrobiota bacterium | reverse complement strand
CACCGTCCACGGCTGCCCGCCCATTTCCCTACCGGCTGACCGAGCGGGTGACCCTGCGCAAACTGACCACGACCAGCAGCCGAAAACCCCGCGTGTCGCCGGACCCCGCGTTCGCCGCCAGCGTGCGGGTGATCGAACTGAACTAAGACGCCGCCGTCCGGGTCGTGAATGGCGGTTGAGCGGGCGGCCGCGTGTCGTGCCGATCGTCTGGGTCAGGCTCGATACCTGACCGCGTCCGGATCGACTCCGTGCCTCTCCTCCTTCGCCCATCTTCGTCCACACGTCCGTCGTCTGACTGGCCCCCGGAATGCGCGCAGCCGACGACATTGTTCTGGTCCCTTGGGATTCAGCGCGTGATCCCCATCATTCACTAGCCAGGGAGAGGAGACATGAACCTCAACCGACGAATTGAGCGCACAGGTTGAAACCTTGAAGGAATAACTGGGCGCGCGTCGGCGGAGAGTTGCTCGCTGGAAGCCGACTGTCCTCGAAGTGGAGTAACAGAACAGGCATCGCCTCATCGAAATCGCGGTCAAGGCCCTGGGTGGAGCGCGGCGGCTCCTGGAGGTAGGGTTTCACCCCATAGCGACAGACTAGCCCCTCGCCTAGAGTTAACCCCAAAATGGATATGCACTCCTTGTTCACAGCGGAGGCGGCTACCAAGGGTAGACGTGCGGAAACCACTGTGAAGAAACTCGCCGGCGACGACGGCGGGGCCGGGAGTGAGATCAAGACGTGTGCGAAACGGCAACACCGGCTCTGTTTCGATGACGTTCAGTCGAAATGTTGATCCACATGTTTGCTTCTAATGGTCTGAGGGGTAAGTTGCGGCTGCGGTCTAGCCTATTATATGCATTTGGCGCGGCAATTTCGCCTTGGTCGTGCGGTTAGAAACTCAGTACCCAATCGATTCTTGCTTGGGCCTTTCCGAATTACTTTTGTCAGTTTGGTCGTGCTCGCCAGTTGGTTCAGCGGTACCGGCCTGTGGGCCCAGTCTGGGGCGGGTTCAGCGCTGCGTTTCGGCAGCACCAACGCCTGGGTGCAGGTTGCGCACAACCCCAATTTCAACGCCTACCCCTTCACCGTCTCCGCTTGGTTTCGCACGACCAACGGAGCCGCGGTTGTGCAGGGAATTGTCAGTAAGTACCTCGACGGCACCGGCAATGGCTGGACGCTCGTGGTGCAGAACGGGAGGCTGCGGAGCTTCCTCTATCGGAACTTCGCCAACTTTGCCCTGGATGCCAGTTCGGTGGCGGTGGTGGCCGATGGCTTCTGGCATCACGCGGCCATGACCGTGGATGCGTCGGGTGGGAAGCTTTTCCTCGACGGCGTGCAGATTGGCGCGAATGCGTGGACCGGCAGTCCCGGCGGAACCACCTCCACCGAGCCATTGCTCATCGGGCGCTATTCCCACGCCATCTATCCCAGTTTTACCGGCGACTTGGACGAAGTCACTTACTGGAACCGCGCACTCGGTGCGAACGAGGTCAACTATCTCAAGCACCGGCAGATCAGCGGCAATGAAGACGGCCTCGTGGCGCTCTGGCACTTCAATGAAGGCGTCGGCCCGACCACGGCGGATGCCAGTGGTCACGGTTACACGGGTGGGCTGTCGAACAATCCCGTCTGGGTCACCTCGACCGCACCGCTCGTGTTCAACTCGGTGGGCGGCACCGCGGTCGCGCTCGATGGTGTTAATGATTTCGTGACGGTGCCGCACCAGTCGGACCTGAATGCTTACCCGTTCACGGCCTCCGCGTGGTTCCGCACGACCAGTAGCGCCGGGGTTCAGGGTTTGGTCACCAAATCCGTGGACACCGGCAATGCCTGGAGTTTGATCGTGCAGGGCGGGCGACTGCGTGGTTTCTACTATCGGACGTTCGGCAATTTCGCGGTGGACGCGACCTCGGCGGCTTCGGTGGCGGACGGTGGGTGGCATCATGCCGCTTTGACGGTGGATGCGTCGGGCGGAAAACTTTTTCTGGACGGAGTCGTCGTGGGTTCCAGCGGCTGGACTGGCCCAGCCGGTCCCATGACTCTCCCAGACCCGCTTCAAATCGGCCGATACTTCAATTACACGACGCCGTTTATGGGAGTGATTGATGAGGTCACCGTCTGGAATCGTGCGCTCACGGGCAGCGAGATAGTCGCCATGAAGAATCTCCCGCTCGCCGGCAGTGAGAGCGGACTCGTCGCTTATTGGCGGTTCGATGACGCGATGGGAACCGCCGCCACCGATGCCACCGGCTTGGGCCACACTGGAACCCTGACCAATGGCGCGGCGTGGACCGGCTCAACCGCGTTTCTCGGCGACGGCACTTCGGCAATCCATACGACGCTGGGTGCGGCGCAATGGACTCGCCGGTTTGCTGTGCAATCCAGCCCCGGGCAAAATGGTTTCACGGCGAACACGCCGTTCTGGGTGCGGCGGCTGGATGATTTTGGTGCATCGGGTGGCAACACCAGCGTCCAAGTGAATCTACAATCCGCCTTGCAGGGCACACTGGCGGGGGCAGTACCGTTGTCAAACAGCACCACGCAGTTGAATCTTTCCCTGCCGCCGTACAACGCCGCTACGCCGCAAATCAGCGCCGGAGGCATCGTGCAATCCCCGGTGCTCAATCTTCAGCCGCAGTCCGGCACGCAGCTCGATTCGGTAAACGATGCATTTCAACTCGACCTCATCGAAACCTACAGCGTCGAGGGCGGGCCAGTGCTCACCGCTGACGCTCTCACCTTGGCGCCCTCAAAACTGTTGCACTTCAATGGTCAGGTGTTCTTTGGCCCCGTCGAGACCGTGCTCACCAACATTGCCAACGTGCCGACGCCCGGCTCGAACAACCCGCCAACGCATGTGGGATCGCAACTTCAAATCAGTCCGGGTGGCGCGTTCCTCGCCATCGCGCCCGGCTTCACGTTTGGCGGTGGCGCGGCATTCAACGTGAATCTCGGCGCAGATGGTTTCGCCACGAATCTCAGCGGTAGTTTCAGTCTCGCCACCGCCACCCAATTCGTCCAGACGAATGGCATTCGCTATCGCCTGCCCGGCGCGGCGCTCAATACTGCGGGATTGACAGCCACCAGTCTGGAAGCGTGGTTCCCCGCTGGCTTTGGCATGGCGACCAGCACCAACGTCCGCGCCATGACCCCCTTTGTGGTGAGAACCAACATCGTGCTCGGGCCGGACCGGCTGCCGACGACGCCGACCGTCACTTTCACGGCCGCCTCCTACGGCGCCAGCCGGCTTTACTTTGCGGAAGAAACGAAGCCGTTGTTCATCGGCGCGGCTCAGATTGAATGGCACATCCCGCAGGGTGAGTTTTATCTCGCGCAGGCCGACTCACTGAAGTTCGTCCGACAACAGGAAGACGACGATCTGTCCGCACAACAGGCGAACCTCGTCGTGCCGCTGGCGGCGGAGCGGGTTTCCAACGACGGTTACTATCACAATGTCACCCAGGCGGCCGGCGTGCCGGTTTACATCCGGCCCGACGCGAACGGGGTGGCGCTGCTCTCGATGCAGGCGACGCTGCAAGAAACGGAATTGCGTCCGCACTTTCCTTATCTGAGCACGCCGGTTGGCGGCCACGTCCCGGTGGTCGGCGGCGTGCTGTCCATCACCAATGATCTGATTGATACCGCCGCCAGTTATCTGATGCTCTTCGGGCCGGTCCCCGTGCCCTACGCGCGCGATTGCCCGCCCGAAGCCGGTTGTAGCAACTCCGCAACGATTGGTCCGCAGGTGCTGGCTTTCACCGCGCCGCCGGGTCACTTGGGTTTGGGTGAACTCGGCTTCACGCCGGATGGTGGGTTGCTGGCGGAGGGCATGATTCCGCCCGCGAATCTGACTTGGGGATTTGCCGGTGGCACCGATTATTGTCAGCGCACTGCGGATGTGTCCGCCGGCGCGTATCATGTGCCGGGCACATTTCTGCGCGGCGATCAATCCCAACAGGCGGACTCCCAACGCCCCGCCGTGCTGCTCTTCACCGGATGGGGACAGCCGGCCAACGCCGACTATCGCGAGCGGCCCTACTCGCCCGCTTACGAAGACGGTTTCGCGAATTACGCCGGACTGAATTTCCGCGCGCCAGCCACAGGACAGAGTTTCATTGCCGGGAGGCATGCCGGACCTTATCCGCTCACCTCGCGCTCCAAGTATTACGTCCGCTACGGCGGGGTCAGTGGCATTCACGAAGCGGCGAGCTTCCCAGCGAACCTCGCGCTTTACGGTTATGCCTTCACCTTCCAGAGTTACCGGCTCTCGTATCTTGACAGCGCCAATTGGGAGTCGCGCACGGACGGCCAGGTCGCCCTGCCGTATCCGTCGGCCTTCGACGTGGAATTTGAGCGGATGAAATTTCTCTGTCGCGGCAACCTCGACTCGGCGCAATTGCCGGCGAACATCAGCGCGAAGCATCTGGCCTATTGGAACACGGATCTCAAGCCGCTGACGCTGCAATTCAAACCCACGACCGGCGACCCGTGCAGCCTCACGACCCGCTATCTGGTGCTCGGCGTCGAAACCAAGCTACCGTTCATCCCACAGGCGTTCCAGGCCGCGCTCGCCTTCAAGAATAACGGCAATTTGGGCACGGACGTGACCGCGGTGGAAGGCGTGGACTCCCGCTTTGCTGTGCCCGCCAACTTGAGTTTGCAGGGATCGGGCACAAGTGTTTATCCGCTCACGACCGCGGCCGAAGGTTACTTCAACAACTGGGAAACGCCCGGCCGTCCCGCCGCCGGATTCTACAATCTCGTGGGCCGCGTCCGGGTGCCGTTCTTCCGCGACGTGAAGGTGCAACTGCACATCACTCCCACCACGCCGGACACGGCGCACATTGACATCCTGGGCGGCTGGCCGGCGGAGGAGGGCAGCGGCGTCAACCGGGGCTGGAACAATGGCGCGCAAAATTATTTCAACACCTTCAAGTTCGACCCGAACCACGACGGCTGGCCGCCGGGCATGACCCTCGGCACCTATCTCAATCCGGGGAACGACCAGTTCCATCCGCGCGCGCAGCAGAACTGGATTGACGTCGCGTTTTTCGATTACCCGCTCGCGTGGAATCCCGTGCTCCGCGAGTTTGCCGGCTATGCGCCCGCGCCGGTGGTGTTGCCGGTCATTGACGTGGACAGCCGACTCAAGCAACTCACGCCCGGCAAAGTGGATCTGGATTTCGCGCAGGATCTGAACGTGAATCTACCGCGCGTCAAAGTGCTGGATTTTGCCAATGATGCGTTGAACGAACTCAACGGGCCGCTGGACTCGGTTTCCAGTGCCATTCAATCCCAACTCGGTTCAGCGCTCAATACCAGCGGACTGACGGGCGGGTTTCGCAGTCTACAAACTGTGCTGCGCGAAAACCCGGAAGGCTTTTTCCGTCCCCTGCTCGAATCGGCGCTGAATCCGGTGGCGGACCAAATCTACACCAACCTTGCCGCCCAAATGACCTCGGGAGGTAAGGCGGTGCTGCTCGCCAACGCTTCAGGGATCGTCACCGCCGGCACCAGCGGACTCCGAAGCGCCGTCATGAATCTCAACGGCAGCGCGGGCCAGGCGGGCACGGTTTTCAACCAGTTGGGCCAGACGTTCACCAGCGTGGACGACACGCTCGGGTTGTTCGGGAATGTCATGGGCCAAAGGGATGGCAGCGGCAACCGTCGTGTTGTGAGCGCCATTATTCAAAAGCTGTCCCATGACCAGGGGCTGGTGCTCGCAATTCCGGGGGATCTGGCAGACGGACTCGTCAACTCCCTGCTGCACGATCTCGAGCCGACGCTCGCGAACATTGAAAGCCAGATGACGCAACTGCGCGCCCAGTTCAGTCAACAGCGGGCGCAGATCATAGGCGCTTCCGGCGATTTTGCCTCCGCCCTCAATTCCGCCAATCATGCCCCCGCCGCGCTGAACACGTACGTGCAGCAGGCGGGCAACGGCGTGGCGACGATGCTGGCTTCGAGCGTCGGGCCGGCGGGCGATTATTTCACCGCCGATCCCGCGCGGGCGAAACGTGAAATTCGCGAGCGCTTGGTGGTTGCTTTTCTTGGCTCACCGGTGGCGGGCGCGTATCAGACGGTGTTCCGGCAGTTCCTGTCGGACCCGAATGCCCAACTGACCCAACTGACGGACGTGCTGTTCGACCAGGTAAACCGCGCGATCCGCGATGGCCTGAGTTCGCAGATTGCCGGCGCGCAGGATGGCGTGTTCAAAAGCATGAAGGGTGGCGGACTGATGAGCGGCTCGCTGCTCTCCGCTAAAATCCGCGGCGCCCCCACCTTCGAGGGCGATTCGCTCCGCCGCATTCATCTGGATGCCGCCATTCAAATGAATCTGCCGGATGAGATGAATTTCACGGCCTACCTGGACATCAAGGAGCTGAACTCCGCGACCACGCCGATCAGTTGCATTCCGCCCGGCGCACCGGCGGCGGAAGTGACGATTGGCGCGCGGGACGTGCCGTTGGACTGGCTGGGCGTGACCTCGGGCGAGCCGCTCAAGCTGAGTGTCGAGGCGCGGTGGACGCTGCAAAGTGGCAACGTGCTGGGCGTGGGCGGCATGTTCGAGGTTAAAGGGCGAATAGGATTCCAAGGCGGCAGCGTGAATGATTTTGGCGCCATGCTCGCCTTCGGCCAGGTCGAGAACTATTTCGCGGCCAAGGCCGGTGCAACCGTCAACATTCTGGGGGTCCCAGTGGATTTCACGGCCGGCATTTTCGCGGGCAAGGCGTGTTCGCTGGACCCGCTGCGGTTTGTGGATCCGGATGTCGAGGCTGTGCTGATTGTGAACGCGTCGGAGTTCAGCGGCATCTATCTCGCGTTCGGCGGCGGGCTTTCCCTTTCGCAGATTTTGTTCGGCACATCAAGTTGTTTTCTCGACGTCAGCGCGCACGTCACCTACGCGGTGTATTACCAGGGCGGACCGCGTCTCGGCAGCATCGGCGCCCGGGATAAAACCCGCGTGGACGTGGACCTCATCTGCATCATCAGCGCTTCGGCAGAATGGGGGACGGCCATGCGGCTCGATAGCGAGGGTAAATTGACGCTGCAGGGACAGGCGCGGCTGTGCGGAAAGATCGGCGCCTGCCCCTTCTGCCTCAAAGCCTGCAAGACGCTCACAGTCACCGGCGAATTGGGCGTGGGCGGAGTTGACTACCACATTGATTTCTAAACGCTGTGAATTCCAAACCGTCAACAGGCAACATCCAGCAACCAACGCCCAAAGCGCTGAACCGCCGCGCTGGATTGGCTGTTCGGCATTCGATGTTGGTTGTTGGATGTTTCTGTTCCCTCTTGTTGGCCGCCACCACCTTCGCGCAAACCCCGCTCTCCAATCTCGTCTTCGCCGTCGGCACAACCTGGCGCGACAACGCCAACAATCAATGGTCCTACGTCTTGCTCGATAGTTCGGACGGCCTCGTGCTGGCGGGCCGGCGTTTTGCCGTCTTCGGCAAGACGGGCACGGCCAGCAGTGCGAATCCGTTCACGCAGCGCGGCACGATGTTTCGGCAGACCGATGTGACGGCCATCAACGCGCTCCTCAACCAATCCGTCGCGCTGGGCGACGACCTCAGTTCCTTGAGCGACGCGCTAAACCTGATGTTCCATGATGTTCCCAGCATCACCAACCACACCCTCGCTCAGAAAGTCCTCAGCGCCTTCCAGGTCGCCACCACCAGTCCGGAAAGTGACCAATTGCTTTCCTTGATGGGCAAGGGACATCCGGGGCTCAATCGCTGCCTCGGCCTGGCCTTTGCGGAACCGGTGAACAGCGTGACCACTTACGAGGTGCGAGAACTCGATCCCAGCACGGGCACGCCGGGCGACGTCGTAGGCCGGGTGACCGTGGTTCCCGGCACACCCGTGGTCCTGCCGGCGCCGGGCCGGCCATTTCAGGTGGTGACCAATGATCCCAGTGATCATCTGCGCGTGCGACTGCGTTGGGGGTCACCGCCGGAATTGCGTCGCCTCTCGCCGCTGCAATTTGGCTACAATGTGTGGCGGACATCGCGAACCAACGCCGAGGCTCATAGCTTCAATGTGAACGCGCCCCCGCTCGCTCAAGTTTACTCGGATCCACTCTTTGTCCGCGCCAATATGGCGGCGGTGATGCCGTCGGCGGAACTGGACTTGGGCACTGGTTTGGGCGGCGCGGAAGATCCCGCTGACCGGATCACTTATTTCTTTGCCGACACGGGGCGCATGACCGGTGGTGACTTCGCAGATGGTCAGGAATTTTATTACTTCGTCACCGCGCGGGACATTCTGGGCCGTGATGGTCTGGTGTCGTTCGGGGGTCTGGCCCGTGCCTGCCGCCGTCTGCCCCCCGCACCGCCCACCGACGTGCGCGTGGAGAACACCGTGCTGTCGGGTTCGACCAACGCGCCGCGTTTGCTGGTCTCCTGGGCGCAAAATACCAACCCGACCAACGCGGTGACGCACTATTGGATTTATCGCTGGACCAATCCGTCAATGGTGCTGACCAATGACGCCGCGCCCACGAACGGGGTCGTTGGCATCGTGCCGCAACTCGCTGTCACCAATCGTAATTTATTCCTCGACACTTCTCCCGGTGCTCTGACGAGCCCCAATCTGACGAATGTCTGGTATACGATCCGCGCGGTGAGCGAGGCGGCGTGTGATCCGTTGCTCTCGCCGCACAGTCCGCCCGCCTGGGGCGTGCTGCGGCAACGCGAAGGACCGTTGGCAACCACGGGCGAGGTGTTGGGCAGTTGCGGCACGCCGGTGGTGATGTTTCAGAATTTTGCGACGAACCCCATCACCGCAGACGCGCAGACTTGGAATTTCCGCCTCACTTGTGTACGCCGCGATCCGGGCATCGCCTGGGTGCAGTTCACCATCACCAACACGTTGGCGAGCGTCAGCACCCAGTTGACTACCATCGGCCCGGTGTATTTCCCACCCAACGATGACACTGCGCAATTGGATTACCCGCTGCCGGCCGGCGACCTCCTCATCCACACGCTGCAGATTGGCTGCATCGTGGGCACTGCTTACGATCAGATTTCCGCCGGGGCGCAATGCACCATGCTTGCGCCCGTGCCGGCGACCGAACAGCGGGAGGCCATCTTCTACGCCGGCCAACTGCTGGCCACCGCGTTGAGCTCCGATGACCCACTGCTTTCGGTATTGAACAACGGGAACACCGCTTGCTACCCCGGAATCAATCCCACGGTGGACGCGAGCGGCATGGTGGCAATGAGGTTCGACACCGGGCCGGTGCCGTTGCTCGTGGAAGTGCTTGCCACCAGCAATGCCTGGAACGTAGTCGGGGTCGTCACGCCCGACGCGAAT
>CAYJNU010000330.1:0-9326 GCA_964371005.1 uncultured Verrucomicrobiota bacterium | reverse complement strand
TCTTTCCGGGTCAGAGCGGAACACAACACGGGCGGACTGGCCGGTGGTCAGTGCGCTGGCTGCGGTTTCGTCTACCCACGCGGACACCCAGAACTCGTTGGTCGAGACGAGCTGGAGCAGGGAGCTGCCCGGAACTACCACCCCGCCGGGATCGCGGTCGCGGCGCGTGACGAGACCGTCATACGGGCTGATAATCCGCGTGAAGGTCAGGCGCTCGTGCTGGTAGGCGAGAGTTTTCTCCGCCAGATTGATCTGTTGTTGCGCTTCGACCGTGGCTGCGCGGGCGCGCCGCAAATCGGATTCAGCGACGTGCAGTTGTTCAATGGCTTTATCCCGCTCCGCTTGCGAACTGACCTGCTGACTGACGAGTTCAGCGACGCGTTGATGGTTCTGCCGTGCCTGTTGTTCCACAGCCTCGGCGCGGGCTTCGTCCACCCGCACGCGTTCGGCCGTTGCCTTGGCGCTGGCGAGAGTCGCGTCCGCCACCTCCACTTGGCGTCTAAGTTCGCCGTCATCCAGACGCACGAGCAACTGACCGGCGTTTACCTGGTCGCCTTGATCCACGAGCACTTCGGCGAGCCGTTCTTGAATGCGCGAGCTGATCGTTGTTTTTACCCGCGCTTCCAACGTGCCCGTTCCCATGACCTCGCCGATGACCACCCCCGGTGTCACCTCAAACCCCTGCACCGGCGTCGCCGCGAATTTCACACGAAAAACCACGAATGCCAGGACCAAGGCCAGGGCCAGCCATTTGACGGGTTTGCGGATCGCGGCAGAAATGCGCGGTGAATTCATGGCGGCGGAATCGTGTGATTTGTCAATCCTCGTGGGCGCTGACAGAAGGAGCGGTTGTGCGGATTTCGGTGTGCCGCACTTTGCCGCCAAGATTCGCCGTCCACGCCATCAGGCCCGCTGCCACCACCGCGAGGACGAGTGCCGAGGAACTGCACCAACCTGCGACGGTTTTGCCGCGACAGAACCAAAGACCAACCAGCGCGGCGACACCCGCCGCCAGCGTCACGACGAGCGCGACCTTTGCTGCGTCCTCGTGCTGCTCGATGATGGGATCGGAGACGCCGGGCAAACCCTCGGCGATTTTTTCGGCCGGTTCGCCGGTAAGGAACGCAGGGATCGCCAGCACCGCAACGGTGACCAAGGCCGCGAAGCCGGTTTTCGTTAGCGACGCATTTCGCCGAAATACACTCCAGCCGAGGATGGCAAGGGCGAACATCAGTCCAACGACGGGGAAATGGTTCAGCATGAGGTGAAGATGTGCAGCATTCATAGGCTTTCGGTCTTGGTTTTAGTGGTTGTGCTCGGATGCAGCCTTTGCGGGTTGGACGGTTGCTTCCGTATGCCCATGAGCCTGAACGGCCCGCGTCGCAGTCATGTGGACCGCTTCGACGTAGTGGACGAATTCGACGTAGGCGGCGACGTATTCGCGCCCGGCCTCGACGTTATGTGCGGCGTGTTGCTTCTTCTGCACCGCGTCAGCAAAACGCTTCCGAATGCCGGCGGCAGTTTCGTCAGTTACGGCTTTGATCAGTGCGTCGGCCTTTCTGCTGTCCAGCGCGAGGTCCGCAGCCTCAATCGCCGGGTCGAGTTTCGTGCCGGCGGGCTTGAGTCCGGCGTAGGGCGCGCCTTCACCTTCCCGATGAACTCGAACCAGTGTCTCGAAGAAAAACTGGTCGGCCAGTTCGCGCGCTTCCTTGCTTTGCGAACGCACAGCGAGCGCCCGGGTGAAGGATGATTTTAATTCCGCCTCATGCTCGGGCTTGACCCATTTCAGCACGGGGGTGATTTCCTTTTTCTCGATCGCGGTTTTGGCGTCCACGATCACCGGTCCGTCCATCGTATCGCAATGGGCAGAGGCCGATGTGGCGGTAAAGAGCCAGGCGGCGGAGAATACGCCGGCGGCGATGAGCTGATTCATTTTGGTTTTCATGTCTGTTGTCCTTTCGTGGTTTGTTTGGTTTTCACAGGGAGGCCGCAGTCTTTAGCCGACAGCCTCGACAAATAGCTTCCAACCGGCTTCTGCGTGCGCACCGACGTCAAACTCGCCGCCGCTCATAGCCCAAAGGACGACTCCCGGTTGGATTAGGCCGAGGAACAGGATGGAAGCTGCTTCCGGATCAACGCCGGCGCGAATGCATCCTTCCCGCTGCCCGTCGCGAATAAATTGCTCCACCTGCCGCAGGTAGCCCTGAATGATTTCGTACATCCGGCGACGGTGTGCAATGCGGCCATGAAGCAGTTCCTCGGAAAAGACCACGCGCGGGATCGCTGAGTTGTGGCGAACGAGTTCCACGTGGCGCGTCAGCAGGCCATGCAAAAGATCCAGCGCGTTGCCGCCATCAGTCTTCGACTTCGCCACGTTGGCTTCCATGCGGGCGGCGATCAAATCCAGGACGGTGTCGAGCACGCGATCCTTGTCAGGGTAATGCCTATAAAGACCTGAAGGCACCACGCCGACAGCCTTGGCGACGCGCGCAATACTCAAGCCCCGCAACCCGTGGCGCTCAACGACACCGAGCGCCGCTCGGGCGATCTGTTCCTGCCGGACTTCAGTCCTGGTTTTCCTGGCTCGCATACGGATTCAAATTGTGAATTGGCGTTCACAATATGCAGCAACCCGCTCCTGATGGTTTTGATGTAAGTCAAAGTTCGAACGAATTATTCAAGCCTACGGCGACTGCCAAAGCATGCGGTTGAATCAGTGTTTGCGTCGGTTGACGTCGCAACTTGCCTCCGGACAGGCCCGCTTGCAGCGGTTTTGCTCAATCGGCAGTTTACTGCCGCAAATGAAAGCGAGCCCCAACACGAGAATCAGGTCCAATCGCTCTGCATTCGAGCCGACGCGCTGCTGTTAACCAAGACAACGGGACAAGGAGCGAGGTCAATAATGTCATCGCTCACGCTCCCCAGGATCCAACGGCCCAAGGGATTCTTGGGCTGACGACCAAGAACAATCATGTTCACATTCATCTTCTCGGCAAGTCGGAGAATCTCGATCTCAGGCATGCCGTCTCGTACGACGCAAGTGAACGGAACACCTTCAGCGGTGTGAGAATTGGCCAACGTATTGATTCTCTCCACTGCCCGGCGTCGCGCCTCCCGTCGCACCTTCTGCTTGGTGACCAGGTTCACAAATCCGCCAGTGTATATTGGATCAACGACGTGGAGCAGCAGGATTGACGCATGCACTTGCTTCGCCCAGACGAGTGCGTGTTCCACCGCTTTGAGGGATGCGGGCAGGAAGTCAACCGCCACGAGGATTGTCGGCGTTGGTCGCAGGGAAGAACCCTTGCGTGGCTTTGTTCTGCAATCCCGCCGGAAATCTGACCGGTTGGCGTGCCGAACATTGGTTTCAGTCACAGCAACACCACGAGAGTCGCCAATGCCAAGGTTAGCGCTTTCGCTCAATTGGATCGTCTTCATAGATTTTGTGTGGTTGTTGGCGTGTTGTTGATGAAGTTCTGGTACGGCCAGACTCTTCGGGCCATCCATGCATGCCCGCAGACGCAGGAATCACCGTCGGTAATTCTGTGTCAGCGTCCGTTTTTTCATCGGTCAGGGCCTCGTTATGAGATGCGATTCTCAATGGAGCATCATAGCGCTTTTGCAGCATGCGCAGGTACGGTTCATAATGCTGACCGATATAGCGGCAGTAGGCGTCGTTACCGCAAATCCGCTTCAACTTCGCTTCGGTGGTTTCGGCGAGGAGCTCGCGAATCATTTTGAGGAAAGCGGGCACATCAATCGGCTTTTCGATCAGTCCCTCCACCCCAAGCGTCACCGCCTGCTCCCGTTGTCCCCATTCCGCCGTAATGACGATGGTCGGCACAAACGGGTTTGTGATCGTCATCATCTCAAAAACCTTCCAGCCGTTGTCCGCACCGAGATTGATGTCGAGCACGACCAGATCAATCGGTTTGGAGTTAAAGTCCTCCATTGCTTCAATGGCATCTCGCGCAGGATAGACTTCGTAATCTTCCGCCTCCAGCAGCTTCGTCAGCGACTCAAGCACCGAACGATCGTCATCAACTACCAGTATTCTAGGTTTCATAAGCATCAAAACGTTTTAGGTTGGTTGTGGGAGCAACTAACTCGTGCCGCGTGGCACTAAAATCTTTGCACTTTGGAAATGCCCTGAGCCCATGTCTCAATGAAAGTCGCGACGGAGTGTGCCAATTCCTGCGCCGATGGCGCTGTCGAACTCGGCTCAGAACTTCATGCCGATCTTTGCAAAGTTCGCCATGCTCAGGGATGCAAATCACCGGGCATTCCACTCTGTGCAGAATGCGCTCAGTGCCGACGTCAATCCGCCCCTGATTGGTCCACAGTCGCGCTGGCACGGCGAGCACGACCAGATCAGCATTGAGTTCCCGAGCCCAGCGAGTGGTCGCATAGAACAGTGGAAATCCCGGGCTGATCCGTATGCGACCGCGCATAGGGTTCGGAACCACTTCTTCGGCTAACTTTGCCAGTTCCTTCTTGATGGCCTGGGTTTGCAGCCGCTTCGCCTCACGGTGACTGACAATCCGTGAGCCGTCAGGATTCCGCAGAAGTTCATCAACACCCAACAAATCGAGCTTGGCTCCGAATCGCTCCGCCACCGCAACTGCGTTCTCCACCTGCCGCCGCGCATGCAACGAGAGCTTGATCGGAGCCAGAACCCGACGTATTGGGAACGCGCCTTCGCTTGCAGACGGGCGCCCGGCAACCGACTGGAGTGATTCGGGAATGCAAATCACCGGGCACGGCGAGGCTCGCAGAGTTCTCTCAACATCACCCCGCAAAAAGAGCGACATCACTCCTGAGCCACGGTGTGCAACCAAACTGAGCCAATCCACCCCAAGCTCCATCGCCAGGCGGCGCACTTCACTTGCGGGATCCGATCCCGAAGGTGTGACCGAATGAATCTCAGCGTCGTTCTTTGCGAATCGCCGGACGAAGCTGAGAGATTGCCCTCCTGCATCCTCTGAACCAACAATCGCAAGCCAACGTTCCCCGATCTTGGGGGACTTGATCCGTAGCTCCATCCGAGGGGCTCTGGTGGCGGTCAGCGCTATTTCAAACGCTGCCCCTCGGTTGGTGGGTTCGATGTGGGTTGGCAAAATCATGTCTGGTTTCCAGTTGGAGGCGACTCAACGCAGAGTCGCGATGTAATCCGATTTCCGATAAACGCGCTCCCTCAAGGATTCCCCAAGCAACGTATCAATCCCATCCAACAGGGCTGTAGGTTGCACCGGGTGTTTCAACACCAGATCCGCCATCAACGATGTGTCGTGGTCCAATCCGGTGTCGGCATCGCAAGTGAGAATCAACGGGAGGAACGGATCCACATCCGTCAAAACCGCCAGCGTTCTCGATTTTCGCGAGGCAAAATCCTTCGCGTCGAAGCGAGTTCGGTAGTCCAGGACAATGACGCTGACCGGATTTGCCAGTAGTGTGCTTTCGGCACTGCGTCCATTCTCGGCGAGCAGGACGTTGAAGTCCGCCGCTTGCAGCATCTCGCCCAAAGCTTCGCGAGCGGAAGGATCATCGCTCACCAGGAGTATTCGTTTATTTGCGTGTTGGTATTTCATTAGATCGTTGTCGTTAAATGTGTGTCAGTGCTTGAAAAAAGCTGGCTGCTCCCGCCCGTCGCGATCCGCGAGTGCTCAATTTCGGCCGGCGTCCAGGACGCGCGCTGATTCTGAATCCGAACGGGCCGAACCGCGCGGTTTCACAACCGGACGGTTCAACTGCGCCCAGCTTCGTGCTGGTTTTCACATCCTCCGGCGTAGCAGGTCTTGGATGAGTGCATGGTGTTTTCATAAACGTTCTCTGGTAACTCCGGCTCGTCCATTGAGTCCGGTATCGGTTCGATTCTCTCTTTAGCTGGGTTCATGCCAGTAGCATTTCGCACTGGTTTACTGGCGTTTTGAGGGAAATTCAGGGTGCTCTATCCTCAATCGCGCACGAAGCGGTCGAATTGAATTCGATACCGGACGGAATTGTTTCGGCGAACCAAAGGAACTCCTTGCACCCAACGAAGACAGGTCGCAACGGACGAGTGGTGCAATCGCTGGCGTTCCAGCAACCGTCGCCAGCTCGGTGCATGCTGGTGGACCTGTGAAATGAACTCGCGAGCAAGCGCGACTGAGTTCACAATCCGACCATGGCTTGGACTTTTTTGATCATCGCCGGAATTCTTGAAATCGGTTGGGCCATTGGCCTGAAATATACGGACGGCTTCTCCCGTTTGTGGCCGAGCGTCGCCACACTAGGCGCCATGATTGCCAGCTTTGCGCTGCTGTCTGTTGCGCTCAAGACCATCCCCGTCGGCACCGGCTACGCCGTGTGGACAGGCATTGGCGCGGCAGGTACGGCCATCATCAGAATGGCATTCCTCGGAGAATCGCGCGAGGCACTGAGGGTAATCTGCATCGCGCTGATCATTGCGGGCGTCTTCGGACTGAAGTTCGCCGCAAAGGCATAATCGCCCGCGGATAATCTTTGGACAGCGTCGGGCGCCATCACACAACACCCTGTTCGATCATGGCCTCGGCCACTTTGCGGAAGCCGGCGATGCGGCGCCGACCACGTAGCTGACGAAGCCTCTCTGCTCGCCGAACCGCACGCATTGACTGTGGATGGCCCGCATGATTTCCCGGAGTCGCCGATCTACATCATCACGCGTCCATTGGAGGCGCATGCTGTTCTGGGTCATTTCCAGCCCGCCCACTGACACGCCGCCGGCATTGGCGGCTTTGCCTGGACCGAACAGGATTTTCCTGTCAAGAAAGGCAGCAATGGCGTCATGGGTGCAGGGCATGTTCGCGCCTTCGGCCACGCAGATGCAACCGTGTTTCAGCAAGTCAGCGGCGTCTCGTCCGTCCAATTCGTTCTGCGTCGCGCAGGGCAGAGCGATCTGGCATTTCACACTCCAAGGCCGTTTGCCCGGATGATATTCGCATTTGAATTTCCGCGCATACTCCTTGATCCGCCCGCGCCGGACATTCTTCAGTTCCTTTACAAAGGCAAGTTTGTCCTCATCCAGACCGTCCGGGTCATGAATAAACCCGTCGGAGTCGGACAGAGTGATGACTTTCGCACCCACGGCCATCGCCCGTTCCGCGGCGTATTGGGCGACATTACCCGAACCGGAGATCGCAATGACCTTCTGGTTGATCGAATTGCCGCGCGTCCGGAGCATCTCTTCGACGAAGTAGATCAAACCATAGCCGGTGGCCTCCTCGCGAATCCGGCTGCCGCCCCAATACAGCCCCTTGCCGGTGAACGAACCACCGAACTGAGCGGTCAGCCGCTTGTATTGCCCGAAGAGATAACCGATCTCGCGCCCGCCCACTCCGATGTCGCCACCCGGCACGTCCACGTCATCGCCCAGGTGCCGATACAACTCGCTCATGAATGCCTGACAGAAGCGCATGACTTCCTCGTCCGTTTTGCCCTTGGGGTCAAAATCCGCGCCGCCCTTGGCCCCGCCCAGTGGCAGGGTGGTGAGGGCATTCTCTAGAACCTGCTCGAAGGCGAGGAACTCAAGCGTGCCCAACGTCACCGTTGGATGAAACCGAACGCCGCCCTTGTAAGGGCCGATCGCGCTGTTCATCTGAACCCGGTAGCCACGATTCACCTGCACTGCTCCATGGCGATCCATCCATGAAACCCGGAACAGGATCGCACGCTCCGGTTCGATGAGTCGCTCAACGATCCCGGCGGCTTGGTACTTCGGATTACTCTGGACAAAGGGCCAGATTGAAGTGAGCACCTCGGCCACTGCCTGATGAAACTCCACCTCGGCAGGATGGCGTGCTTTCAGCAATTCCAAGGTGGTTGATAGATCCTTTGACGTTTTCACCCAGCTTGATCTCCATTCACTACGCGGCCAACGACTCGCCTATGATATCCGCCAACACCGTCCTGCGCGTCGTCGCTTCGTACGAAATCAGCAACACCCAGTCCAGCGCCGCCAGCTCTGTCGGCAACCCCAGAAAATTCCACCCCTTGAAACATAGAATCTCTGCTCATCCTCAATCCTCCAACCTGACCACTCGCAGCGTGTCCAGCATCTCCGCGCTTGGGCGCGAGCACGATAAGACGACTGCGGTGTCGCCGGTACGAGCCAGCCGCCGTTCAAACAGCCATTGCCCGGCCAGATGAATCCTGTTCTCCGGTCCGGTATCCGCGGGTGCCAGAAGAGGCGACACGCCCCACACCATCGCCAGTCGCCGGGCCAGGCTCTCGGATCCCGTCACGGCTACCAAAGGCACGTTTGGTCGAAACCGGGCAATCTCTTGCGCCGACCCCATCTCGCTGACCGGCGCGATAATCGCTCGCGCACCAATCCGTCCTGCAAGTTGGCACGCGACAAAGCTGAGGGGATCATCCGCGTCGCCCACCCGGCTCGCTTGCAATCGTTCCAAGGCCATTCGCTCGCCAAATTCAGCCTCCGTGGCCAAAAGCACGCGATTCAACGTCTGCGCGGCCATCACCGGATAACGACCAATCGCGCTCTCGGCGGAAAGCATCACCGCGTCCGTTCCGTCCAGTACCGCATTGGCCACATCGGTCACTTCCGCTCGGGTCGGGTGTCTTTGCTCCACCATGGATTCGAGCATCTGCGTGGCCGTGATCACTGGTCGCCCCAGCGCATTGGCTTGGGCAATGATTCTCTTTTGTACCAGCGGTATCTCCGCCAGGTCCGTTTCAACACCCAAATCGCCTCGGGCCACCATCACACCGTCGGCAGCCTGGATGATTGCATCCAAGCCGGCCAGAGCCTGACGTTTCTCGATCTTCGCGATCAACGATGGCCGGGATTCGTCCGGAAACAGTGCTCGCACTCTGGCCAGGTCGTCGGCCGTCTGAACAAACGAAACGCCAACCCACTCGACCTGCTGGGCCGCTGCGAAGCTGATATGTCGGCGGTCCTCCTCGGTGGGGACCAGCGCCGGCAGTTCGGATTCCGGAAGATTGATGCCGGATCTGGACCGGATCGTGCCGCCAGTGATAACCCGGCAGACAACGACGCCCGACCCCGCCTCTTCAACCCCCAGCTCGACGGTACCGTCCGCCAGGTATACCGCTTCCCCCGGCCGTAGCGCTTGTAGCAACTCCCGACGCAGGATGGGAATGCAATCCGATGCCTCCCCGTTCAATTTCAGCGTCACTTTGGCGCCTCGCTCCAACTCGCGATGGCCGCCGGCAAGTTCGCCCACGCGAAACTTCGGCCCCGGCAAGTCCAGCAGAATGGCCACCGGCTCGCCCATCCACTTCGCCGCTTGTCGCACCGCCTCGATGCGTCGTGCGTGCGACGCATG
>CAYJNU010000329.1:0-9336 GCA_964371005.1 uncultured Verrucomicrobiota bacterium | reverse complement strand
CCCAGCTTGCCAGCCTGCACGCCCCGCGCCTAGATGGTTGTACCGCCCGGATACGTTTGGGCATCGCAATCGGTTCGAGGGCTTTGGCGGGCTGGGCGGAATCTTGAGCCACAGCGCCGACACCGCTGGCCAGCACGGTGAGGGCGGGCAATGTCTTCACGAAGGTTCTGCGGTTCATACGCATTCTGCAATCGGTTGATTGTTTGCTACCTGGACAATCGAATTCTCACCAGTAAGTCATTCAAGGCCGACTTTGTTTCGTCCGATGGCGCTTCTGGCAACGGGCTCGCGTCGTGGGCGGCCTGCAACTCGCCGCGCAGCCGCTCGTACTCGGCTTGGTGGAACGACACGTCAGCATCGTTGAGCGAGGCCTTTTCAGGCCCGGCCAGCTTGCGCGCGACCAAGTCGGCGACGTAGGGCAGCCGGAACGCTTCGTTCAGCGGCACGAGATTCGCTTCCACCACGCCGGTGCGCATGAGGTGGATGCCCGTGAGCAGGACGCGATAGACGTAGAGCAGCGGTTTCACCCGGCGCGGCGGTGTCTTCAGGAACAGCTTCCACTGCGTCTCCGCGAAACCAAAGTAGTGATGGGAGTGATGCCGCGTGGTGCAGCCGCGCGCGATGGCTTTCAACTCCGCGTGCTCCGGCGTCGCGTGGACGATGAGCGGCGAGTAAAGCTGCTCCAGCACGTAGCCGTTGTTCTTGAGCAGCAGCCGGAAGAACTTGCGCACGTCATGGTGAATCCCAAATCACATTTATTTCAGAACGCCTCGCGTTCTTCGCGAACTTTCGCTTGCTCAATTTGCCGTTCCAAATCTTCGACATATTCATCAATCCACAACGTCACGTTGGCATCCGCTTCTTCCTTTTTGAAATCCAACAGCCATTGCTTCTTTTCTTGATAGTGCCCGCTGGCTGGCCCTGACCAACCTTCAGTTGAGAAGTTCGCCATCAAATTAGTCCTGACACTCGAATCAGTTCCGTATCGGATCAGGACTTCGCGCGCCAAACACGGCCTTTCAGTGGATCGGAACAGTTGCTTCGGAACGAAACTCGCGAGATACCACGCTCGTTTTTCCCGATTCGCGTCCACCCAGTTCCAAACCGCGTCCAGCGGGATTAGGGGCAACACTCCGCCTTCACCGCCCGGTGAATATTTATCGCCGCGCAACCAAGACTTCAGATGGAACGCACGCGAGTCGATAGGCGGGCCGAGTCGCTCGGAAACGAGCCGCCACACTTCACGCGGGTTCTCCCGAGTGATTTCCATCAGGACTTTGTGGGCCTCCGAGTGGAATCTTCCGACGATTGTGCCTTCCTCACCAAAGTGCCCGACAATTGTTTCGGCCAGCGCGAGGCTCTCTTTCGCATAGTTTGATGCAAATGCACTGCCGACTGCGGCCCAGTGATGTCGATCCATCGTGTGGAACTGTCCACCCTTTTGAAACAGCGCCGCGTGACCCAAGGCTCGTAACGCCAAGTCGGCCGGTAGTTTTCTGCCTGCTTTGGCGTCGAGGTAATAGAAATGCATTAGGTCGATGAGGATTCTAACGCTGACTGCATCTGATTGGGCCAGCAAGAACTCTGCCCATTGCCTGAGCACATTCTCAGAGAGATCCTTGATCACGCTGCCCATGCAGAACATTCCAAATCGGCTGACTTCCATTTGTCCGACTTGGGCAAGTTTCAGAATGCGCAGGCCTGCTGTGTCGGTCATTCCTGAACGCCACGTCAGTTCTGGAACATGAGTTCGCATCCGATCGTCGGAAGTGAACTCATCAAGCAATTGCTCCCATTTATTCGGTTCAGCTTCGAAAACAGCGCGCATGTAGCCACTCAGAAAAAACGGTGTGCCTGTGGGTGTGGGCTTTCGTTGCGCCTCGACAATTTCATTCAGAAACGCACCGCTTTTATCAAGCTTGGCCAACTCGTAGCCGAAACGATAACCATTCTTGGCCTCCTCCGTTACCAACCATGACAGTTCTGGTGGGAGCAAGCCGGGTTGCTTTGCGCACTGCTCTGCTAAGGCCTGGATTTTTTTATCGCGTGCATCCGTGGGCTGATCCTTGTCGTCAAAATGATCTTCCAACAAATCCATTGCAACGTATCGCTTCAGAAGCGACGGAAAATCATTGCCGACCAAATCGTCGCGGAACGCTTCTGCGGCTTTGATAATTTCCGGTCTCAATTCGTTCCTGCGATACCGTAAAAGCGAGATCAAGTGCTCTAAAGTTTCGGCAGTTGTTGCCCATCCGCTTTTGAGTATTTCTTTCCAAGTCTCCAAAACTAACTCGCCCAAATTGGTTGCCGTGGCGATAGCGCCGCCGTTGTTAAGCAGGATTTTAACAGCCTCCACCCTTTGTTCGGTTGGCAAAGCCGACAACTGCTTTCTCAGTAGATTCCACACCTTTCGATATGCGTTCCAAATCTCGCCATAGGTTTTAGGCGTCCAGAGTTTTGGCTTCGGTTTGAACCCCTGATATTCTGCGCCAACTGTGCGGCTGAAGTGTTGAGCTTCCAACGCCGCGTCACACGCCTTCAACGCAATCGCACGCGTCGTCTCGGAATTTGAAGCGAGCGCTTCTTCGAGAACAGGAAATCGCTCCTCCGGCGACGCCTCTGTAGGTGCAACTTCACCGTAACCGGGCGAGAACAATTCTGCGAAAACGCCTGTCGCATTATTCGCCCAGGTTTCGTTCTCGGCTTCCGCCAGCTTCAGCAGCAGCGAAGCCGCACCGCAGAAAAGGTCTTTCCAGATGGCTATCTTTTCCAATGCCCAGATGACCCCGCGACGCCCGTCTCGAAACTCCAGCAATTCATCGCGTGAAAAAGTGCCGACTGTTCTTTGCAGACAAGCAAGCGCCAGCTTTGGGTCAGCGTCAGTGAGAGCCAAAAAAAAATCGCCGCCGAGTCTCGAACCAAAAAAACCTTTGTCCTGAAATGGTCCGTTAGGACCGAGAAGATTGCTGACCACTTTTCGCGCTACCTGCGACTGCTCCGCATACCGAAACATTTCTAAAAACCAGGGCAGAAGATTGCCTTTGAGGTCTTTGGCAAATTCTTCCTGATCAAAACCGTTGCCGTGATGATTCCACCAGTCAACCCACAGCCAAACGTGAAGGAGTTTCGGCGTGATATAGAGGGTTGTCTCACCTTGTAGAATTTTCCGTTTCCTGAGGTCGGAGACAATCTCTTGGAATTTGGGCCAGGTGATGAGCGGGTAGCCTTTCTGAACGATTGCGGAAATGGCCTTTGCTTCAGTGATTACCGGGTCTCCGTAACCAAATCGTTTGAAAAGCGCGATGTGCCGGAGAACTGCGAACCTGTCCTTGACAGCCGAGGAGTTGAAATCGTCAAGCCCGACGACATACCGTTCCCAAATGACTGTGCTGGTCGGCCTGAGCAAATCTTCGGGGTTCTTTTGCAGATTAGAACCGACTACGTGCGCAACCCGGGGCGAACCGCTACAAAAGTCCGCGAACCGCTCGGCCTGATCCTTGGCGATACTGTAACTTTCGATGATTTGAATGATCTTCTCGCGCTCCAACAAAGGTGCGTCGAGAAATGAAACACCGCTGGAATCCTCCCACTCATTGAAAATGGTGACCAACTTGATTCTTTGGCCGCGCGATTTGAGCCGATTCCAAATCTGTGTCCTGTGGTCTGCGCCGCACTCGTCAACAACGAGAAGGACCGCGAAGTGGTTGTCTTCGCGAGCTATCGTTGCCATGAAGTCGCCGTCGAGGAATTCGGCTGGCCTGTTCGTGTAGAGGATGAGTGGTTGGAGGTCTGCCTCCCGCGTCGCTTCGAGCACCAATCGTGTCTTGCCGATTCCCGCCTCGCCACGAACATGAACGTGAACCGCGCTGCCGGAAGCTCGGAGTGCGACTTTGAGATTCGAAATCAGGTTCAGTTGGTTTGCGCCTGGCTGAAAAGGCAACCCCATCTCCGCATCGCCGGCCCAGCTTCTGTGGGTTCGCAATTGGCCGGCCTCGCGCCCATTTACGTGCAAGGCAATCGAAGGGCACTTCGTAAGGAAGCCGCACAGTTGATTCTGCATCCAAAATTCACATTTTGGGTTCGCATACCCGCACACGGTGAAGAAATTCCGCAAGTGATTCAGTGCGAGAGTCGGGTCAACCGGATCAATGCCCGTGCAAACCAATATGTAAGTTCCGTTATTGTCTAAGCACTCGCGAATTCTCCGCTTCAGGTTTGCCTTTGAAGGTGGATTATCTCCAAAAAGTTCACTGCGAATGACCGCCTCTCGCTGTGGCTGAAATGACTTGCCCGATTTGATTTGATACGCCGTGTGGCCCGCCCGAATGAGGTCACCCGTGAAGGTGTGATCAGAAATCGTCGCATCCACTCCATCGTCCGGCGTATTCACGTCCGCAGAAATGTGTATCTTGCTGATCGGAATTCCGAGCCTCGTTGCTTCAGCCCACAGCAAATCAGAAATCAACGCAACCGCTTCGCCTGCGTCGAGCCGGCGAAGGTCGTCGTTGGTTACGCTGTAAAGACTGTTTTGCACAGGTCGGCAAGAGTTTAGTTACGCTTTTCGATCACAACAAGCGTGGCGTTCTCGCTCAATTTCGACTCCTCACCCCGGCCCTCTGGTCGCTCCGGTTGCGCGTCAACGGCCAGGAAAAGCGGGTCGCCACCATTGAGGTGGACCCCCGGCGGCGTGCGATCATTCAGGCACGCGCCAAGTGCAATCAGCGCCCGGGAATCCGGTGTGGCTATATCATCCGACAATGGGCCGCCTGGGCCGGATTGCAGCTTGCGCTGAACGCCTGATCAGCGGGTGCGGTGCAGGCGGGCCATGACTGGGCATCATTTCTCGCCCACTCCGACCTGGCGAAGCGTGCTGCGGAGGTGGGTCAGGGCCCGCTGGTAGTCCGCGGGCCCGACGTATTCGAGGATGAGCGGGGCGGGGGGAGTGTGCTGCGCGGCGAGGCTCACGAACTTCGGATAGTCGAGGTCGCCCTGGCCTGCCGCCACACCTATCTCGATGTGCAGCTTGCGGTCCTTGGCGTGCAGGCAGTCAATCCACGGGCCGAGTTGGTGGAACATCTCTTCGAGGTCGTTCACTTCGATCAGGTTGGCCGGGTCGAGCAGGGCACGGATACGTGGCGAGTTCACTTCCTCAAGGAAGAGCCGGACCCGCTTGGCGGTGGCGAGGAAGCCGCGGTAGAACGGCTCCAGGAGCACCTTCGCGTCAAACTCCTCCGCCTGCGCCGCCAGTTCCCGGACGGTGGCGACGGTCTGCGGCCACAGGGCGTCTTGAAAATGCAGCGGGACGTGCGGCTCCGGCCCCTTGGGATCCTGGTAATGGCCCGCCTCCGTGATGAACGTGCGCACGCCCATCCGCCGGCCGACCTCCATCATCGCCTTGAAGTAGGCGAGGTTGGCCTTGCGCTCGGCGGCGTCCGGGTGGATGAGGTTTGTATAAACGCCGAGGCTGTCGATGGTGATGCCGGCGCGGCGATACGCCTCGGCGATGGTCTGGCAGCGTTCGGGCGTGAGCGAGGAAACGTCGGCGCGCGAGTTGTATGCCCAGAACTTGCTGTCGGTCTGGCTGAGGAAAAGCTGGATTGTATGAATGCCCGCCTTCGCCAGCTCTTTGGCCACCTCCGCGTTGGTTAGGTCCGGAAACCCCAGCGTGGCAATACCGACTGTGAGTTTGCGCCCCTCAGTCGGCCGCGAGGGTTGGGCTTGTGGCGCGGCCTGCAACGGTGCGAGGGTCGAACCCAACGCACACGCGGCCACGGACTGCGTGGTGCGGACGATCATCTGGCGACGATTGAATGTCTTGTGCATAGTGTTTGGCCTCACAAGGACCATCCTTGCCGGTATTCCCGGCGGAGCCACTGGTTGGCAGCCTTGTCATTGGTGAACTCCATTTTGACGCCGTCCCACAGCAGCTTCTTCTGCGCGCGAACCGCGATGTTGCCCAGCAGGCACACCTCCGTCACCAGCCCGGAATGGTCGCTGAAGCTGGACCCCGCCGGCGGACCGCCGCGGCACGCCGCGACCCATTCCTGATAATGCCCGGCCGAGCGCGGCAGGGTCTTGGGCGGCAGCTTGTAGGTTTCCATGCGCGACTCGGGGAGTAGCCGGTTCGCCATGAGCTTGCCGGAGTCCGCGATGTAGAGGATGTCCCGCATCGGCTCGTCGTCGTCCAGTTCCGGCGGCCGGGGCGGCTTTAATCCACCGTCATACCAGTTGATGGTGACGGGGGGCATGTTGCCTCGCGCGGGAAACTCGAAGCGCACAATCTCGCCCAGTGGATAAGTCTCCGGGCTCAGCTTCGTCGCGCTCGCTTCCACGCTGACCGGATGGCCGAGGTTCAGCGCCTTGAAGACGGTGGAGAGCTTGTGCAGGCCCAGGTCGCCGAGCAGACCGGTGCCGAAATCACGCCAGTTGCGCCACGTCCACGGATGATACGCGGGATGGTACGGGCGCGCCGGTGCCGGGCCGAGCCAGAGATCCCAATCCAATCCGTCGGGCACCGGCGGCGCGTCGGGCGGGCGGCCTTCCCAAGTGGGCCAGCTCCAGAAACGAACCCCATACGTCACCTGGACCTCGCGCACCGCGCCGATGGCACCATCGGCGATGATCTCGCGCGTGACCCGAGCGGACTCCTCAGCCTGGCCTTGGTTGCCGCACTGGGTGGCCACCTTGGCACGGCGCGCCGCTTCGGCGACCTGCCGCGCCTCGAAGACCGACCAAGTGAGCGGTTTCTCGCAATAGACGTGTTTGCCCAGTTTCAGCGCGGCCATCGTGATGACGGCGTGGGTGTGATCGGGCGTGGCGATCATGACGGCATCCACGTCTTCCTTCTCCAGCAGTTCGCGGTAATCGTTGTAGGCTTTGCAGCCGCGGGATTTTCCGGAGCGCTGCTGCTTGGCGTAGTAAGCGTCAATCGCGCGGCGGGCCGGTTCGCGTCCGCACGTCTGCCCCTCTCGACCCTCGGACCAGTTCCAGGAGAGATAGCCGCTGCCTTCACGATTCACGTCGCACACCGCTACGATCTGGACTTCCGGGAGCTGCTGAAAGGCGACCATGTTCTGCGTGCCCTGGCCACCGAGGCCAATGCCAACGAGAGTGATCTTCTCGCTGGGTGGAACGTAACCGGCACCGCCCAGGACGTGACGCGGCACGATGCTAAAGGCCGCGGCCGTCGCGGTGAGTTGGAGAAATCTCCGGCGGGAAGCGACGGCCTCGCTGCGAGCTGGTGGCAGAGGATGGGAGCCTCCGAAAACGATCTTTCGTGGTGCGGTTGAGGGTGGCCGTTCAGGACTCGGTGTGGCGGGTTTCATGGGTTTGAGTGGGTTCAATTTCTTTGCGCGTCCAGCGCTGGACGTGCAGTGATCGGTTCCGGCGGTGAGACCGGCCGATGTCGAGGGACCATCGCCCGGAAGTCGCCAAGGTTCCAGGGTCCGATGTAGGGCTGGCTCAAATCAACTTCGACCACGGCCACCGTACCCCACTTCCCGGCCTGGGCGAGCGGTCGGCCGGTCTGATCGAACACCGCCGAGATCATCCAACCGTCCTTCGGTTCCATGAAGGTGCTACTGACGAGATAGACGTGATTCTCGCACGCACGGGCCTGGGCCAGGAGTGGATTGCAGCCCCAGACCGGCCAGGCGATGACCTCAGCCCCACGGTTCGACAACTCGCGGGCGACTTCGGGGAAGAAACCGTCGTAGCAAATCATGAGGCCGACTTTGCCAAACGCCGTGTCGAACACTGGATAGTCCTTGCCCGGCGCGATGCCCTTTTCCACTTCGCCGTGGGGCAGGCACACCTTCCGATACTTGCCGATCAGCCTGCCATCCGGGCCGAGCAGCACGGCCGTGTTGTAAATGAGATGCCCGGCCCGCTCATACAAGCTCAGCACAATGTGCAGGTTGTGCTTCCGGGCGAGCTCTCCGAAATAATCGGTGGTCGGACCGGGAATGACTTCGGCGGTTTCGACCGGGTTCTTCTGCGTTCGCACCGACGGCACGGTTTCCCCGAGCACAACGAGATCGGCTTTCTGTTGCGCGGCCTCGGCGAGGAACGGCGCATACTCTTCACAGTTGGAACGCGGCGATTTGCCGGTCGGCTTGTAGTGAATCGTGGCGAGCCGCGCCTTGCGCGACGGCGGCGGCTCGGTCTTCGCGAACGTGACCTCGCTCCACTCCACGCGGCCATTGGGCGCCCACTGCAAATGCAGTTCGACCATGGCGCGCGTGGCTTTTGCCGGCACGCGATAAATGCCGCTGACCGTGGTCCAACCCTGCGCATCGGTCGCTCCATCAACAGGATGTTCGGGTTCGGCGCTGGGGGCGTGGCCCAGTTCCTTGATCTGGCGGTCTGGAACATCGGCGGACACCATGTGCCCCGCCGCATCCTGCCAGAGCACGCGCACCAGTGCGCTGCGGCGGGGCACGCTGACGTTGCGCGTCTGGCGGACCGCGTGAAAGCGGTAGAACTCGCCACCGCTCACCGCGAACGACTTCTGAAACCACCCGTCCAATCCGTCGCGCTGGTCGTGAGTGATAACGAAACTACCGGTCTTCTTCGGTCCGCCTTTGCGCTCGAACGAGAACGCCGGGCGAATCTCGTCGCGCGGTGCGATGGATTGCCAGTCGTTGGGTGCGCCGACCTCGGCGGCGTTGGTGGCGGGCGGCGTCATGACCACGGCCAGCAGGAACGCGGAGACCAGCCCCGAGGCTGAAAAGAACGAGGTCTTTCTCATAGAGCGACAATAGCGGAGTCGGGAGGGATTAAGCAACGGGCACATTGGGCGCTGCTACTCTTCTGAGCGGCGGCGACCCTCAGCAGCGACTGGCCTGGCTACTGACGGAACAGGCGGGTGTCGCCCTTCTTCATGTGCAGCGTGAGGCGAGGGCCCTTCCCGACCGCACCACCCGTCAGGGCGTCGTGAATAGGGCCGCGGTGGCCGGTGTCGAGCCGTCTTGGGCCGCGTGGAGCGCGATGATCGGCCCATTCGCATAAACATTGCAGTCCGTCTCCGTGTAGAGATGGACCCCGGCTTTGCGCGCAACGATCCGAAGCAGGTCGGAGGTTAATCCGGGCGCGCCCACGAACAGCGACCACCCATCGGCCGACTTGCGCAGCGCGACGGCTGCCGTGCCGTCCGGGTAGGTCGCCAATGTCTCGGCTGAAGTTGCGTCGGCCGCGGCGAAAAGGGGCGCGACAGGCCCATCAACTCCGAATGAGGATTGCAGCCCGAGCTGCTTGCCAGGTTCAGTAGGCGTGGCCCGGGCCTTCGCGGGCGACACTGGCACGAGTCGAAACCCCGTGAGTTCCCGCATCGCTTCC
>CAYJNU010000328.1:0-9355 GCA_964371005.1 uncultured Verrucomicrobiota bacterium | reverse complement strand
GTTGGCAGCGTGATCTTCAGAATACGTCACCGAAATTATGACCCAGAGCACTTAGTCCCCCGCGCACGCAGCGGACGAAGTTGTTGATCCGGATCACATCGCCCTGGGGACCACGGCCATGCGGGAAAGCTGTCGGGTCGCCTGTCTTTGGATCACTCCGCTGCGCACCCGCTCCATGGACATCGAGCAACTGGTAATCACCCCGGCCCGGCGGGAATTGCATCCAGCCGGTGGCGCGACCAAAGGCGACATAGACGGCGGCGCCGCCGGCGCGGTCCGGCGGGCCATCAAGGTGCGTTGTGCTCGACCAATAGAAGGGATACTCGCCGTCAGCAAGTCGGGTCGTCTGGAAGACCGAATCAATGGCGGGCCCACGGCGGGCGGCAGCACTCACCACAGGAGAGCGGGAATAGTCCACCAGGCTTTGCAGTTCCTTGGCGTTGGGTAAGCGCCAATCATCGTGACCGGCGAGCGTGAGTTTCTCGGCGTAATCCAAGGCCTGCTGCCAATTCATGCCCTTTTCGCTGTCGGCCTTTTGCCACATCAAGCCGGTGGCGCGATCCGTCACCGTGCCGTCCCCGTTGTCATGGAAATCATTCTTGCCGTAGGCCGCGTTGCCGCGGACGTAGCGGACATAAAGTTGATTCGTCTGCATGCCTTCGCGCCGACGCATGATCTTGGGGTATCCCTTGATGCGCCCGTCCAAATTGAATCTGACAAGGCGGCTTTCTCCCGCTACTCTCACCGCCGAGATATGAAGGTCCATTTTGATTCCATCGAGTCCGTGATCGCCGCCCTCCGCAAAGGTCGGATGATCGTTGTTGTGGATGACGCCGACCGTGAGAATGAAGGCGACTTGATCATGGCGGCGCAGTACGTCACGCCGCGGGCCGTGAATTTCATGGCTCGGCATGGGCGCGGCCTGATCTGCGTGCCGACGACTTCCGAGCGGCTGGATCAACTCGGCATCGGGCGCATGGTCAAGGACAACCGCGACACCTTCAAGACGGACTTCCAGGTCAGCGTGGACGCTGCACACGGGATTTCGACCGGCATCAGCGCAGCGGATCGCGCGGAAACGATCCGGGTGATGGCGGATCCGACGGCCGTGCCGGAGAACCTCGTTGCCCCGGGGCATGTCTTCCCGTTACGCGCCAAACCCGGGGGCGTGCTCCAGCGCGCCGGCCACACCGAGGCTGCCGTGGACCTCATCCGACTTGCCGGTTGCCGCCCTATCGGCGTGATCTGCGAGGTCATGAACAATGACGGCTCCATGGCTCGGTTGCCCGCGCTGGTGAAATACGCCGCCCGCCACAAGCTCAAGCTCTGCGCCATCGAAGACCTCATCAAATACCGGCGCACGCGGGAGAAACTGGTGGAATGCGTGGAGGTCGTGAAGCTGCCCACGGAGGTTGGTGATTTTGATTTGCACCTCTACCGCTCGCGTTTGGACGGGCAGCACCACCTCGCGCTGGTTTGCGGCGACGTGGCGGACGCGAAAGACGTCCTCGTGCGTGTCCATAGCGAATGTCTGACCGGCGATGTTTTCGGCTCGCGCCGGTGCGACTGCGGTCCGCAACTCCATCAAGCCATGCGCCAGGTGGCCGAAGCCGGCTGCGGCGTGGTGGTCTATATGCGGCAGGAGGGTCGTGGCATCGGGCTGGAGCCCAAAATCAAGGCTTACAAACTCCAGGAGCAGGGCCTCGACACGGTGGAAGCCAACCAGAAACTCGGTTTCCCGATGGATCTGCGGGAGTACGGTCTCGGCGCGCAAATCCTCGCCGACCTCGGCCTCAAGACCATTCGGCTGATGACAAACAACCCGAAGAAGCTCGTCGGCTTGGAAGGTCACGGCTTGGTGATTGTGGAACAGGTGCCGATTCGCGTGAAAGCCAACACCCACAATGCCCGTTATCTGAAGACCAAGCGGGAGAAGATGGGGCATTTGTTGTGAGACGTGAGAACTCGTGACGTAGCAGAAACCCTCTGGCGACTGGCCCTTCGGTTGGTAGATGGATTTGTAGCTCTCTATCTCACGCGACGCTTCACTCGTTTGTCAGACGAACCGTACCGGAATGCCACAGGGCAAGAAAGACGCTGGGGATTCACCTTCGTTGCTGCTCTTCCGATCTTCCTCCAACTCGGGATGTGGGCGGGGCCTTTCACTGGAATCCAGAGAGTAAACGGCGTAGGCGTGTGGTTGATACTGACCTTAGCGGGAAGCTGCTTTTTCTTAACCGTGTGGTATTTGCACAGTAGAATCCCGTCACGGGTTTCACTTTGGATTGCAGCAATTGCCTACCCGCTCGTCATCTGGTTTAACTGGCCACGAGACTGATTTAATTGAATATGCTAAAGCCTGTCAGAAAGCAGATTTCGCGATTCGTCGGCGGCCATTTCGCCATCGTCGCCTCCCGCTACAACGCCCGCTACGTGGATTCGATGTTGCGAGCTGCGAAGGCGGAGTTGCGGCGCGCCAGGGCCGAGGTGCAAATCGTCCGCGTGCCAGGAGCCTACGAGATACCGGTCGTTGCCAAAACGCTGGCCCGCCAAGGGGGCGCAACGCAGCACGGCGAAGATCGGGTCAAGCCGCCCGGTTCGCTGGACGCGATCATCTGCCTCGGCGTCATCCTGCGCGGCGAAACTACGCACGCCGCCCATATCGGCGAGGCAGTGAGCCGGGCCCTGATGGACATCCAGTTGATGCATGAAGTGCCGATCATCCACGAGGTGCTGCTGTTGGAGAACCAAGAGCAGGCCCGCCGGCGTTGCCTCGACCCGCAGCACAACCGTGGCACGGAGGCCGCCCAAACCGCGCTTCAGATGGCGGCGGTGATGCGCGGCTTGTCTGACGACGTCCCGTTCTGAGGTTGCTCCGCGGCGGCGGGCCGGTTGCCTGAACCGCGCGCGGACTTGGCCCGACTCGAACTTCACCACGAGCGGCCCGCCGTCGCCCACGCCGCCGAAATGCTTTCCGGCATTGTCGTGGCGCAGCACCCAGGACTTCGCGTCGTCGGAAGTGAGGATGCGGACGTTGTCAGCGTTGTGCAGACCGGGTGCGTAGTCGAGGCGGTTGTAAACGATGATGCTGGCGATGTCAGTCGGTTCGCCGAGGTCCACTTGCCACCAAGGGTCTTTGTCGAGCCAAGTGTGGAAGCCGTATTTGCCGTCCTTCACACCGTCGCAACCGCCGGCGGCGCCGGACTTCGTCGTGAGCGGCGTGCGAGCGGCGCTCAGCGCTTCGGCGTATTAGGCCAGTCCTCCTCGATGAGCTTCCACATCGCATCGCCTGAAACCGCCTCGTCGCGCGGTGAAGTTGAAGCGGGTGTCAGCGTGACGCCGGCGATGTGGTCTTTGATGGCTGCTGCGCTTCTCTGTGTGCAAACGACCGCCAGGGCCAGCCAGACCAACCGCGTCGCACGCACAAACCTCGCCCACGGTTTTCGCATGCCGTGTCCGATGGTGCGCCAGTGCGTCCAACGATGCCACAGGGAAATCGCCCCGGGCTTCTGAAAGACGTTCGAGAATGGGGCTTGCGCAGTGTGGCGGGACGGCCTAGCTCTTTAGCCAATGTTCAAGCCGACCAGTCATTCCACGCGAGCTTTGATAGCGAGTGGGCTCCTTATCGTCGTCCCTGTGAGCCTGACGTGCAGAGGGAACGCATCACCTCTCGAGACTGTGACGATCAACTTTGATGATTTGCGCCCTCCATACAGCGGCTATTCGTTGACCGGCCCGATACCAGCAACGTATCAGGGCTTCGAGTGGTACGGTTTCTGGTGCCTGAACACGTCGTACGGTGACTGGAGCGGTTGGGGATATGGAGCCGGCGTCGTGTCAGGACGAAACATCGCGTACAACCGAGCCGGGAACAATCTCACCGTGTTCAGCCGCAGCCTGCCATTTGACTTCAACTCTGCCTATTTAACCTCCGCGCTGCTTGACACCATGCAGGTGGAGGTGCGCGGTTTTGTTGATGGAATTCTCACTTACGACAACATCTACACCGTGGAAAAGGCAGCCCCCACCCTGATTGCGTTCGACTACAGGGAGGTCCAAAGAGTCGAGTTCTGGCTGGACAATATCTTCGTTATTGACGATCTAGTGGTAACGATTCCAGAACCTTCAATCACATCGCTGTTGGCACTTTGGGGTCTCCTTGCGGGGCTCCCAGGCGTTGCCCGCCCGCGGTGTTAAATACACCAAAGGTTCACTCCGGAGCACGTGCCGCCCCCTCGCCGCGTCGTTCAGTGCTGCCAGGGGAGTAGTGTAGGCTTGCGTTGACGGGCGGGCGATTGGGAGGACAATTAAGGCGTGACTTCCGAGCCCCCGCCCATTCGCGGACGCGGCGCGGCAGGCAATCCGCCGAACCGCTTCGAGCGCATTCAGCTTGAACGCGACGTGGATTGGGATCCGGAGGACGATCCGTTGCCGCGCACGCAGTTTTTCAAGGACCGCAGCCAGACGATCATCGCGACGAACGAGAGTCCAGACGTCGGTTTTGAGGCGAGCATCAATCCGTATCGCGGCTGCGAGCACGGCTGCATTTACTGCTACGCGCGGCCATTCCACGAGTACCTCGGGTTTTCGTCGGGGCTGGATTTCGAGACGAAGATCATGGTGAAAGAAGACGCGCCGAGGCTGCTGCGTCAGGAGCTATCCTCTCCACGCTGGCAGCCGAGGGTGCTGGCGATGAGCGGCGTGACCGATCCGTATCAGCCGGTCGAGCGCCGACTCAAGCTCACACGGGGTTGCCTGGAAGTGCTGGCCGAGTTCCGTAATCCAGTGAGCATCGTGACGAAAAACCAGCTCGTGGCGCGGGACGCGGACCTACTGGGCGAACTGGCGCGGTTCAACGCCGCCACCGTGTTTCTCTCGCTGCCGACGCTCGACACAGAGCTTCGCAAAGTGATGGAGCCGCGCACGTCGCCGCCCGCGGCCCGGCTCGCCACGATCGGCGCACTCGCCAAGGCGGGCATTCCGGCAGGCGTGCTGGTGGCCCCAGTCATCCCCGGTCTGACCGACCACGAGATTCCGGCGGTGCTTGAGGCCGCCGCCAAGGCAGGAGCCCGGTTTGCGAGTTTCGTTGTGTTGCGCCTGCCCCATGCCGTCGCCCCGCTGTTCGAGCATTGGCTGACCACGCATTTCCCAGACCGGAAGGAGAAGGTGTTGAACCGGCTTCGCTCGATGCGCGACGGCAAGCTCTACGACAACCGCTTTGGCCGACACATGCGCGGCGAGGGGATCTTCGCTGAACAGATCGGCACGTTGTTTGACGTGGCGCGGCGCAAGGCTGGCCTTGCCGAACACACACCGGAACTCTCCACCGCTGCCTTCCGCCGGCCCGGCGGAGAGCAGATGCGGTTGTTCAAGTGAAACTGCAACCCGGTTCTGCGTTGCCCACTGGCGCGGATGGCGCAACTTCAGTAGTCTCCTGCCCAACGAACCGGCCAAAATTATGATGCCCCGAGCCAAGCAGTTCATCCTTCCTCTATTCCTCCTGACCTTTGTCGTGTTCGGCAGCCGTGCGCAGCAGTCCCAACCCGCCGCCACGGTGGAGGAACTCCAGCAGCGACTCGCCGCGCACGTCAGCCAGCCCAAATTCACCGCCGCCTCGTGGGGGGTGAAGGTGGTTTCGCTCGATACGGGGAAGGTCCTCTTCGCGGAGAACCCCCAGAAGTATTTCAGCCCGGCCTCAAACTCGAAGCTTTACACCATGGCGCTGGTGCTCGACCGGCTCGGCAGCGATTACCGCATCAAGACGTCGCTCTACTCGAAAACCCGGCCCAATCGCTCGGGCACGCTCAAGAGCGATCTCATCGTTTATGGCCGCGGCGACCCGACCCTCAATGCCCGGCTCAACAGCAACGATCTCTATCGGGCGCTCGCACCACTGGTGCGCGCCGTGGCCGACGCCGGCATCAAGCGCATCTCAGGCGATCTCGTGGGGGATGGGAGTTTCTTCCGCGGGCCGCCGTTCGGTTCCGGCTGGGCGTGGGACGACATGCAGTATTACTACGGCGCGCCGATCTCCGCGCTGACGATCAATGACAACCGGATTGAAATTTCCGTCAAGCCAGGTCTGCAAACGAACACGCCGTGCAAACTGACCCTGCTGCCGGCGACGGGTTGGCTCCTCTTGAGCAATCGCACCGAGACCATCGCGCAGGGCGGGCGACGCAGTATCAGTTTCTACCGACCCCTCGATCAAAACGTAGTCTATGTCCTGGGCAAGATGCCGCTCGGGGACTCGGGTTTCGCCGAGGATGTGACCGTGCCCAATCCCGCCGGGTTGTTCGTGGCGTTCTTCAAAGAGGCACTCGCGAAGCACGGCGTGAAAGTCACTGGCAAACTGCGCTCGGCAAACTGGCTCGATCGCGAGACCCGCCCGCTGGATTACAGCAAGCTGGTGGAATTGGGCTTTGTCGAATCGCTGCCCATGCGCGACATTGCCCGCGAGGTGCAGAAGCCGTCGCAAAACCTGTACACCGATTTGCTGCTGGCGCATGTCGGAGCGCTAAAACGCCTGTCCAATGCCTCGCGGAACGAAACCTCCGAGGACACAGGTCTTCGTGAGTTGGGTCGCTTTCTGGAAGAGGCCGGAGTTCGCCGGGGCGATGTGCAGTTCGAGGAAGGGTCGGGTTTGTCACGCAACAACCTGACGACGCCGGATGCCACGGTTGCGCTGCTCCAGTTTATGATCCGTCACCGCGAGGCGGAGGCGTATGTGAAAGCGCTGCCGGTGGCGGGTGTGGACGGCACGCTCCGCAACCGGATGAAGAACACGCTGGCGGCGGGTAATATGAAAGCCAAGACCGGCACGTTGCGCTGGGCCAACTCGCTGTCCGGCTACGTGACCTCGGCAGCGGGCGAGCGTCTGGCGTTTTGCGTGATGCTCAACCGCTATCACAGCACGGACCCGGAGCGCAGTGCGCGGACGGAGCTTGACGCGGTGGGCGTGATGCTGGCGGAGTTCAAGGGCCGAAGTCGGCCATAAACAGATGCGCTGGTCGGAACCGCGAATGAGAGGTGTTCGACTGCTAGCCTTGGCCAGCGTGATGGCCCTTGCAGGAGTTATTCTGTGGCGAATCGCCTTGCCATCCACGCCGTGCGGGCATTATGAGTGCAATAATATCGGCGCAAAAGGGCACAGTTATTGGGAGTTCAAGGATGGCAAGGTATCCATCGTGACTGAAGAGAAGACCATTGCATGTGGAACCTACACTTACACAAACAACGCTTGGTTTTGGCTAAGTGGTGGTCCAGGCACTCCCGTTTCCACCAGAATCGAGGTTTACGGACTTGGGCTGCGTGTTGATCCAGATGCCGAGGGCTTGTTCTGGCCGAGGTGTCCGGGCGTTCATCCCATTGAGAAACTCAAGGATTGGTGGTGGCAAATCAAAGAGAAGCGGCCATGAGGGGAGCGCATGAACGCCAACGCCGGTCAGCCTATCGGACGCTCGCTCGACAAACAGAGGCTGCGTCGTTAGCTTGCGCCCAAGATCGCCATGAGCCAGGTGGATCCAGAAGAGCGGCGCCGGCAGATTCGGTATCTGCTGTTGGCGATTCTCTGCGTGTTGATCGGCGTGTTCCTGGCGCAGGTGTTGTCGCGAAACCCTGCTCTGGTCGAGGCGCTCAGCCGATTCTTCGGCACCGACCTGAGCGCGCCAGGCCAGCTTGCGATCGCTTTGGGCGCGGTCCTGACCGCGTTATTGCTGCTCCTTGGCTATTTTTTCCTGCCGGACAAGCGACGGCGGAAATGAACCACCCGCGGCTCGTGAAAGCGCGCGGGTGTTTCGCGTCAATCCGGTCTGAAGCCGCCGGTGCCGGCTCTTTGGCTCACTTCGAATGCGCCGTGGCGAGGTCCATCGGCAACTGGCCCACCGGGACGTCTTCGATCTGCGCGTGCTGCTGGAGGAACTCCATGACCTTCTCGTGCGCGAGTTGGTCGTAGATCTCCACCAGCCCATTGCGCTTCTGCAGGTCCTTGACAAATTTCTCCGGCGGAATCTGGTACATCGCCGCCAAGGTCGTGGCGCGGCGGGCGATCTCCTCGTTCGAGACCTTGATGTCCTCCTTCTCGGCGATCTTCTGCACGAGGAAGGCGATCTTCACGCGCTCCTTGGCGCTGTTCGCGGCGGCGGCGTAGATGGCTTCCTTGTCTTTCTCGATCAACTCGCGTCCTACGCCCCGGCGGGCGTTCTCGTTGACGATGTCATAGACCACGTTCCTTGTCTCGCTGGCCACGGCGGACTCGGGAAGCTCGAACTGCACGCGGCCCAGCAATCCACGAATGACCTGGGCGCGCACCTGGCGGTCCAGTTTGTACTTCAACTCGTTTTCCAGGTCCTTGCGCACGCCCTCGCGCAGTTTCTCCAGGCTTTCCGCACCCAGAGCCTTGGCCAGGGCCTCATCCGCCGCCGGCAGCACGCGTTCCTTGATCTCGACGACCTCGACGGCAAACTCGCCTTTCTTGCCCGCCAGCTCGGTGGTACGAAAGTCGGCGGGAAAATCCACCGCTACGGTTCGTTTGTCACCGGCTTGGGCGCCGATCAACTGATCTGCAAAACCCGGCAGGAACGAGCGCGCCTCGATGCCAATCCAGAAAGCCTTCGCCTCGCCCAGACTCTTCGCGGCTGGCGCGATCTCACCGATCGGCTTGCCCTCGCACGTGCCGGTGTAGTTCACCACCACGATGTCGCCGGTGGCGGCGGGGCGGGTGACGGTTTCAAACGTTCCTCGTTGTTCGCGTAACACATCCACCGCGCGGGCCACGTCCTCGTCGGTCACGCTGCGGATTTCGCGCTTGGCGGGCAGGCCCTTGTAGTCGGGCAACTGGAAGTCCGGTGCGGTTTCGACGGTGGCGGCGAACTGCATCACCTGACCTCGGCCAAACTGGATTTCCTCGATGTCCGGCGCGCCGAGCACGTCCAACTTCTGCTCTTCCACAGCCTTGCGATAATTCGCGGACAGGAGCTTCCGCCGCACCTCGTCGGCGATTTCCTTCTCATACCGCTTGGCGACCATGTCGCGCGGCGCTTTGCCCGGACGGAAGCCCGGCAGGTTGGCTTCCTTGCGGAACTCGTTCAACACGGCGTCGAAAGCCTCATCCACGGCTTTCGCGTCAATTTCAATGCGCAACAATTTACGGCACGGGGCCAGATTCTCGACGGATACGTTCACAAAAATGCCTTTCGCTGACGAAAAACCCGCCGCGACCCGGAGAAAGCGATTTTCGCCGGCGCGGCGAGTCGAGCAGGGTAGGTACCCAGCACGGTCCCGTCAAGCGTGGGGCAACGACACAGCGGTTTCGCAAGGTGGGTCGAAGTTGTCGTCGGAACAGGAGTTTGCTTTT
>CAYJNU010000327.1:0-9358 GCA_964371005.1 uncultured Verrucomicrobiota bacterium | reverse complement strand
CGCTGACTGTTGGGGTTCTGGCCGTAATGGCGCTGAGCGCCAACGCCGCCGACGCCAAGGCCACGTACGACAAGGCCTGCAAGAAGTGCCACGGAGCCGAAGGCAAAGGCGATACCGTGATGGGCAAGAAGTTGGGTGCCAAAGATTACTCAACCGCCAAAGTCCAGGAAGAGATGAAGGACGACAAGGCGTTCAAAGTCATCAAGGAAGGGCTCAAGGAAGGCGAGAAGACCCTGATGAAGCCTACCGAAGGCGTAACGGATGACGAGATCAAAGCACTCGTCAAGTACATGCGCACCTTCAAGAAATAGGCGCATCTTGTCATTGCTCGGGCAGGTGCTGAACTGGCCATTTCGTCTCAATGTTGGGGAAGAAACCCCGATTGGGCTGGCAGGGGAAGCTGGGTGCCGCCCGAGATTGTGGCACAGCGATACGATTGCCCCCGCTCTCCAAGAGAGCGCGGGGCTTGTTTTTGGGTCGCGTCGCCCCCGCCCGAAACGCCGCGAGGCACTGAGACAACCGACACACCAAGAAGCCTGACCCGCGTTAAACACCTTGCGAGAGGGCATGGTGGTGTGGGATAAGCAGTCCATGAGCACTGACAAGACAACATCCAAAGACACGCGTCCGTCCCTGCTGCGCAACTGGCTCAGCTTGATCGGTCTGGTCATTGCGGTGGGCGGTCTCTTTTCCTTCCTCATGCTGTTCGCGGTGGACGCGATGGCGGGCCACTCGAATCCCTATGTGGGCATCCTGACCTACATGGTGTCGCCGGCGTTTCTGTTCCTCGGGCTGTTTCTGACCTTGCTGGGGACTTGGCGCACACGACGCAAGCTGGCTGCGGCCGGTACGACGTGGCCCCCCATGGTGGTGAATTTGTCCCGCCCACGTGACCGCCGCCTCATGGGGGGCTTCATTTTGGGCGGATTGGGTTTCCTGTTCCTCTCGGCCTTGGGTAGCTACCAGACGTATCACTTCACCGAGTCCACCACGTTTTGCGGCGAAGCGTGTCACACGGTGATGGAACCCGAGCGGGTTCGTTACCAACACTCGTCCCACGCTCGAGTCGGTTGCGTCGAGTGTCACATCGGGCCCGGCGCGGAGTGGTTTGTCAAAGCGAAGATTTCAGGGACCTACCAAGTGTATGCCACCGCGTTCAACAAGTACCCGACCCCGGTGCCCACGCCGATCAAGAACCTCCGGCCGGCCCAAGACACTTGCGAACGTTGTCACTGGCCGCAGCGCTTCTCCGGCAACATCACCAAGACCTACCGGCACTTCCTGAGTGACAAGGAGAACACGGAGTACTCGATCCGTCTCATGCTGAAAGTCGGTGGCGGGGACCCCAAACGACATCACGAAGGGGGCATCCACTGGCACGTCAATAACAAGGTGGAATACCTCGCCACTGATGAGCAGCGGCTCAAAATACCGTGGGTCCGATTTACGGATGATAACGGGAAAGTGGTGGAGTACCGCACGAAGAGCTTTACGAATGTGGTAAGCGAAGCCGAGGTCCGGCGGATGGACTGCATTGACTGCCACAACCGTCCCTCGCACCGTTACCAAACGCCGAACGAAGCGGTGGACCTGGCGCTGGCCGGTGGCCAGTTGGATCGCACCTTGCCGCTCATCCGCAGCAACGCGACGGCCCTGCTGGTCCAACCGTACGCCACGGTGGCCGAGGCCGGGGAGAAGATCAGCACGGCGCTGAAGACGGCTTATCCGGGAGAACCGCGCGTGGAGAGAGCCATCGCCACAGTCCAGGAGATCTACCGGCAGAATTTCTTCCCCTTGATGAAGGCGAACTGGCAGGCGTATCCCGAGCATGTCGGCCACAAGGATTGGCCGGGCTGTTTCCGGTGCCACGATGACAAGCACGTCTCCGGCGACGGTCAGAAGAAGATCGGATTCAGCGACTGTAACAACTGCCACGTCATTCTGGCGCAAGGCCAGGGTCCGGAATTGGACAACCTGAGCGCTGCCGGAAAACCCTTCAAACATCCGGGCGAGGACTACGACACCGCCTACCTGTGCAACGACTGCCACACCGGTGGCCCTTAAGCGACTATGAACCATTCCAATGTCTCCGGCTGGAACTTGCCGCGGTTGCCGCTCCTCGCGCTGGCGGTGCTGGTCAGCAACCTCGCCACGCTGCCGGCTGCCGAGCCGCCCATCCAGAACACGGACTGCATCCTCTGCCACGAAGACCAGACGCTCACCAAGACCAACGCGCAAGGGCTGGAGGTTTCCCTCTTCGTGGACGCTGGGCTGCTGTCCAACTCGGTCCACCGGGCAAACCTGTGCGTCCACTGCCATCCCGATATCACGGGCGAGCATCCGGATAATGAAGTGCCGGCGAAACCGGCCAACTGTGTTGGCTGTCACGAGTCGCGCGAGGATCACGAGCAGGCGGCGCGGGAATACACGACCAGCATTCATGGTTCCAGCCATACGCAGGGCGCGTTCGCGGCGGCCACCTGCGGCAATTGCCACGGCAACCATGCCATCATTCCGGTTCGGAATCCCGGTTCGCCCGTCTTCAAGCTGAACCTCGCCAGCACCTGTGCCCAGTGCCACACGAACCAAGCGATGGCGGAGAAGTTCCACATCAAATACCCGCAGGTCGCGGCGCAGTATCAGGACAGCATTCACGGCCGCAAGCTGGCGCAAGGGTTGGTGGTGGCGCCCAGTTGCGCCGACTGCCACGGAGTGCATGACATCAAACGGAGCACCATCCCCGGCTCGCCCATCGCGCCCGAGAATGTGGCCAAAACCTGCGGCAAGTGCCACTTGGGTGTGGAGCAGACTTACGAAGCGAGCGTCCACGGCCAGATGTCGGCGAATGGACACACCAACGCGCCGGTTTGCACCACCTGTCACTCCGCGCACGAGATTGAGCTGCCCAAGTCCGGCCACTTCAAATTCACCAGCGACCAAAAGTGCGGCAAGTGCCATGAAGACCGGCTGCTTCACTACCGCGACACCTATCACGGCAAGGCCATGCAGTTGGGTAAGCCGAATGTCGCCGCTGACGTGGCCGCCTGTTATGACTGCCACGGCCACCACGATGTCCTGCCGCCGTCCAATCCCAAGTCCCGACTTTCAGCCACGAACATCCTCGCCACGTGCCAGACCTGTCATCCCGGCGCGACGGCTGGGTTTACGCAGTATCAACCGCATGCGAATCCGTTGGATCGGAAGAACTATCCGCTGCTGCATGCGGTGTTCGTGGGCATGACCGCGCTGGTGATCGGCGTGTTCGTGTTCTTCGGCGCCCATACCCTGTCCTGGCTCATCCGGGCCATTTACCTCTACCTCAACGACACCAAAACCTTCCGCGAGGCCAAGATCGAGATTCAGGAAGATGACGAATGGTTCACGCGGTTTGCGCCGATGGATCGTTTCCTGCATTTCCTCGTCGTCACGAGCTTCCTGTTGCTGGTCATCACCGGCATGCCCTTGAAGTTCTACTACACCGACTGGGCCAAGACGATGTTCAGCATCATCGGCGGGCCGGACACCGCGCGCGTGCTGCACCGGTTTGGCGCCCTCGTGACTTTCCTGTACTTCGGACTGCACCTGGCGTCTGTCGCGGGCAAGGCCTGGCGCGGTCGAGGCACGTTGCGTGACCCGGCGACGGGCAAATTCGCCATCAAACGGCTTTGGGGCGCGGTGTTTGGGCCGGACTCCATGATCCCGACGCTCCAGGACGGGAAGGACTTCGTGGCGCACAACAAATGGTTCTTCGGCAAGGGGCCGCGGCCGCAGTTTGATCGTTGGACGTACTGGGAGAAGTTCGATTACTTCGCCGTGTTCTGGGGCGTGTTTATCATCGGCGCCTCCGGAATGATCATGTGGTTTCCGGTGTTTTTCACCAAGTTCCTGCCGGGTTGGATCATCAACATCGCGTTGATCGTTCACTCGGACGAGGCCCTGCTGGCCGCGGGTTTCATCTTCTCGATCCATTTCTTCAATACGCATTTCCGCATCGAGAAATTCCCCATGGACACCGTGATCTTCTCCGGGCGCATCTCCAAGGCGGAGTTGCTGCACGAGCGCAAGCACTGGCACGACCGGATGTTGGCGGACGGCAAGCTGGACCAGCACCGCATCACGGACGAGTGGGAGCGCTGGAAATCCATCGCCCGGTCCTTTGGCTACCTGTTCTTCGGCCTCGGCGTCATCCTGCTGGTGCTGATTGTTTACGCGATGGTGTCCCGGCTGGCGCACTAGCCCGCCCCCACTGGGTCTGTGACGAATCAGCCTGCCCGGAAGCCATTCGGAGCGCACCGCGACGGCGCGCGCTGGCGAGTTCCAGCCTGCGTTCTCTGGTCAACCGGGACGGTGGATTCCACCGCAAGAAACGCTTAGCAATCGCCAAACGATGTCAAGCATTCCAGTCCGCCAATCCTGATCATACAACCGTATGCGTATCGGGAAGTTACTGGGCGCGCCGTTTGTGGCGGCATGGATGGCTTTGTCTGCCACCGGGCTGACTGCGTGGGCGCAACTGGCGAACAGCGATTGCCTGGAGTGCCACGAAGACAAGACCCTCACGAAGACCAACGCCGCAGGCAAGGAAGTCTCGTTGTTCGTAGACGTGGCGAAGCTCGCCGCCTCCAGCCACAAGACGAACACTTGCGCCAGTTGCCACAACGACATCACCACCCAGCATCCGGACGACGAAGTCGCCGCCAAACCCGTCGCGTGCCAGCACTGCCATGAATCCCATTCGCGATCCTATGGGGCCAGCGTGCATGGACTCGCCCTACAGGCAGGCCGCGCAGATGCCCCCGCCTGTCAAGATTGTCATGATTCGCATGAAGTGCTGCCCGGCACCTCGCCTCTCTCGCCCTTGCACGTGACCCGGCAGGCGGGCACTTGCGGGGCGTGTCACGACCAGGAGGCGCAGGACTTCGCCGCCAGCGTCCACGGCAAGGCGTTGGTCGAGGGCGTCCGGGATGCGCCCACCTGCACGGATTGCCATTCGGAACACCAGATCACGGCGCTCTCCACCAACGCCACGCGCACGATTTCCGAAGATGTCTGTAGCCGCTGTCATGGTTCCGAACGCCTCAACACCAAATACAATTTGCCATCGGATCGCGTGCGGACCTTTTTCGGGAGCTACCACGGACTCGCTTCGCAATACGGCCTGACGGTGGCCGCCAACTGCGCAAGCTGCCACGGCTACCACAAGGTTCTGCCCTCGAGCGATTCAGCCTCGACGATTCATCCCAGCCATCTGGTGGAAACCTGTGGCAAATGTCACCCGGGTGCGAACGAGAAATTCGCTCTCAGTAAGGTCCATGTGGACTTGGAGACTGAGAAAAGCGCCAATGACTTGGGTAGCGCGATCAGTTGGTGGGTTCGGCGCATCTACCTTTTGCTGATCTTCGGGGTCGTGGGCGCGATGCTCATTCACAACGGCATCCTCTTCGTTCGCAAGGTGGCGGAGCACCTCCGCTCTGAGGGCCGGCCCATTCTCCGCATGAATCTTGCCCAGCGGTGGCAGCACGCCGTGCTGGCTGCGAGTTTCATCGCACTCGCTGTCACTGGTTTCGCTTTGAAGTGGCCGGATTCCTGGCTGGCCAAGCTGCTGGGTTCCAGTGAGGAGTTCCGCCGCTACTCCCATCGCATCGCCGGCGTCGTGCTTTTGTTGGCCGGCGCCTACCACGTCTTCTATGTCCTCGTGAAAAAGGATGGCCGCCAATTGGTTTGGGACCTGTTCCCAGTGAAAAGAGACGTAACTGATGTGCTGGCTGCCGTCCGCTATCTCTTCGGACTCAGGAAGGACAAACCAAAGATCGGTCGTTTTGGCTATGCCGAGAAGATGGAATACTGGGCCGTGGTCTGGGGCACAATCATTATGGGCTTCACGGGTTTGATGCTCTGGTTCAAGATGGACGTGACGCAGTTCCTGCCTCGCTGGGTCGTGGACGTGGCGCTCACCGTCCACTACTACGAGGCCATCCTTGCCTGCCTCGCGATCGTCGTCTGGCACTTCTACCACGTGATGTTCGATCCCGATGTGTATCCGTTGAATCTCGCCTGCTGGGATGGGCACGTGACCGAGCACTGGCAGCACGAGGAACATCCACTCGATCACTCTTCGCGCACGACCGGGGGCCCTCCTGCGGTTCGGGCTGTGGCCAAAGCGGAAACCGCCGCCGCCGTCAAGCGCCCCCCTCAAGCCGGGTCATGAAACGCCATGCCCGCGCGTGGGCAGCTCTCCGAAGACAACTGATGATAGGTGTTTGGCAATAGATGAGTAGTGCCAAACCCGCAGCCGGTTAAGCTCCTCCCCAAGTACGCGCAATATCGAACGTTCGAAAAACATATAGTAAAGCTCAACCCAGTATGAAGAGTCACACCCCACTTCCGCGAATTCTCGTTCGCATCTCGGCCCTCGCCTTGCTGGCTGCCTGTGCTGCCACCACGGTCAGTGCTGCTGGTCCTGCGCTCCAGGGACAGCTCACTCTGCGGCCACTTACCCCGCAGGAGAAAAAGGATTACTCCGTCAGCACCGCCCAAGGTGCCAGCGGTATGGCGACGGTTGGCTTGGGTCAGCCAGTCTATCTGGATGCAATGGTGAACGCTGCCGTGCCCTCGGCAGACATCACCAACATCACTTGGACTTTGGTCGGTAAGCCTGAAGGTTCAGTTACCGAATTGGTGGCCAGCCCGCTGGGCGCCAATGTGCCACCTTACAACCAGATGTACCAAGCCGATGGTGAGTTCCCTGCTCAAGTGGCCGCGCGCAAGATGTTGCGGCCTGATGTCGCTGGACAGTACACGGTGAAGGTCACCATTGAGACTGGCGACAGCGGAAGTGCGACCTTGACCAACACCATTACGGGCGCCACCTATCTGGGTGCGGCCACCTGCGCCTTTTGCCACACCGCGACCGAGGGCATCCCGGCGATCTACCACGACTGGATGGAAACCCCGCATGCTACCGCCTTCACCAAGGCAATTGACGGCATTTCTACGGACCACTTCAATCAGAACTGCATCTCCTGCCATGTGGTGGGTTTTGACAACAACACCAACGCAGTAAACGGTGGCTGGGACGACGTTGCGAAGTCCACTGGCTGGGTGTTTCCTGAACATGGCACGAACGGCAACTGGGCGGCCATGCCTGCGAAACTGAAAAACGTGTCGAACATCCAGTGCGAAAATTGTCACGGCGCCGGCAGCGAACACGCCACGACGGCCTTGTTTGATCCGGAGGCATCCAAGGCGGCCATCTCGGTGTCTTTCAATGCAGGAAGCTGCTCGCAATGCCATGACAGCCTCACCCACCACTTCAAGAGCGCCGAGTGGAACAACTCCAAGCATGCCCGGTCCGTGGAGGAAACCAGCGGCTCCTGCGCCCGCTGTCATGAACCCAAGGGCTACGCCAACTTCGCGGCGGGCAAACCCGCTGTGGCGGTAGATCACGAAGCGATTTCCTGCGCTGCTTGCCACGACCCGCACGTGGACGCGAACCCGCACCAGCTCCGCACGGTGGCGGATGTGGCGCTGATGGATAAGAAGACCGTCGTTGCGGAGGGCGGGTCCGGCAAAGCTTGCATGCAGTGTCACATCGCGCGGCAGGATGCCACCAACTATGTTGAGATCACCGCCGGCAGCAACCGCTACGGGCCGCACCATGGCCCGCAGACGGACATGTTCGTGGGGGCGAACGCCATGACCTATGGCAAGGATATCCCGAGCTCGGCTCACCGCGAGGTGATCGAAGATAGCTGTGTGACGTGCCACATGCAGGAGAACGAAGGCACGCCTTCCTTCACCCACGCTGGGGGTCACACGATGCAGATGAAGTGGGACAGCGGCACCAATGTGTTCGAGCTGACTGAAGCTTGCGCGCAATGTCACGGCGAGATTGAAGGCTTTGACTTCAAGCGCCAGGATTATGATGGCGATGGCATGGTTGAAGGTGTCCAGACCGAGGTTAAGGGGTTGCTCGACAAACTCGGAATGATGCTCCCGCCTTACGGAAGCCCCACCGTTGCTGAGGATACCACCACCCGCAAGACCTTCACCCGACCGGAATTACGGGCGCTCTATAACTACTTGTTCGTTCTGGAAGACGGCAGCTACGGCGTTCACAACCTGAGCTACGCCGTGGGTCTGTTGAAAGCCTCGATCGCTGACCTGAGCGGTGACGCCAACAACGACGGGCTCGCCGATTGGTGGCAGAAGGCCAACTTCAACGACAACGTGAATGACCCGATGGCAGCACCGAACGCCAATCCATCCGGCGACGGCATGCCCAACTGGCTGAAGTTCGCCCTTGGCTTGGATCCGCACGTGGCTGGTGCGGTGGTGCCCGACGGCGTGGTGTTCGCCAGCGGCAAGACGCTCGGCGGCGAGAACGATACGCTGCACATCTACACGGCAGCGGAAGTCACCTTCAACACGGAAGCGGGCAAGAAATACCAAATCCAGGCCGTCTCCACCTTGGGTGGCGGTTGGGTGAACATCGGCGAGCCGATTGACGGTACTGGCAACGCCGTCAGCTATGTGACGCCGACGCGCGAGAACGCACAGCAGTTCTACCGCGTAGTGATTCAGTAGCGCAGACACACGCAGGCCGGCCCTGCGAGTGTTGTGACTTCAGACCCCTCCCCTTCGCGGGGGAGGGGTTTTTGGCTTTGATCGGCGGCCTGGAAACGCTGGGATCAAGAAGCGGTTCGGAAGAATCCTGGCCGGACTCCGTGCCAATTTCTGGAGCGCGCGTCACTGAGCCCCTTTTTTTGGCAGGGAGTCCATACTCTTGGTTTGAAGACGTGGGGGATGGAAGGGATCACGGAATCGCGCAGCACGGCGAAGCCGCAACCCATCAGCCGGAGTGCTGGTCCCCGGTCGCCGCGGCCCAGCAGAAAAGGGACTGGTCGCCGATCCCGTTAATTCATTACGGACGCGATTGCTGCCGGCGCGGGAGCCGCCTGCGTTCCAAAAAATGTAAGCGGCTCGGGAAGTTCGTGACAGATTGCAGTGCCAGACAGATTCGATGGAACAGCGTGCTGCAGTGCGTCGCGCCGACAGCACCAGAGTATCAGCCGAAAGCTGAATTGCCGGGGACGCACGTCCGCAAACTCCGATTCACGGAACGGGAAGCGGCGCTCAACGTTTTGGCTCACCGACCAAGTTGGTCTGAACGGGGGTTGGCCGTGGTTGTCGGACATTCTTCAGTCGCTCCAAGGCGCCAACCTGCGCCTGGTAACGGATCGCGATTTCCTGGAAGTTCTCCGCCTGCTCCGCGTGCAACTTCAAGAGTCCAGCGCGGGCAGCTTCCTGCTCCGCCGGGGAGCCGCCGTTCTTGGCCTTCACCAGGGCGGCCTCAGCC
>CAYJNU010000326.1:0-9364 GCA_964371005.1 uncultured Verrucomicrobiota bacterium | reverse complement strand
GCTATCAGCACCGGCGCGAGCACCGGCCCCCACCACGGCAGCGGCAGCAGGAAGAGAATGTCCCAATCCAACAGCGACTGCGGCCAACCGCACATGATCCGCAGGAAGACGTAGTAGCAGATGTCCCAGACGCCGAAAGCGACCACCATGTAGCCGATGCGTGCCCGCCACGTCCGTCCCGCCAGCCAGCCCACCGTGAACAGCATGATCAGCGTGGCCAGCTCGCGGACCAGTTCTACCGACCCAAGCCCGCCGATAATCGGCAGCGGATTTGCCTGATACGGCTCGATGCGGTCAATGAGCGTGCGCAGGTAAAAGACCACCGCCGATTCCACCCACGCCATCGCGGTGGCGAAGGTCACAACGGTGAGCCAGCGGCCAGATTCTCCTGGAATGGGTTTCATGTGCTTGCGGGGTTCAGCGGGCAGTCATAACCCCGGCCTCAACAGTCGCCGGCAAAGCTGGGACTCCATCCGCTTTCCGCAACCAGGTTTCCACTTCCGAAATCAGCAAGTCCGGCGTGGAAGTTCCCGCCGTGATACCAACGGTGTCCGTCGAGGCAAACCATTCGTGACGCAAGTCCTCCGGCGTTTGCACGTGATGCACCCGAGCGCAATGCCGACTGCAGGTCCGGACCAGTTCATGCGTGTTGTTGCTGCGCGCCCCGCCGATGACCACGACGACGTCGCACTTTGACGCGAGATCTGCCGCCGCATGCTGGCGCTGCTTGGTCGGCTGGCAAACCGTATCCACGAAGCGCACCTCGGCCTCGGGAAACCGTTTCCGCATGAACGCCACCAGATGCCGAACGTGTTCGATGCGCTGCGTCGTCTGCGACGCGACGCCGAAACGTGCCCGCGGTTGGAGCCCCAGCACATCGTCTTCGGTCAGCACCACGTCGAACTCGGCAAGGTCCTCGGTCAAGCCGCGCACTTCAACGTGGTCTCGCTTGCCGATGATGACCGGGTGGAAGCCTTCCGCCGCGAGCCGCGCCACGGCGCGATGCGCAGCGTGAACCAATGGGCACGTGCCTTCCAGGACGTTCAGCCCCCGGCCGCGCACGGCGCTTACCCGTCGTTCTGAAGCGCCGTGCGCGGTAATCATCACGGTGCGCGTCCCCACCTCTCCCGGCTCGTTGCGAAGTTCAATGCCGCGGGCACGAAGCTGATCCAGCACGGTCTCGTTGTGAACGAGTTCGCCGAGAATGGTCAGGGGGCGTTGCGCGGCGGTTTGGATGGCGAGGGCAATGGCGTCCCGGACACCAAAGCACATACCCAGATGTTCTGCTCGGAGGATTTTCATGGCGTGATTCTCAGCGGGAGCGATTCGGCAGAGCCCCGCTCTCGTTCTCGGATTGCGCAAGCGCTGCGGCACTCTGCCGGGTCGCCGCTACGCATGATTGACTTGCCCGCCTGCACTTTGCCATACAAAGTAACAGACCGCGCGGGTTCAGTGGTGTTCAAACGGCTCACAGAATTGTCACTTGGGTTTGTTCTGCTGGACGATCTGTTCCAGCAGGGAGACGTACTCGGCAAACGCTTTGCGCCCGGCGGCTGTCAACGAGACGGTCGTCAGCGGACGGTTGTTTTGATAGCTCTTGGCCACGGAGACGTAGCCCGCTTCCTGCAAGGTGCGCATGTGCGAGGTGAGGTTGCCGTCGGTCATCGCCAACGTGTCCCGCAGCTCCGTAAACGAAAGCTCCGGCGTGGCGGCGAGCATGGACATGATTCCCAGCCGCCCTTTCTCGTGAATGACACGGTCGAGTTGGAGGAACGGTTCCGGATTCACGCCGCGGTCTTTCGTTTCTCAGTGACGTAGAGATATGCGCCGTACGCGAGGTGCAACACGCCGAAAAAGAAGCCCATCAGGATGTGATTCAGGCGGACATCGAAATCCGTTCCGCCGAATGCCAGAACCACCAGCAACGCCAAGATTGCGCCTCCGATCGCCAGCATCAACCAGCCGAAGCGCCTCACGCCGCGGGGCATGAAGAAGCTGGCAGCGTGAAGCGCGCATCCGTAAAAGGAAACGTTCAGGAATACGAACAATGGCAGCAAATTCTCGTCGTCAACCACGAGGAAGAGGGTGCTGAAGAAGAGCCCGGACGCCAGCGGCGGAACGATGGCCTGGGTAACACGCCGGGTTGGCGGCGACCAGAACGGCTCGTGGTCCTTCAGCGACTGGCGACGGGCGATCAGAAACGCGCCCGACACGGCCAGCAGTGCCGTAACGAGCCACATGCCACAGAACCGGCGTGTCGGTTCGATCCCGAAAACCAGACCTCCCGCGGCGGTCGCCGCGCCGAGCGCGCCGACATACAACATGATCGGCGCCAGTGCCCGGCGGTAGAGGGCGGAACGTTCCATCAAGGTGCGGATAACCTGGAGATGCTCGGCAGCGGCGTTCTGTTCCATGGCGGTTACTTTGCCACGCAAAGTAATCCCTGGCAAGCGCGAAATTGGGGCCGGTGCGGCTGTCCCAAGCGATGCTTCACCGGACGACATGGCTCTGCGGGAGCGCAACCTGAGCGCCGTCGGAAATCTGCCGGCCGGCAGGTCGGGCCGCTCCGGCGGCCCGGCATGCCCCTCCTGCCGATGTCAGCGGCCCACAAGCGCTGGGTTTATCAGTCCAGCCGCCTGTTCATCCGCCCGGCCCGCATCACATTCGCCACCTTCGCAACCGCAGCGCGTTGCCGATAACTACAAGGTCCGAGACACCCATCGCAGCGGCGCACAGCACGGGACTCATGAAACCCAGCGCCGCCAGCGGTACGCCGAGCACGTTGTAGAAGAACGCCCAGAAGAGGTTCTGCTTGATCGTCCGCAATGTCGCCCGGGCCAACCCCAGCGCCTCGGGCACGGCTTCGATCTCCGAAGTCAGCAGGATGATGTCCGCCGCTTCGCGCGCCACGTCGCTGGCCCGGCTCACGGCGATCCCGAGGTCGGCCTGCTCCAGCGCCGGGGCATCGTTGATGCCGTCGCCCACGAACGCCACGCCCGCACCCGCATCTTGCAGCTTCTTCACGAATTCCGCCTTTTGCTCCGACCGCACCTCTGCGAAGACGTCCTCAGCCGCTATCCCGACCTGTTGCGCAAGACTCGCCGCCGTGCGCGCATTGTCGCCCGTGAGCAAGTGAACATGCAAACCCTGCTGCTGCAATTGACGGACAACGTGTGCCGCACCGGGCTTCACCACGTCCTTCACGGCGAACAAGCCGAGCAGGGAGTTGTCCGCGGCCAGACCGACGACCGTTGCGCCCTGCGCCGTCCATTCGTCCGCGAAACTCTCGCCCGCCGCCAATGCAACGCCGCATTCACCCAGCCAGCGCAATGAACCCAGGCGTGCTTTTGCTGTTCGGTGTTGGGCGTTGGCTGTTGCATGTTGAACGTTCGCCTCAACCCCGGCCCCGCGCGTTTCCTGCCAAGCCTCCACTGCAATCTCCGCGCGCTCTGCTTTTGCGATGGCTTGGCTGATCGGGTGCGTCGAATGACGGGCGAGCGCTGCGGCCAGCCGTAGGACAGACGTCTCGCCGGTCTCCAAATTCATGTTCACGCCCTGATTGTCGCTCTGCGAATCAGAGACAGACGAGACGCCTGTCCTGCGTCGTTCGTTTTTCCAAACCGCCGCGACTTCTGGTTTTCCAAACGTCAGCGTGCCGGTCTTGTCGAAGATTACCGCGGTCACTTGTCCAGCTTTCTCCAACGCCACGCCATCACGGATCAGGATGCCGCGCGCCGCCGCCGCGTTTGCGCTCGCCATGATCGCCGCTGGCGTGGCCAGGCCCATCGCGCACGGGCAGGCGATGATCAGCACCGCCGCGGCGATAAAGAATGCTGCTGCTGCGCCCGTCGGCATGTGTGCGGGCCAGAGGAATTGCCCAACCCAAGCGTGTACTTGTTGCGCTGATGCCGGGGCCAAGCCCCACCATAGCCCGGCCGCCAGCGCAAGCGCCACGACGATGGGTACGAAGACGTTGCTGACACGGTCACCAAGACGCTGGATGTTCGCCCGGCTCGTTTGAGCACGCTGCACCGCAGCGATGATGTGAGCGAGCGCCGTGGCCTCGCCGGTGGCGGTCACGCGCATGACAAGGCGGCCGTTGAGATTGATCGTGCCGGCGTAGAGTTCACTGCCGGGCTTCTTGTCCACGGGCGCGGATTCGCCGGTGAGCATGGCTTCATCCACGGCGGACTCCCCGTCTTGGACGACACCATCCACCGGCACGCGGTCTCCCGGGCGCAAGGCGATGCGGTCTCCGGGTTTGAGTTCGGAAACAGAGACTTCCGTTTCCGCACCGTGCGCGGCCGGAGCGCCGATTTCCAAACCGGCGCGGGCCGGACTGGAGTCCGGCGCTCCAATTCGCCGCGCGGTTTCAGGCGCGAGTTGGAGGAGCGACTTCAACGCATGAGAGGCGCGGACGCTCACGCGGGCCTCCAGCCAGTGGCCCACGCTGATCAGCGTGATGATTGCCGCGGCCTCCATGAAATAGACGTGCCCGCCGTGTCCGCTCAGCAACGCCCAAGCGCTGTAACCGAAGGCCGTCGTCGAGCCAAGTGCCACGAGCGTGTCCATGCTTGAGCTGCCGACCTTGAGCTGCCGCCACGCTCCGCGATAGAACTGCGCTCCAGCGAAGATTTGCACGACGCCAGCCAGCGCGAAGGAGAGCCACTGAAACCAGCGTTCCATGGCCACGCCGAAGACCCATTCGCCAAGCATCAGCGGTAAGGTGACAGCCACGCCCAGCCAAAGACTTAGATGCCAGTCCCGTTGGTGGCGCGCACCGGCATCGCGCGTGGAGGACACCAGAAGTTGCGCGTCATAACCGGCGGCTTTGAGCGCAGCCAGCAGCGCGCTCGGGTGTACGGTGGTATGTGCCGCCCAACGCACTGAGGCGCGGCGTGTTTCGAGGTCCACCGCAACGCTATGCACACCGGCTACGGCTTGGAGGGCATTCGTGACCTTCCGGGCGCAGTTGTTGCAGTTCAAGCCTGAGACGGCGAGTTCCGTCGAACCGGTGGGCGGGGCGGATGGCGCGGACGTTTCGCAACAACTGGGGCTGCTCATAGATTTTGCAGACTTAGGTTAGAGCACGTCTTCGAGGGAGTCTAACCGGCCGTCACCCCTTTGGGATCATCCCATCCGCCCCCCGGGAGACGATGGTCCGCTCCGGCGGTTTACCGGAACGACTTGTCCGGGTATTGCGGCGGGGGCGGGACGGGGCGCGGGTCTTTCGCAATCAATGCTTGCAGGTGTTTAAGGGCGGCTTCGAGCTGGGCGTCGCGACCGCTGAAAGTCGTGTGCGGCAGATTGTCCACCACGATGTCCGGATCCACGCCATGACCTTCGATCAACCACGCGCCCTCCGGGCCATAGACGCCGATCTCGGCGGCGGACGCCATGCCGCCGTCCGCGAGCCAGCGCTCCATCGAGAGCCAGACTTCGCCGCCCCACGTGCGCGTGCCGATGACCTTGCCCAGGCCGAGCCGCTTGAAGCCTTCGCTGAAGGCCTCGCCGTCGCTGGCCGTGCGCTCGTTGCAGAGCACGACGACGTGGCCGCGAAAGGCGTACTGCATGTTCCAGGTGGGATCGCCGGTGCGCGGCTGCCAGTAAAACCACGCCCTGCGCAGCAGCCGGCCCAGAATCCAACTGTCAATGTTCCCGCCGCGGTTGTGGCGCACGTCAATGATCAGTCCCTGCCGCTGGAACACGGGATAAAAGTGACGCGCCCACTCGGCGATGTTTCCGCCGCCCATCGCGCGCAAATGCACGTAGCCGATCTGGCCCTGGCCCAGTTTCTCGGTCTCCAACCGTCGCGTGTATTCCCATTCGTCGTAACGCAGGTCCGCCTCCTGTTCGGTGGTGGTCGGCTTCAAGATGACCTGGCGCGGCTTCTTGTCGCTTGGGGATTTCACTTCGAGCAAAACTTGTTTGCCGGCTTGCGCACGGAGCAACTTTTCCGGATCACTCACGCTTGAGGTAGCGACGCCATTGATGCTCAGTAGGAGGTCGCCGTCTTTCACCCCCACCCCGCGCCGGACCAACGGTGAGAGGCTTTCAGGATAATCGGGATCATTCTGATAGACGTGTACGACGCGCCAGCCGCCGGCTTGGCCGTCGCGGACCAACCGCGCGCCCAACGCGGCGGGTTTGATCTGATCGGGTCCGGAGCGTTGATCGCCGTAACGCACGAACATGTGCAGCGTAGAAAGCTCGCCCACCATCTCGGCGATGACTTCGTTCAACTCGGCGCGGTCGCTCACGCGGTCCACCAGCGGCAGGTACTTCTCGCGGATCGCCGGCCAATCCACGCCGTGGAGTTTCCGATCATAGAAGTAGTCACGGATCATCCGCCAGGACTCGACGAAAATCTGCCGCCATTCCTCGCGTGGTTGCAGGGCGAACGTCCAACCGTCGAGCTTGACCTGCTTCTCATCCAGCTTCGCCGGCGCAGCGCTGTCCGCCGCGATGACGTAGAAACTGCTGCCCTTCCGGACGAGCAGCTTCTTGCGGTCGAGCGATAGTTCGTAACTTCGGATGTCCTCGACGAGCGTCTTGGGTTTGGCATCGGTGTTGGTGATCTCCAACTGCTGCAAACGGCGCTTGGCGTCGAAGGACGTATCGCGCACGGTCCAAAACAGGTATTTGCCAGCGATGGCGAGGTTGTCGTAGTTGCCCGACGGCACGGGCACTTCCTCAATCCGATTTTGCAGGCCGGTCAGTTCGATCGTGAACTTGACGGGGCCGGCCTTGTTCGTTTCCGAGCCGCTGCCTTTCTCGGGCTTCGTGGTCTCGGCCTTTGTATCCGAAGCCTTGGGCGATTCCGTTACGGGTTTCTTTGCTGCCTTCCTCCCCTTCGCCTCCGGCTTGGGCGCCGCCAGTTCGTCTTTCGGACGGAATGGTGAGCGCAGGACAGGTGTCAGCGCGACGTGATAGATCTTCGTCGTCTCGGTGAAGAACGGCTCGGGCTGGCGCGGCCCCCACGGACTGGAAACGAGCGAGCGCAGATTGCGGTCGGAGAGGAAATAGAGCCATTTGCCGTCCGGCGACCAAGCGGGGCTGAAGCTGTCCACGCGGTCGCTGGTCAGGACGGCGCGTTGGTCATCCGCCGGGCGGAAGAGACGAATCTGTTTGTAGGTGTTCGTCGCCGTCTGCACGTAGGCCAGCCAGTGACTGTCCGGCGACCAGGTCAAATCCGCAAATTCATCCGCGGAGGAGGTGGCGACCAGCTTCAGCGACTTCTGGCCGAGATTGAACACCCAGAGCTGTTGGTTCTTATCCTGCCACGCGAGCCACTTGCCGTCGGGCGAAGCGATGCCGGCGAAGCGGAAGATGTCTCCGCCGGTCGTCAGCGCCTCGGGTTTGCCAACGCCGTTGGCGGGCAGCTTCCAGAACTCCAATTCGCCCGTTTCGTCCGACAACGCGAATAGCGATTTGCCATCCGGTAGAAATGCAGTGTGCCGATAACGCACCCCCGATCTGCGCGGCATCTCGACCAACCTTCCCTGTTCCTGCTCGACCGGAGCAACGAACACCTGCCCCCGCGCCGTCAGTACCACGCGATCACCATTCGGCGAAAGGTGCGCCGCGGTGAGATAATCCAGCGGCTTGCTTACCCATTTTTCCCGGGTTTGATCGAAGTCGGTCACGAGCGTGATGGGGATGGGCTGGTCCGTGCCGGAAGCGATATCGAGAAGACGCAAATCCGCCCCTTGCTGGTAAACGATTCGCCCGGCTTGCAACGAAGCGGATTTCACGTCGTGGTCCTTGTGCCGGGTGAGTTGCTTGAGGTCCTTGCCTTCGGGTGTCATAGACCAGAGATTCATCACGCCATCGCGATCGCTCACGAAATAGACCCGCCCTTGCCACCACATCGCGTTCTTGCTCGTGCCTTTGAAATCCGCCGTCAGCGGCTCGGCTTCCGGCGCGCCAGTGGTGAAACGCCACAAGTTCTGGACGGTGCCGCCTTGGTAACGCTTGGTGCTGCTGCCCTGGAAGGGCAGTCGTGTGAAGAAGAGCGTCTTGCCTGCGTCGTCATACGCGCCTTCGCTGGCTTGGGCGAGCGGCAGCAAATCCTGGCTATCGGCCTTTGGATCGAGGCGGACGAGTTGCTCGTTGGGCAGCGTCGAGTGCGCGCGGGTGGCGAAAAGGATGCCCCCATCGGGCGTCCAGCCCACCACCGTCGAGCCCGAACCGTCGAACGTGTGGCGCGTTGGTAATCCTCCAGCGATCGGCATGGAATACACTTCCTTGGGGCCTTCGTACTCCGCGGTGAAGGCGACCGTCGAGCCGTCGGGCGAAATCGCGGCGTGCGATTCTTCACCCGGATGCGACGTAAGCCTCTGCGCGCTACCGCCGCCGCCCGGCACCCGCCACAAATCGCCCTCGGCGGTGAACACAACGGTGTTCCCGTGCAAGGCCGGCTGCCGGTAATAGCCTTGAGGAATTTGAGCTTGCAGCGAAAGGGCGCAGGCACAGGAGAGTGACAGGAGGAATCGGCGCATGGTACTGTTGGCAAATTGGTTCAGAATCGCGCGCGCAGCATTGCCGGTCGCACTGCGAGAGGCGAGCAGAAATCCTGGCGGCTTAAGGAGGTGGCTTGCAGGACGGATGCGTGAAGCGTAGCCTTTCAACATGATTCAGGCCGCGGACATTGAACAGATGGGCTTGGAGGAGCGCCTCCACACCATGGAGTTGCTGTGGGCATCCCTTGCGCGGACGCCCGAGGCGGTGCCGTCTCCGGATTGGCATGGAGAAGTCATTGCGGATCGACTGGCCAAGATCGAGCGGGGTGAAGGGGAATTCCTAACCCTTGCCCAGGTCAAAGAGCGTTTGCAGAAACCGGCTCCATGAGACGCGTGGTCGTTCTGGCCGAGGCCGCCGATGATCTGGAGGAGGCCCGAACGTTCTACGACGCTCGCGAAGCCGGAGTGGGCGACTACTGCGTCAGTTCGTTGCTGGCGGACGTCACGAGTCTGACTCTGTCTCACGGCATCCATCACCGCCAGCACGGTTGTTTCCGTCTCTTGGGCAGCCGCTTTCCATTTGGGATTTATTACCTGGATGAGGAACACGAAACACGGGTGGTGGCAGTGCTCGATTTGCGACGGAATCCGAGCTGGATCCGGCGACAGGTGACGGGACGGCAGTGAATCTCTCCGCGGTATTCCGCCCAGGCTCACAGCCCAGCCACCTTGGAGGCGCGACTCCAAGATCGTGGACGTCCAGGCCGCGTCGAGAAGCGGCGGTTTGCGAGACAAGGGGCGGGCACTGGCAACGCGCCGGGCGGGGAATTCCCGCTGACGCTGATTTAAGAGGGTGTTTCAAGTTTCGATAGAGCGAGATGTGGAAAATGGGGCGTTTCTTC
>CAYJNU010000325.1:317-9390 GCA_964371005.1 uncultured Verrucomicrobiota bacterium | reverse complement strand
TCCGCCTCAAGCTCCTCTATGCGAAATTATAGCCTGCAAAACTCAACACCGATCCGTCGCCGCTGAACGTTCCCACCAGGGTGTTGGCTGCATTGGTCAACTCGACCACGCCGGCAAACCGGTTCCAGCCCGTGAAGACCTGGTTCGCGTTGAGCCGTGCGATATTGCTCGAAAGCCGCGCGTCGGCCAACGTGCCGCTGGTGATCTTCGCCGTGTCCAGATCGGGCATCTGGCCGGCCAAGAGGACGCCGCCAATCTTCGCGGCCGTCACCGCCCCGTCCTCCAGACTCGCGGTGGTGATAGAACCTGCTTTCACACCTTCAGCAACTAGGTCCGGAGTGTAGGCGTCCAGGCTGAAAAGATGCGCCGCTCCGGTATCACTCGCGCCCGTATCGTCGAAGCGCGCCCCAATTACCACTTGGTTGGTTCCCACCGCCGCCAAAGAGCAACCGAATACGTCGCCCGCCGCCGGTGCCGGCTTTGTAAAAGTCGCGAGCAACGCACCGTTGGTGCTGAAAAGATATGCCGCACCAGCGGCATCGGCGATTGTGCTGTCGTAATACGCTCCAATCAACACTCGGTCGGCTCCCACCGCTGCAACAGAATAGCCGAAGTACTCGTGGTTGTATGCTGGCGCGGGATTGGTAAAGGTAGTGAGCAACCGGCCGCTCGTGCTAAATAGGTATACAGCCTCAGCCCTACCCGGGGATCCAATGAGCACCCTATCGGTTCCCAATGCCGCGACCGAAGAACCGAATTCGTCGAAGAATGCCGGCGTGGGATTGGTGAATGTGGTGAGCAATGCCCCGCTGGTGCTAAATAGGTAAGCCGCCCCGGCATCATACGCGCCCGTTTCGTCACCGTATGCTCCAATCAACACTCGATCGTTCCCAACTGCCGCGACCGAATTGCCGAAGTTGTCATAGGCCATCGGCGTAGGATTGGTGAATGTAGTGAGTAGTGTGCCGTTGGTGCTAAACAGATACGCCGCTCCAGCCCCGAACCAGCCCTCTTGGTCGTAATAAAGCGCCCCGATCAACACCCGGTCGGTTCCCACTGCTGCCACGGCGTTGCCGAACATGTCGCGGCCTGCTGGTGTGGGATTGGTGAAGGTGGTGAGCAAGGCGCCGTTGGTGCCGTACAGATACGCCGCCCCGGAAGCGTCCGCGCCTGTGTCCTCACCGGCCGCCCCAATCAGCACTCGGTCGGCCCCCACCGCGGCCACGCAAGCGCCGAAATAGTCATAAGCGTTCGGCGTGGGGTTGGTGAAGGTGGTGAGCAGCGCGCCCTTGGTGGTCATCAAAAACGCTGCCCCAGCGTCGGTCGCGCCTGTGTCGTCGTAAATCGCTCCGATAAGCACCCGGTCAGTTCCCACTGCTGCCACTGACGTGCCAAAGTAGTCACCGGCTGCCGGCATGGGATTGGCAATCGTGAGTGCGAAACACCAATTGGAGGCTGTAGCCGCCTTGGCCGCGGTCACCGCACCGTCCGCCAGCGCGCCCGTCGTCACCGCCCCAGCGGCCAGTTGATTAGACCCGACCGCTCCGGGCATAAGCATCTCAGTGGTGATGCTGCCCGCGCTGATGTTGTTGGGCGCGATGGTGCCGGTCAGTTGTCCCGCCGAAACCGAACCGCTCACGCTGGCTGCGACCGCCGCATTCACCGCTTGGATCGCATACGGCGTCGGGGTCAGCGCCTGCCGCGGCGACAGTGTCGTGAAAGATCCGCCGCCGTTGGTGCGCACGCTGATTTCCAGCCAGCGATTCGCGCCGTCGAAGTTCTCCGCGCCAAAGTCCATTCCGGTGGTGAACAGGCCGTTTGAAACCGGCACGGCCAAGGCGACGGGAATGACCGGCGCGGCGACGCCGTTGGTGGGATCGTTCAGCAACCGGAACATGAAGTCGTAATGGCCGTTGGCCGGCGCGCCGTTCAAGTTGAGCCGGCCCTGGTAGGTGAAGGCGCTGACTTGGGCGTGAAGCGACGTCGCTCCGGTCATGGCCAGGAGCAGGCCGAGAGTGATGGGGGTGGCTTTCATGAAACGTGGTGGCAGCTAGATTGTTGTCCCAACATGGCGTTCCGAACGGGCGAATCGAAGCAGAGCGCCGTTGAATTGTCCAGCTTCCTGCAAGCCTCGATTGACCGCTAAAAACCGAGTCGCCGCAACCTTCGCCGCTCCATGCCGCTCAAGCCAACCCGTATTCTTTCGCCGCGCCAGCACCGAGTTGGTCGGTTACAAGCTGCCTCAAGTCCACGGTCGTTGCGCATGTCACGCCCTCGGAGTTCTTGCAGCCGTCCGCCAGATTCTACGCGATCTTCCCAGCCCTGTCGGGACATTCCGGAGTAACGGTCTATGTTTCAGTCAGCACAGTCACTTTGGCGTCACCGATGTCGGTTTCGCGGGCTCGAGCTTCTGGCTGGGATACCCATCGACCTTGCGTCCGCGGACCCGCAACGAATGCGCCAAGGCAGGGCGACATTTGTCCGGCGTGGTTTTCAGCGCCTTCTCCAACTCACGGGTGGCACTCGAGCCGGGAATGCGCTCCAGTGCGCAACGGGCGTCCTCACAGGTTTCCGGTTTCTGCAGCAACGCCGCCACCGACTTGGCCACGCTCGCGTCGCCAATCTCCGACAACATCCAGATCACTTCCCGGCGCACGGGCAGGGGAGCGGATGGAAGCAACAAGATCAGTTCAGCCTGAACGGCTTTGCGTTCCTGATTGGCCTTGGGCCGACCGGCGTGGCGCACGATCTTCCAGAGCGCACGCTTCGCCGCCCGGGCGATCTCGAAATCTGAGTGTGACATCAGCCCGGCCAACGGTCGCACGGCCGGGGCGCCGAGCGGGGCGGCGCCTTGCCAGGCGGCCCCGCGGACCGTCTCATCCGTGCTTTGGATTGCCGCGATCAAGTTGTTCACCGTCGTGGCATCTGCCAGCGCGTTGGCCGTAGCGGCGCCCAGCAGCGTTGCGCCCAAGGTCCAGGTTCTGCCTTCCGATGGGGGAGTTGTTTCCGGGTTCATGGATGATGGTTTCCTTTCAGAACACATACGGATACCGCTGGGGACGGGAGAGCATCCGGTTCGCCATCTCGTCCCCCACGACTTCCTGTTTCCGGCCGTCCCAAACCAGTTTGCGGCCCAGGATCAGCGAGAGATTGCCCAAGTTGCAGAGCGTGGCCACGCGATGGCCAATTTCGATATCCACCGCCGAGCGATGGTGACCCTCCCGGATGGACTTAAACCAGTCGGCTTTGTGGTTCAGGTTGAAGTCCTCGTATTCGGCGGTGCGATAAACCTCCTGGCCGCCGGACGGCAGCTTGAAGTTAATCGCCTCCGGATTCGCCGGTTTGTAGCCGCCTTCCCATTCCAGCACGAGTTGGCCATGCTCGCCCCAGAAGACATTGCCGAATTCGAGTTTGCCCACCTTGTTCCCCGGCTGTCCCCATTCGAGCGTCCAGTCGGGATTCTTGAACTGATAGACCACGTGCATGTCAATGGCCGTGTCCCACAGGCCTTTCGTCGGCACGGTGCCGGTGGCCTCGACGGTGAATGAAGTCTGGTGATCCGCGTTCATGCACCAGAGGATGGTGCTGAACTGGTGGGCGCCGCGGTCACGAATCTGTCCGCCGCCCGACTCCATGAGCCAGCGGAAGGTGCCGGGACAGTAACGTTTGTTGTAAGGTCGCCACGGCAACGGGCCTAGCCAAGAATCCCAATCGAGCCATTCGGGTGGTTCGCTGTCCGGCACCGGGTCCGTATCCGCCGGGCTCGCGTAATGCCAGCAGGTAACTTTCTTCACTGTGCCCACGATGCCGTTGCGGACGGCCCGGCACGTCTGCCACGCACCGAGCGCGGTGCGGGCTTGAGCCCCGACCTGCACGGACACATTCGCGGCGCGGGCAGCGTCCACCATCGCCTGGCCATCGCGGACAGCGACCGAAGCAGGCTTTTCGACGTACACATGCTTGCCGCATTGGCACGCATGAACCGTTTGGACGGCGTGCCAATGATCGGGCGTGGCGATGATTACGGCATCAACGTCTTTGCGCCTGAGGATGTAGCGGTAGTCGCGATACGGCGTGACACCGGGTTCGGCGTTTCCGATGGCTGCCTCAAGCCGGTTCTCGTCCACGTCGCACACGGCGACTATGCGCACTTTATCCTCCTTTTGAAACCGCAGCATGTTGTTCAGATGGGTCATGCCCATGCCGCCCACGCCGATGTGGGCGATGGTCAACCGGCGGCTCGCTCCAGGCCGGCCCGCCACGCCGAGGACGCGCGATGGCAACACCTGAAACGCGCCCACCGCCAACGCTGACGTGCGTAAGAACTGACGGCGGGTGACGGATTGGCCGGCGACCTTGGGCGGGGGAATCCGGACAGGAGATGGCGTGCTCATGCGCCAGTTCTGGCAGCCGACCCGCCGCGTGACAAGCCAATTGTGCTTTCCGTGAATCTGAGCTTCGCGATGATTCGGCGTTGACGGCGCTCGATTCAGCAATGCGCATTGACACCGCCGACGGAGTCTATTCACTTTGACGCGTGCTTGGTTCGCGGGATCATCGGCGTCAGGCGATGAAGACGATCGTGAGCCGACTGGCCGGCCCCAATGTCCGCAACCATGAGAGAACACAGAACCATGAACACTCCGCATCCGTTGCTCCTCACCACCCGATATGTTTGGCTCTGCGTCGTGGCGCTGTTCGCTCCGGCCTCCCTCCTTGGAGCTGACGCCTCCAAGCCGAACATCCTCGTCATTCTCTCCGACGACCAAGGCTGGGCGGATGTCGGCTGGCACGGGACAGAGATCAAGACCCCCAACCTGGACAGGATCGCCGCCGCCGGCGCCAAGCTGGAACAGCATTACGTCATGCCGGTTTGCTCACCAACACGGGCGGCGCTCATGACCGGGCGTTACCCGATGCGGCTGGGGTTGCAAACCGGTGTCATCCGACCGTGGGCGGACTATGGGCTGCCGCTGGAGGAACGGACGCTGCCTCAGGCCCTTCACGAAGCTGGGTACGCGACGGCCATCTGCGGCAAGTGGCATCTGGGCGCGCACGACCGGGCCTACCTGCCCACCCGCCGGGGTTTCGATCACCAATATGGTCACTACAGCGGGGCGATTGATTACTTTGCGCACACCCGTGACGGCGGATTCGACTGGCATCGGGACGATCGGGTCTGCCGCGACGAAGGCTACAGCACGTTCCTGGTGGCGAAAGAGGCCGTGCGACTCATCCGCGAGCAGCCGACTGACAAACCCCTGTTCCTTTACGTCCCATTCAACGCCGTCCACGCGCCCCATCAGGTGCCCGAGGAGTACAAAGTGCCCTACGCAAGCCTGTCGGAACCGCGCCGCACCTACGCGGGCATGGTGGCGGCAATGGACGAAGCCGTCGGCCAGATCCTCAAGGCCCTGGACGAACAGGGGCTGCGGCAAAACACCCTGATCCTCTTCTCCAGCGACAATGGCGGACCGAACCCAGGCCGTGTCACGAGCAACGGTCCGTTGCGTGCGGGCAAGGGCACGCTTTACGAAGGCGGGGTGCGCGTCTGCGCGTGCGTGGCGTGGCCGGGGCATATCACGCCTGGCAGCACCATCGATGCGCCCATCCATGTCGTGGACTGGTATCCCACGCTGCTGAAGTTGGCGGGCGCGTCGCCGGAGCAGAAGTTGCCGCTCGACGGCCGCGACATCTGGCGCACGATCACCGCCGGCCAACCGTCGCCGCACGATGAGATTTTGCTCAACAGCGAGCCCCAGCGCGGCGCCATCCGCGTGGGCGATTGGAAACTGGTCCTTCGCGGCGGTGCTTCGGACGCCGGGGAGGAGGGTGACGCGCCGCCGAAGAAGCAGAAAGGCAAGAAAGCCCGGGCGCAGCAAGCTGGCGAAAGCCTCGAGTTGTTCAATCTCGCCACCGATCCCTTTGAGAAACAAAACCTGGCCACGGAGCGCCCCGAGAAGCTGAAAGAACTGCGCGCTCGTTACGATGCCCTGGCCCGCCAAGCCGCGCCGCCGCGCAACCAGCCCATGAAACCGGGCTTCAAAGCGCCGAAGGTGTGGGGCGAACTAGATTGAACTACGGCTTGGTGGGCGTTAGGCGGCTCGGCGGCCTCGAGGTTGTTCGCCCTTCCCCCGAATTGAGTCCTCGGGAGTGTGATTGGTGCCGATCCGCGAAAGTGAGAAGGGCTTTGACGAACGGTCAGCGCCCTCCGAATCTCGTTGTCTGCCCGCTGCCGCGCTTGTTCTCCGGCTCAGCTCTTCCCAGCCCCCATCCGTTTGTGAAGCGTCAGCGAGCCGCCGGCGCCGAGGATCAGCGCCACGCCGCCCGCCAGCAGGAACGCCGGCGCGAATGACTTCGTCGCATCCGCAATCATGCCGGCCAGATACGGCCCCAGTGCCTGCCCGCAGCCGAAGACCATCGTGATCAAACCGAGCGCAGCCGGTGCAAGCCGCGCCCCAAACAGATCACCGCACAGCGCGGCCATCAGCGCCGGCACGCTCCACGAGGTGATGGCAAACAAGACCGCCGAGCCATACACGCAGGCTGGACTTCGGCCCAGACCGAACAGCATGAACGCCGTTCCCTGCAATCCGAACACCCACAAGAGCGCCGCCCGTCGCCCCCAGCGATCCGACACGCTGCCCCACAAGAAGCCGCTGACAATGGAGGCCACGCCGATTTGAAACCACAACGTTCCCGCGGCAGTCCGGCTGAAACCCGCCTCACCCGTCAGATAGCGCACGAAGAAAGTGGCGTAGATGATGTACGAAAAGCCGAAGCCGAAGTAGATGCCCGCCAGTTTCCACAGCAATCTCGAGCGGTAAACCGCACCCCAGTTCAGCGACGAGCCGCCTCGCCCAGCCGGAATCGCATCGCGCTCTCCTTCAGATTCACCCACGGCCCGCAGGCCCTTTTCGGACGGCTGATTGCGTAGCCAGATGGCCACCACCCCGCATACGAGGAACGCGACCCCTCCAAGCACATACCAGCTCAACCGCCAGCCCTCCTCTCCGCCACGTTGAAGAATGACAGGGACCAACGGCCCAGTGACCATCAGGCCCACGCTCGAACCCGCCGAACCCACGCCTGCTGCCATCCCGCGCCGCCGTGCTCCGAACCACGCAGCGAGCAACGCCATCGCTGGCACGTTGCTGCCCGCGCCGCCGACCCCGGCCAGAAACCGTCCCACGCCAGCCCCGCCAAACGTGGGCCAGAGCCCGGTCAGCGCCATCGCGGCAGAGACGATCAGCAGAGCGACCGAGATTACGATGCGCGGACCGAAACGGGCCGCCAGCATCCCTGCCCCCACCACGGTGAGCATGTAGCCGAGCAGATTCCAGGATTGCAGTGCGCCGGTTTGAGTGTTGGAGAGATGCAACGCCTCCTGCATCGCCGGCAGGATGCTCGTGTAGCCAAACCGCGCCAGCCCGAGCGCGCTGAATACCACGAGAACCACTAGCGCGAGAACCACGAAGCCGTAATGGAGGCCGGTGCTGCCGGCGCGCGGATTCACATCAGGGCTTTGCATTCCAGGTTCTGAAGCTAGACGGAACTGGAGTCGCTTGACCAGCGTAAGCATGGAGTGTTGCTCCGCAGAATCCCAATTCTCGACACAGTCGGTTCGGCCGGGATCAATGGTGCTTGCTCTTCCATTCGTCCATCCGATCCAGCGCTTCGAATTCGCTGATCGCGCCCGTTTCCACGAGCACGTTGAGTGCGCCGAAGACAGTCGAGCGGCAATCCGCCTGCTCCGCCAAGGACAGCAGGTCGTCGGTCATCGCCTCATCCGGTAACAAACCTCGCTCGCAAAGATACTCCTCCAGGAACTCTGCTGCCTGCCGGGCCTCGACGGATCGGGCCTTTCGCAGAGCCTGCTGCGCGAACTGCACCACCTCAGGCAGGTCAACCACCCGGCTGATGCGGGCCAGGATTTCAAAGGCAATCGCTCGCCGCCGACCGCCGAACGCATCGCGTGGTCGCTTGAATTGAAAACAATCCAGCGCGTAATCATGCAACTCCCGGACTACTTCGATAACCAACTGATGCTCTGCAGGCACTCCGGTGACTGCCTTGAATCCAGGCAGCCGCGAGAACCCGGCCTCCTCCAAAACAGCGCCGCACTGCTCGGCCAAGAAACTAAGGTCCTCCAGAAGCCGTTCCTCTGCCACCTGTCGGCCAAGCGCATTCGAGGAACGTAGCGCCCGGCCGAAGTCGAGTACCTGGCGCATCTTGGCTGCCTCCCGCGTGAGTTCGGCGGAAAACTGGGCCAGACCCCAGACCGCCACTCTCAGATCGCTCCCGTTCCCCTCGGGGCGGTTTAGGGCCGCCCAGAAGTCCTTCATCAGCAATTCAAATTTGCGTCGCATCGTGAGAGATGGGAGTGCTGTCGCGCTTTGTTGGGGCGGGAGTGGTGGGCTGCAGTTCGGTCGTCAGTCCAGCAAACGGGGCGGATGCCGGTTCGTCGCTCAAGTCAGCTTCCGTGCGTTAGAACTACGCCCCTTAGCGAACTTGCCTACTCCACTTTTCCCGTCGCGGCCCATTCACAGCCGCGCTGGATGAGCTTCTGCACGGACGGATTGCGGACAGCCTTGCCGTCGTGGCCGAAGGCCTCATGGAAGACCCGGCCCTTGCCGTATTCCAGTGTGAACGCCAGCGGCTCGGTCTGCTTGCTCCAATCCGAGTCCGCCGTGACCAGCACGTTGATGGGCACGTCGCCTTGCATCTTGGCGTACAGCTCGTCGTCGGCTTCGAAATCCGTCAGTCCCTGGGTGATGGCGTGGTCCTTGTTTGCGATCTGGGCCTTGAACACGCTGCGCGGTCCGTGGCCCGACTTGCCCATCACCCAGTAGCGCCCGCAGAGCTTGCCGAACTCGGGCCATTCCTTGAACGATGCGCTCGACAGGTGCGACACGCCCAACCCTTTGCCGCCTTTCACGAAATTCAAGAGGTTCTCTTTCGCCGCGTCGGAGAGCGTCGGGTTCTTGGCGTTGTAGAAGTGCAGGAAGATGAGATCGTAACGCGCCAGAGTGGCGGCGGAGTCCAGCACGCCGGCGTCCTCACAGACGCGCAC
>CAYJNU010000325.1:0-307 GCA_964371005.1 uncultured Verrucomicrobiota bacterium | reverse complement strand
CCACGAGCGTTTCTTTGATGGCTTGGGAGACTTCCGCCCAAGGATGAACACCCACGTCGTCGCCGGTGACGAGCAGGACGTTGATCTTCTTCGCAGCCTCCGCCGCGTCGCTGGTGAGTTGCAGGGCAGCCGTCGCCAGAAGGGTCAGGGTGATGAGGGAGATGCTAAGCAAGGTTTTTGTGCGCATATATTCAAAGCAGGTTTTGTTTCAACGCCGTCACGAATCTTCCAGATGCCCCTCGGTGTCAAGACCGGACCGCGGTGGGGAGCCGAGGGGGGCGCATCTTGACACTGCCCCCAACCCGTA
>CAYJNU010000324.1:0-9404 GCA_964371005.1 uncultured Verrucomicrobiota bacterium | reverse complement strand
CCAGTGGGCCGACCACATAAGAGTCCCCTCGGAGCGTCACCAGCGGTCGGCTCTTGTGCGGCCATGCGGCCTCAAACTCCCGCCAGTTCTCGCCCTCGTGGTCGCCAACGAACAAGAGATGCCCGACAGACAAGTCAGCCAATTGCGTCGCCGCTTCCTCCACGGCAAGGTGTTCGGCCCCATGCTGGTCTGCATCGAGCGCATCGACAACACACACCAGGTCAGGTCGATGCCGCCGCACGGCCTCCCGCAGTTGGGAATACAAGCCCCGCGACTGATGCAGATCCGTCACCGTCAGCACGCGCAAGGAGTTCATGTGACACCTCCATTCCCATTGGCCCATACAAACGTTCGGCTGGCCATACTCAGAAAGTGGTGACTCACTGAAGCTTCCAAACGAACCGAAACCTGCGTGTCAGGGTTGAGAAACGCCAGCCGTGCACTCCTCAACCACAAGGATTCATCCGTCCGGTCATACGCGATGAGCAACAGCAGGTGATTCACAGGAGGCTTGAAACTGCGCCGCAACTTCACAGACCGACTCGTCAAAACAAGTCGGTTGGAATTACAGGGTTGAAACAGCCCCGTCGCTTTGAGTTCCAAGGCGAACTCCCGATTGTCGCGCCAGCGAACAAGCCTCTTATCTGGATACCCATTGCCGACGCAGTTAATGATCGAGAATACCTGCAGGTGGTGGTTGACGGTTTCGCTGAAGAACTTGGCCACGCGATTCCCCACTGACTGATTCGAAGTCCGAATCGGAACCACCAGTGGATTTTCAGCAAACTTGCACGTGTCGAATGCCTGCCGGAAATCCTCGGTAATCTCAGCCACATCGGCCGCATCCCACGGCGCCGCCAAATCGACAGGCGACAGCCCTTCGCGATGAGCGAGCAATCGATAATAGTGCCCCAGTTCAGAATTGTTAACTTTCATGTCCCCCCTCCTTCTTTCGCCGTTCTCGCAGAACCACCCGACGGTAATACCGCCTCAACGACGTGAAACCTTTCAGCTTGCCCGCAAAGCCCAGCAACGTAGCGTGCCCATGTAGCTTCGCTTGGAACGCGGACTCAGTTTGTGTGAATAGAGGCTTTCCCTTCCCACCGCGCGCCAACTTCCGCAAGCATGCGGCGTCTTCGCCAGCCAGCGACGCCAGCACAAACTCCCGCGTCTTGGAGCACCGATAGACTAGAGAGCGGTCTTTCTTCCCGACGTTGACGGTGTGCAACGACAGGGCGTCAGTGAGCGGAAGCCCATACCGGGCCAGGAGTATGATCAAACCCTTCAGTTCCGCATCTTCCGCGCTGGAAATGAGCCGGTCCACTTCCTCAGTGCTCAACTCCGCTTCCGACCGATACGCCGCTAGCGCACCCTCCGCCGCCTCTACCGTCATTCGTGCCGTCGGCTCCGAGTAGTTACCACGCACCCACATCGCGAAGCGGGTCAGGTCAGCATCGGTGATCGCCGCAATGGGATAATCCCCAAAGTATTCCAAGAAGCGCTGTAGGGCCTGGGCCAGCGCCAGCTTGTCCGTCGGGGCCATGCCCGCACCCTTGCGGGCCAGGTGGCGTTGTAGATAGCCAGAGAGTTCCATACGCCCCCTATAGCTACGAATCCCGACGAAATGTTTCCCTCCCTCGAGATTCCCAAGAATGCCCGCCGAAGCAGTCCTACCGCTTCCGCCTCTTCCACTCCAAATACTGCAACGGCTTGGGCCTCGACTTCGCCGCGTCCTCGATCACTTTACCTCCCATCTCATCGCGGTCGATTTCCAGTCGCTTCACGGGCGGCAATTTTGCCCCATCAAAACGCATGGGCACTGGGCGATCCACAATCCAGCGTTCAGCGGAATTTACGAACACCAAACGGACGCATCGTGCGTGGAGCATGTCCTCCAGCGCCACGCCCTTTTTGCGCGGCAAACGCATGTCACTGGTCAACTGCCCGGGCACACTGCGAAACAACTCAATCCGCCTGACATACTGCCGAATCGCCTCTCGAAGCCGATACCGGTTGTCCACATTGCCTCGGTCCACTGCCAACTGCCGGAGCACCCGCGCGCCGTCTTCCGCAGTGAACCCCTGTTTGGCCTTCAACTCAGAGCGCAGTCGGGACGCCTGCTTCCGCAACTCAGAACGCTTTTCCTCCAATACCTTCAGTTGATCGGCCACCTCCGCGATGCCCGAAGCCAGCTTCGCCAGATCCACAAGTCCACGAGCCTCACCGTCCATTCGCTTCAGTTTGGCTTCCATCACCGCCAAATCGTCGCGGAGTCGCCGCACCTCCGCATCCTTGCCGACCGTCAGAATGGACCAGTCGAGATCACATAAATAATTCAGAATCATCCGTTCAAGCGCGTTGTAATTCCACGAAAACTGGGCCTCGTCAGGATGCATCCGCCGGTAATCCGAACACACATAGCGCCACTTGCCCTCCTTGTCCCCGTGGTCCTTGTAATACATCGTGAACTCCGGATGGTCCCCGTCCCGCAACAACCCCTGAAAAAGATTCGCTACCCGCGGGCCGATGGGCCCCCGTGGCCCGGTGCTCCGAAGTTGCACCTTCGCAAACGCCGATGCCGTGATGATTTTGGGATAGTAATCCTTGAGTGCCGCCGCCGCGGGTCGCCGCTGGGTCGCCCCCATTCCACTGCGCGTGGAGTATGGCACAAACTCACCCAATACGGCCCGGTTGTTTATCGTCTTCTGGATGTAACTGTGATGCCATCCCTTCGCCGCCTTCCGCCCAACGCCCCATGTTGGAACGCTGTGCCGGTTGAAGAGCGCCACAATCCGTTGCCGGCTCCAACCCCGGTTGTAGAGCCAGAACATCAGTCGGACCAACTTCGCCCGCTCCAGAATCACTTCAAAGCCTTTGCCGTCCTTGCGCAAACGGAGCCAGCCTGGACACGCCGAGGTCATCGGCAACCCAGATTCCACCGCCCGCTTCCGCTTGTTTTGCCACACCTCTGCCAACCGCTCAGCCTTGTGACGGCTTTCATCGTGTGCCCGCATCATATAGACAATCGACATCAGCAACGGGGCGGAGTCAGCGCCCAAGGACTTCTGGGAATACCACTGCCGATCGATCAACGTGACTATCTCAATGTCGTGTTCGAGGATTTCGAGAAACTGCCGAAGCGCCACAGGAACAGTCTCCCGACTCAGCCGATCCAAACTCTCCACGATCAGCACCGTCCCCTTCGGGATATTCCCGGCCTTCACTTCCTCCAAAAACCTCGCCAATGCGGCTCCTTTCTGACGATGCTTTCCCTTGTATGCAGATTTGCCTTCGTCAACCAAGCGCTGGTCGAGTATCAGTTTGTGCTCGCGGCAGAATGCCTCAGTCTGCTCGACCTGCCGCCGTTTGCTGTCGCCCAGCGACTGCTGGGCTGAGGACCAGCGCACGTAGGAAATCGCCATTCTCATCTCGGGAACAATCATATAAGTCGGACTGGTGGATTTACAATATATTGCTCCTCATCGGCCCGCCGGGCACGGGCAAATCCATGCTTGCGAAACGGCTGCCCACCATTCTGCCGCCCCTGACGCTGGCCGAAGCGCTGGAAACGACCAAGATTCACAGCATCGTCGGGCTACTGAGCGCCGGCCAGGCGCTCGTCACCCGCCGGCCATTCCGCGCGCCGCATCATACCGCCAGCGACGCCGGGTTGCTCGGCGGCAACATCAACCCGACTCCAGGCGAGATTTCGCTCGCCCACAACGGCGTGCTGTTTCTCGACGAGTTGCCCGAGTTCAAACGCAGCGTGCTCGAGACGTTGCGCCAACCGCTCGAAGAAGGACAAGTCACGATTTCGCGCGCCGCCGGCACGATGACTTTTCCCGCGCAGTTCATGCTGGTGGCTGCGATGAACCCCACACCCGATGGCAAGATGCCCGGCGAATCGCGCTGTTCGCCGCGAGAAATCCACAACTACCTGAACCGCATCTCTGGACCGTTGCTGGATCGGATTGATCTCCACGTGGAAGTGCCAGCGGTGAAGTTCCGCGAGATTGCGGCCGAGCACGAGGGCGAGTCCTCCGCGCAGATCCGGGAGCGGGTCATCGCCGCCCGCCGCCGGCAGCAGGAGCGGTTCAAGGACAAGCTGAGAATCACCTGCAACGCCCGCATGGGAGCGCGCGAAATCAAGACCTGGTGCAAGCTGGACGAGGCGACCCTGGAGCTGCTGAAGTTCGCCATGAACGACCTGAACCTGAGCGCACGGGCTTACGATCGCATCCTCAAAGTCTCCCGCACCATCGCGGACCTCGCCGGTGCGGAAAACATTCTGGCCGACCACGTGAGTGAGGCCGTTCAACTGCGCTCCCTGGACCGGCAGATTTGGGGTTGAAGCCCGCGGCGTATTCCGGTCCTCTGGTTCAAACAGGCGCGTCAGCACCGCCGGGCCGAGAGATGCCGCGCCCCACGACATGGTTGAGTTGAAGACAGAGAATCGAACCGCCCGCTCGGTTGCGCTCGTTCTCAGTCAAGCGCGATGGTGTGAACTTGGTTGAACCACTGGCCGTTGGAGTGTACCGCGCGAACATAGGCGATCGCTCGTCCGTTCGGCGAAAAGACGCACGCTTCCGGGCGCGGGGCGGAAACATCGTCGCTTCGGGCGGTCAGCCTCCGGGTTTGTCCAGTCCGGGCATCCGTCACGCAAACGCTGTTGTCCATCACGTGCGCCAGGAGGCGGCCATCAGGGCTCCAGGTGAAGGCACTGGCGATGGGTGAGGGGTTGTGCGTGAGCTGCTTGAGGGGGCCACCGTTGGGCGAGACGATCCAGACCTGCACCACGCCCGCGTCATCCTTCATCAGGAAGGCGATGGCGGAACCATCGGGTGAACTCCGTAGCCAGTGGCGCGGACCTTGGACGCCGGGGAACTTCCGTTCCGCCGTGAAGGTCAGCCGCCTTTGCACGACGCCTCGTGGCGGTGCGGGAGCGCGGGTCTCGGTGCCGCAGAGCGGACCTTTGCCCGGTTGAGTCAGGTCCTCCGGCAAATCCGCGACGAAGACTTCAGAGTTGGTCTCGCCTTTCGCGGTGAGGACATTGCCCAAGAACGCCAGGGCGCGGCGCTGGCGGGAACCGTCCACGCCCACATAGCCATTCGTCCCAATCCAGCCTTCCTCGCAGGCGCGATTGATCTCGTCTGAACCGGGCTTCGGTTGGGCAACCGTCCGCGTTACCAGCACGGAGAAATAATCGGCGGAATGGTTGCGCGGGTGATCGGCCCGGACGCGCACAGGCCGGCCAGGGATGCTGACGCCGACGTTACGCTGGCTCAGGTCATGTTGTCCCGTACCGTCACGAAGTCGTGCGAGAACGTGATCCTCGTAAGTGAAGCTGACCCATTCGCCAGCCGCATCCCAAACGTGAACGTGCGATCCACCGCGCAACGCGCCGGGCGTGAACGGCGGGGTTAGATCCCGCGCATCGAGGAATCGCGGTTGCCCCACCGGTCGCGCTTCCCCCTCCCGCCCAACCTCCACGATGACGCCTTGGCGGTGCGAAGTGGAGTATTGCCAGTCCGGCGTGGGATTCTCCGGGCCGAGAATGAAGATCACCTTCCAATCGCGCGGATGAAACGTCACCACGCCGCAGTGCGCACCATTCCCTGATTCATACAGCACCCGAACCTCGCAGGTCTCGACGTTGACCATTTCAATGCGGTTGCCATCGAAAACTGAGCCCGCAGGATCCGAGCGCGTGTCATAGACAATCCAGTGGCCATCCGGCGACCAGACACCAGTGTTCGTGAGGATGTGACCGTAGCGGGTGCGGGTCAGTGAGCGTTCTCGTGCGGGAAGCGTTTCCAGATCGGCGAACGTGTTGGTCGAATTCATATTGCTGCAACCCGCTATCGCGAGAGCGGCCAGAGACGTCAGCGCGGTCCTGCGAGCGCCTGCGATGATGACCGGCCGGTCCCGATGTTTGCTGTCTTGAAGCACGCGCCATTGAATCAGCCCCGGGGACTGCGACTCAAGCGACGAATGCGCCACTTCCAAACCTCGCCCTGACACCAGATGAGCCACAAACCGGTGCCGGACCACCTCAAACGGTTGCCGCGGGCAGAGGGACGCGCGCACGAAGCAGCCCTAGGGCCTTGAGCGTGGCCCCAATACGCTTTCGCTCGGATGGGGCGAAGCGCGTCATCGGTTCGGCTGGGATGTCGCTGCAGATGCCCATCAACGCCAACGCGCATTTCATGCCCTTGACCAGCCGAGGCGTGGCTGTCCGCTCGATGGATTTCGCCCAGACGGAGCAGGCGGGCTTGAAGCCCGAGCACGCGCGCTTCGTCACGATTCACCGCCGCTTCGTACAGGTTCACCAACAATCCCGGGTCAACGAGCGCCCCGCCGTTCACGCCGCCGTGCCCACTCAACCGCAGCGCATCCACCAGCAGATGTTCCGGCCCCATGAAGAGCCGCCAATCCGGCCGGGCTTTGGCCACCTCCACCACCTGCTGGGAGTAGTTCAGGTCGCCCGAGTTTTCCTTGACGCCGATGATGCCTTCAAGCTGGGCCAACCGGCTCAGCGTCTCCGGCTCGAACTGCGTTTTCGTCATGACCGGCATGTTGTAGAGATAGAGCGGCAACGGCAGTTCCAACACCAGTTGGCGGATGAACTCAGACAGTTTGTGCTCTCCGACCGGAAAGTAGTGCGGCGCTGGGGTGGCCACGGCTTTTGCACCGGCAGCAGCGGCGTGGCGAGCCATGCTGCCAGCCTCGACCAGCGAAGTGTCGGTGATACCGACCAGCACGGGCATCCGACCGGCAACCTGCCGGCACGTCCTGCCAGATGCAGCCGCGGGCCGGATCAAAGCTCGCGATCTTGCCATCGGGGCTGATGTTGACGACAGCGACCTTCTCGGGACAGTCCCGGGTTTCCAGGCGCAGCGAGTTGACGACGCGCCCTTCACAGGTGATCACCGCGTTGCCCTCGAGCCACCCGCCCATGTCGCCACCATTCCAGGAACAGTCGCTGGAGAGGAAGTTACTGGAAGTCCAGTTTGCGGCGTCGAGCAAAACCGCATCCACGGGCACGGACAACATGCCGGCGCGGTAACGCTCGCGCCAGTTCGTTTCGCCCATGGCGTCTTCGAACGCCCGCCAAAGCCGACCTTGGTGCTCAACCACGGGCATGGGGGCGGTGTGGTAGCGGACGTCGGCGCGCAATGCACTGGTTCGGCTGTTGGTGGGCGAGGTCCAGATGGTGCCGCCGTCGGTCGAACGACAGCCGTTGATGTGCCCAGGATTCCGATTGAGCCCGATCAGGCAAAGCTCGCCGTGATGCGCAAAGAGCGACGACCAGAACGCGCCGGGGATTTCGGCCGCCTTCCTCCAGGTGTTCCCGCGATCGGTGGAGCGGAACACCTCGGTGGATGCGCGCTGGTGTTCCTTGAGGTTCGGGCCGAAGTAATGGGGCGCGGCCAGATAATCGCCGTTCGTGAGAATCGTGATTGCCGGCGAGCCGATGTAGAGCCCCGACGAAGCGGGACTGTGCGTGATGATCGCGCCGGAAACTTGCGCGGGTGACGGAGCGGTTGGGACGGCCAGCAATCCTGGATCGGCACCTTTCGCTGATGAGAGTGCGGCGGAGCGCGCGGCGATGGCTCCAAGCCCCCGCATCCACACGAACGAGTTATGGAATTCCTGGTTCCTGGAACAATTGTAACCCAACTGACAAAGGGCAGATCAAGTGGCTGTTGGCGACCTGAACCTGAGTGCGCGGATCTGCCCTCACATCCTTGAACGCTCCGACCCGATCGCGGGTTTTGCCACCGTGGGATTACACCTTGACCTGCCAGGCAGGCATACCGGTTCTACGGCGCTCCGTGGGTCGGTAGGTTTGAGGCCGAAACGCGCACACTTGGCGAACCCTAAAATGGGCTCGCCAAACTCCCGACCCACTGCCACGCTCAGTCCGGGTATGCGTTTCTTCCTCATAGACAAGATCACTCGCTGGGAAGTCGGCGCGCTGGCGGAAGGCGTGAAGAGTGTCGCGCTCAGCGAAGACTTTTTTGACGACCACTTCCCGCGGCGACCCGTGATGCCGGGCGTGTTGATCCTCGAAGGGATGGCGCAATTGTCGGGTGTGCTGCTCGAATCGAGCCTGCAACAGAAGCACGGAACGAACGCCAAGGCAGTCCTCACGGTGCTGGAGAAGACGAAGTTCCGCACGCTCGTGAAGCCGGGCGACACGTTGCACTACCGGACGGAGGTGATGTCGGTGAACGAGGCCGGCGGCAAGGTCAAAACCACGGCCTCACGCGGGGAAACCGTCGTCACTTCCACGGAAATGGTCTTCGCCTTCAAGCACGTTGACGACCCGCTGCTGGAGGAGAAGCGGCGGCGGTTGATGGATTTGTGGATGAAGGGCGGTTGACGACGCAAGGGATTCATCCATGGGCGACGGCATTGTCATCACGGGAATCGGCCTTGTCACGCCGATCGGTGACAATCCACGCGAGGTTCTGCGCCGGATCGCGGCGGGGGAATCCGCTGCAACTCCGCCCCTTGGTTTCGATGCCGCTCCTTTCGCGTGCCCTGTGTGCGCGCAGGTAAGGGACTTCCGTCCCCAGGAGCACGTCTCCGAGGTCAAGCGGCTTCGCCTGATGAATCGAGATGCCCAACTGGCAGTTGCTGCTGCGCGCTCGGCGTTCCGGGATGCGCGGCTTGAAGTTGGGGTGGACTATCCGCAGGACGAGATCGGCCTGTTTGCGGCCACGGGTCTGGCTGGCCTGCCGCTGGCGGATGTGACGCCGTTGATTCGGGCTTCCACTTCGCCGGACGGGCAGTTCGATCTGGCGCGGTTTGGTCAGGCCGGCCTGCGGTCGGTCAGCCCAATTCTCTCGTTCAAGATTCTCAGCAACATGCCGCTCTGCTTTGTTTCAATCTGCGAGCACATCCGGGGCGCGAACGCCGTGTACACACCGTGGGAAGGACACGGCGCCCAAGCCATCGAGGCCGGCGTCCGCGCAATCCAGTGCGGCGATGCGCGATGCGCCGTGGTGGGAGGATGCGATGTCAAAACGCACGAACTGGCTTTCATCAGTCTGGAGCAACACGGGTTGTTCGACTCCTGGAAAACGATGCGGGCCGGGGTGATCCCCGGCGAGGGCGCGGCGTTCCTGGTTTTGGAGAAAGAGCAGACAGCAGCAGCGCGCGGGGCACGAACTTACGCCAGACTCGGGCAATCCAGCTTTTCCACTTCGCTCCCTGGATGCCGGAAGCAGGAAGTGCTGTTCACGGCGCTGAGTGAACTTGGCCGCATTGACCCAGCGGCAGTTGTCGCCGCGGGCGAAGATGACGCGGCAACTCGTCAGGATGAAGCAGCGGCTTTGCAGGCTGCGGGTCTCAAGGCCGACCTGACGCTGTATCCCAAGCAACACGCGGGCAACCTC
>CAYJNU010000323.1:0-9437 GCA_964371005.1 uncultured Verrucomicrobiota bacterium | reverse complement strand
CCCCCCCCCCCCCCCCCCCCCCCCCCCCCCCCCCCCCCCCCCCCCCCCGGGGGCCATGGGCATGAGCGAGCCAACTTTTGCGAAACCAACCTTACACGACGTTGTGGTCTACGCGTCTAACCTCTTCAAAGGCGCGGTGCAATACGCCGAACCTTACCTGAGGGCAATGGAGAAGTCGCAATGGCACTCCAGCGACGGAACCGCCGTGCGCGAATGGCGAGATCACTTCCGCGAGTACGCCAATGCTGCACGCCGATCACGATCGGTCACCGGGAAGCCCAACCGGAACGCCGGCACCCTCAACGATACGTCCGAACACAAGTCCCAGTACGGACGCGAACGCATATGATCACAACCGAAGCCGCCCAAACCCTCCCCGCGCTCCGCAGTCTTGGCGACTTGGCCGACGCAAGGCCCACGATCATCGTGGACACGCGGGAGCAAACGCCGTTGGTCTTCGAGCATCTGGCAAGCGTCACCGGCACACTGCAATCCGGGGATTACTCCGTCTTGGGCATGGAGCATCTGTTCGCCGTCGAGAGAAAGTCCGTGGCCGATCTGGTTGGATGCTGCACCGGGGAAAACCGGGAGCGCTTTGAGCGGGAGCTTCATCGTCTGCGAGGATTTCATTTCAAGCGGCTGTTGGTCGTGGGCGCACCGGCTGAAGTCACGGCGCACCACTACCGGGGCAACCTGTCGCCCAAAGCCGTCATGGGCAGTCTGTCCGCATGGGAAGCCCGCTTCGACGTGCCTGTGGTTTGGAGCCCTCCGCACGAAGCCGCCGCAGTTGTGGAGCGATGGGCTTGGTACTACGCCCGCGAGGTAGTCGGGCAGGTAAACGCGTTGTGGCGCGGCACTCAGGCACAGGAGGCGACCCCGGACCGATGAACACCGAGAACAGACCCGCCGAACTCGTCGCGGTGTTGGAAGCGCGGGGTGGGCACGTCCATTCGGTTGAACGCACGGCGACAAACGCCGTCTGGGTGCTTCAAGTCCGCTGGCCATCCGATACCCAGGCGCAACCCGCTGAAAGCTCTCCGTTGCTCCTGCGCCCAGCGCGGGCCATCGTGGCGGCAGAGGCGACCCCGGTGATTCAAAGGAATCTCTTTGAACCCGTGTCTGGTCGGGGGTCACGCCTCATTCCCGGCTTCGCGTGTGGAAAGCCTCATTCCCTCTTTGTCATACTCTCTGGACCGCCAGTTGCAGTGGTTCCGCAGATTTCTGCCGAACCACTTTCCCGTTGTCCGCCACGACTTTGCACGCCGCATGCACACGCGGCGTGCTGAACCAAAGGAAAATCACCATGAAAAAACCGAACACCCTCGAGCGAGCCACCCACAGCAAAATGGGGTTCGCCAGGAATCAGTCAGAGCTTGCCGCCGCACTCGATTGCACCCGCCAACGCATCGCGCACTGGATACGCCGCGCCGACGCACCGCGACCGTCTGCCGATGGCCGGCATGACGTGGGCTTGTGGCGATCGTACCTCGGCGCACTTGGACGTCTGCCGATTTCGGCCGGTACCGCCGGGAAATCCGCAGGTGAGCCGCGCTTGAACTTCACCGATGGCTTGCTTGCCTCCACCGAGGCATTCGGGAATGCGATGCCAGCCGCAATCCGGTTCGCCTTGCATCACGCTGGCTTGAAGGCGACGCCGCGCCAGGTGGACAGCGTCGTCTTCGATAACTACATGGTGACCGCCGCCGCCGTGGAAAACGTATGCGAGGCATGGGGAATCACGAACGGCCCGTTGCACCCCGACGATGACGGGGAAATGTCGCACCCCGACGCCATCGTGCAGGCCGCTGGCAGGCTGTGCAAGACGCCGCGCAAGCCCAGCAGCACGACCACCGCCGCGAAGTAACCCAGCCCGCTGCAGATGCTCGACTCCGATCCTCAACATGATGCTCCGATGCGCAACGGCTTTCATGCCGAGCGCACGCCGGGCATTGGGTGGGGCGACGAGGGCGAGCGCATCCGTGTGGTTCATGCCGGGGAAGATGATGCGCGGGACACCATTGTTGACCTATGCCTGGAGGAAGGCGCGGGCCTCGATTTGGCTGAGCGCATCGCCAGCCGGCTATTTGACGAAAATGCACTCCCGGATTCGAGCGCGGACGTGAACCGCAGGACTGCCGAGATGTTCCGGGCTGTCATCTTGGCGATGGATGGCAGCGCACTCGACAAAACGCCAGTCTGGCGGGCCTTTCGTCGCGTTATCATCGGCGATAATGGACGTAGTTTGGAGCAAGACGCGGTCCTGTGCCGATGCTCGAAACAGAACCTTTGCCACCACGAAAAGACCACCACCGCGAGGCTCGCCCATTTGACGGGCCGACCTCTAGTAGAGGGCAACGAACAAATCGAAGCCTCGAACGAAAACCGATGAAAATTTTTGAAGTCTTGAACATGGCTCGAGGGCCCGGAGCGAAGTCCGCGCCACCTGTGCCGCCCGCCGCGAAGCCGAAGCCGGCCACCGCGCCCACGCTCCGCACGGTGGGACATGACGACGCCGGTTTCCCGATCCGCAGCGTCGCGCCGCCGATTCCAAAAGCTGAACCTCCGCAACACCCGGCGGTGCATGTTTCCCAAGGCGTCCTCAAGCGCCTCGTGGAAATCTCAGGGCCGTGCGTCCTGCCCGAGGAACTGGCACAACTGAAGGCGCTGGAAACGCAATACCGCTCCGTCGAGGCTCTGATTTCGCAACTCTGTTCCAAGTCGGCGGCAGATTCTTGGCGCGAGCAGTTGGCCGCGACCTCCGCCGCCGCCACCGCAAACCCGAGTGAGATTCTGAGCGCAGACTCCTGGAGCTACGCGGATTTTTCTGAAGATCGGATGGAGAAGCTCAAGGCTTTGAAAAACTCCGCGAGGGCAGTCGCCGCGCAGGCAATCCCGATTGCTTCCGCAGTTGCCACACGACTTGCTGAATCCGCTGGAAAGGCCGCCGCCAATTTGGAGGCAACCGAGCGCGCCCAGGCCGCCGAGTGGGGCCATGTGCATCAGCCGACTCGCGCCTTGCTTGAGCTACGCAGTCTCTCCAGCCACCCGACACTTTTGATCCCGACATCCGGCGCAACCGCGCCGCGGTCAATTCTGGCGTTTGCCGGAATCAAACTCTGAAACTCTGACAACCCTTTCTCGAAACCATGAATCCAAGCACAATTTTGAACGAACTGAAGAGCACCATTTCCCATGGGGCCGACCCAGGAGCAGTGCACGCCGCCGCACAAAAACGTGCCTCACTCTACGCAAACGAGCGCGGGAGTTGGCCCGAAGTGATGAACGCCGCTGGCGACAACACGATTGCCCCTGAACTCAAGCGCACGGTCATCATGCAGGAGATCGTCAAGGACTTTGCTCGCCGACTGCTGCCCTTGGGCCTCTTCTCGACGGTGTTCCGGGACGTGCCGCTCGAAGGCACGAACACGATCCAAGTTCCGTTCATGGACCTGGACACCGAGGCGAGTTTGGTCTTCAGCGCAGCCACGGGCTACGTGACGACCGGCACGACCACCCTGGATCACCGGGAAATCACCATCGGCCAGGACGCGACGAACGGCGGGCGCTGGTATAAAGACCTGGCATTCACCAGCGAGGAATTCGCCCGGCAGCCGTGGCTGAAGATTCAGGAGATGGCCAAGCTCAAGGCGGAGAAGCTGGCGAGCGACATCGTTGCGAACGTGCTCTCCGTGGTCACGGAGGCGAACTACGGTACGGCTGCCAAGACGGTCGCCGCCGCGGCTTTCGTCAGTGATGACGTGGCGGACCTGGTGGAGAGTTGCAAGCTGTGGCCGTTGCAAGGCCGCAGTCTGTTCCTCGACACGTCATATCACGTCGCGCTCCTGAAGGATGAAGGTTTCAAGGCCGCCTATGCGGCGGGCAGTGACGCGGCGATCAAGGAAGGCCGATTGAATCCCCGCGTGATGGGCTTTGACTACGTGGAGAATCCGACCATCCCTGGCAACAGCGAGCACCTTGTGGGCTTTGCTGCGTTCAAGTCAGCCATTCTCGTCGCGTTCGCGCCGGTGCCGCCGAGCCGGGAAGTGCTGGCGTCAGGCGTGACCTATCGAATCTTCACCGACCCCGACAGCGGCGTCTCGCTGGAGTATCGCACCCGTGGGGACGGGCAGTTGGATCGGGCGCATCACACCATCGAATCCAGCTTTGGCTGGGCGAAGGGCAACGGCAACGCGATCAAGCGGATCACGTCGGAATAACTTTTCATGCGTGGAATGGGCTTCCCCGCTCGCAAGCCCGCGTCAGGAGAGATCCTGACGCGGGCCCTTTCTTAAACCGAATCACGAAACCAACTGACCTATGGGCATGACACAAGAGGAAGTCGTCCTGAAGCTGGGGCTGGACACGCGCGATTTTGACCGGCGGCTGGCGGACCACGCCCGCATTGCGAAGCAGTACGAGGGGAAGGCCGGGAGCGCGTACTACACGGGGAGCGCGGAGGGCGGGAGCATGCCGCAATCGTGGCAGCTTGGCCAGTTGTCGCGGATGAGTCAGGAGGCCATCAAGGCGCGGTCTGGAGTGGCTGGGGTGTTTGACGCGTTCAAGTCGGGACTGCGCGAAGTGAGTCCAGGGCTGGCATCACTGGTGGATGGGTTGACTTCCCTCGCGGCGAAGTTCGGACCGTGGGGCGCCGCAATCGCTGCAGGAATTACCGTCGCAACGATTGCATTCAAGACCGCAGTAGGAACCCTGAAAGAAGCGTTTTCCACGGCTAAGGAGGCTGGAGACTTGGGAATGTCGTCCTCATCCTTGATGAGGTTCAAACAGTCGGCGTATATGGCAGGAGAAGACCCGGACGCCACATCTAGCCGGTTGTTCAAGTTCCAGCAATTTCTCGGCAGGATTGCGGAGGGGGACAAGATCGCGGCGGAGACGTTCAAGGAGTTGACCGGACAAAGCGCGATTGGGAAAACACTAAACCAGAACCTCGAACTGGTTGCTGATGGGTTTGATAGGGTTTCTGACACGGCTCGCAAGGCCAGGGTTTCAGTTGAGATGTTCGGCAAGGGAGCGGCTGGTAGCATCCCAGATACACTCGCGGGGCTCAAAACGAACCAACTGGAGAGCGCAAGCGATGAAGATGTCGCAGTGCTTTCTCAAGCGTGGCGCTATGTTCGAAGCGGATGGGCAATTTCCAAAGCAAAAGTGAAGGCAACAGTCCAAACGGCTATGGCTGGAGGTCTGAAACAACTTGGGGTCGAAGGTAAAACAGATCCACCGCTTCCACTTGCAGCAACCCCGGAGGGAATCGTAGCCGCTTCGGGAGCTGCAAAAAAGGCAACCGAAGAACGCCAGAAGGCCGAAATGGATTTTCTCGACGCGTTGCTCAAACGCGCCAACCTGACGACTCGTATTGCGGCGTACAGCGAGCATTTGGTTGAACTGAACCGCTCCGCGCAGGACATGGAGCGAGCTGGTCTGGTAAAGACAAAAGAGTACTCCGAACTGAGAAAGAAGATCGTGGATATGGAGGACAGCCTGGTCGAAGCGAAAAAGAAACAGGCTGACATTGCGGAGAAGGAATTGGCACTTCAGAAGGCCATCCGGGATGAACGGTCGAAACTGAGCGCCGCGCAGAAGGCCGCAGCGGATGCACGGATGGACCGGAGCGGCTGGACGGTGAGCGACTTGGCCGGCGCCGGTGAGACTTCCCCGATGTCGAAGGAGTGGGAGAATGGCATCCCGCAGAAGTTGTACGACGCCGCCGCGAACTGGTACGGCCGGGACCTGACGCCGCAGGAATATGGCGAAATGCGGAAGTCGTTCGAGCAACAGCGCACGCTGGCATGGGGTGTCACGGACGCGGAGGATGCCGCCAAGGCGTTCCGGGCGATGGGGCGGGAGGATTTGGCGGGCAATGCGACCAATGCCGCCCTGATGATGCGCCAACAAATCCAAGCGCTGACCGGGAGCGAGGCGGACCCGATGAAGTCCATGCAGGAGAACCTCCACACGATCAGAAATGACATTGCGGCGTTGCTGTCCAAGGCGAGCCGGGAAGGAATCCACATCCAGCCGGTGAACGGAGCGTGAGCACGACCAAGACATCCCTGAGACGCGAGCTTGAGGGCAGGCTTGACCTCATGTTGACCGGGAAGATTCCACCGCCTCGCCCTTGGGAAGAAGTCGTCCTCTGGTCATTCCTCCTCGATCGGCCCGACTGTCCCGCGAAAACCTTTGATCAACTCATCGAGTACTTGGAGGAACGGCCTGAAATTTTGCTTCCGCAACTCCACGCAGCCGCAAACCTTATCCTCTGTTTTTGAGTCTAATTGACAAGTCCGCCCGATTCTGAGAGAATGCCGCCGACGGTTGTGCAACCAGCCGTCCGCCGTTTGTGAGTCGGGCCCAATCATCCCGACGGCGAGCAAGACACAAAACTGCCAGTGGCGGCATTCGATAGCGTCGGGGTGATTCCCGGTCGCGATAAGGGTTGCACCTTCGGACGCCGCCACTGGCTTTGTGGAACACAAACATGAAACAAAAGACCAGTCCGCAGAACCTCATCATCGCACAGCTATACCACCCGGAAGACCATTGGCGCGGTTACAACGCGTTGATCGTGGATAACCACAAGAACTTCTTTGCGGCGGGGGTCAAAGGCTGGCCAGTGACAGAAGCTGGAGAGGCGTTTGACGTTGGAAAGCTGAACGGGCGGAAGCTCAAAAAGCTGACGCTGTCGGAAGCGTGTCGCTTGGCAATCACCTGCCAGCGAAAGGAAGAAAGTTCTCGTCAAAGTTGGAATGGCGATTCCCGAGAACTCCTGATTGCCTGTAATCGCGCACTGACCAGACTCGCGCCAAAGTCGGGCACGCTCGAATTGACCCTCAGCAAGCGCGACCAGAAACGGCTGGCCCGCATCGCCAAGGAGCAACCGAAGATCGGCAAGACCGCTGCCGAAGTGGCCACTCGCATCGTCATGGAGGGGCTTCGCTCCTACTTAGAGTCAGCCGCCGCCTGAGCACCCCGCGCAACCACGCCCGCCAGTCTAACCGCTGGCGGGCTTTCTGTTCTCCAGATCACCCGATAACGACACTAGCGGGGGCGGTTTCCCATGCCGCTACCCTCAAAATCTGCCGACACTTGCCTACACAAAACGTGTCAACATGCTGTCGTGACGTGACGCGAACGAAAAACAGGGACATGCACGAAACCCCTGCAAACAGGGCTTTTTGTTGGGGTTTTGGCGGGAAATGAAAAACTGGAAACGGCGGTTTACACAACCGCTACTCTACCACTGAGTTACGCTGGCAACCAAATACCTGCAAATCAAGGCGGCACGAAGCCTCTGAGCAAGCCACAAAAGACTGTTCTTGACATGTGCCTACATCAAACACTCGCAACGATCAAGTTGCTCGAAACCTGAGACTGTAGCGGTCGGCAACATCGAGGCACGAATCTACAAACGCACCCCCCCCACCGCTTTCGGAAAGGAGCGCACCGCCGGGCAGACCAGATTGCCAGCAAGCGAGTGGCCGACGTGGTAGCGGAATTCGTCGCCAGCCGCGAGGCACTCGGCAAGACGTTTCGGTCTCTGAAGGATGGCAACGGCATCGTGCAACGGGCGTTGGACAACCGTTGGCTTCAGGAACAAGGCGTCGGACTTGAAGTCACAATGGATCGAACTGCATTACGGGGCGCGGAATCGGAAGTTCGATCCCGCCGCCGCTAATCTGACCGGAACCGCCTGATGCGGACCCGCATGTCCGGTGGTGTGGGGGGGGCGGGAGGGCAATCCTCCCGGCTACCCGATTCGCTCTCGATCACGCGAATTGCCCAGCGGCAAAGGAAGATCGCGCCACCCAATGCCAGTAGCATACCTGACGGGGCTTCAGGGATGACCTGAAGGCGGACATCATCCAACAGGATCTGGCTGTTGTTGCTGGCTCGAAACTCCAACCTCGTCAATGGCGCCGTCGCCGCTAATGCGCTGATCTGGAACTGCTGCCATACAATCTGCTCAGAGCGATTCCTCATTGGATCATAGGGATGCGGCTCCGTAACTAGAACCGCTGCGTCCTGCCCGGCCCAGCGAACAGCCACAGTTCCGGTGGCATTGATGTAAAGATCGGATGCTGCCCAAAATGTTAAATGGTACAGTTGGCTTGGCGTCGTTGAAACATCCTGAAACACGCCCCCGATGTGAGCATAATTCCGACCGTGCGGAGCATTTGACCAGCCTTCATTATAGGAAAGCTCTCCTTGCCAAGGGCGCGCGCGCGTTTCAACTCCAGGGACAACAGTAATCACCTCGAAGCTGCCGTTCTGGACAAGATTCAGGGTTCCTTGGGCTTGCAGACTCGCTGCCACGAAGAATGTCTTCAAAAGCAATCCTCCAAGAGCGCTTCTGCAAAGAATGTCAAAGAAAGCGTAGGATTTCATCGTCATGGTTTCAGCAGCGAACGAAAAAACATAGGTTATCCGAAGTTGTTCACGGGCGGGGCGGTGGGCCGCAGGAGTTCCCCCGCCAGCCCGGCGGGGAACAATTTCGCCGCCGCGCGGGCGGCCCGGGATTTCGGATGGCCTTCGGTTGTCATCTGCTTTATCCCTCAACTCGTTTTCCCGCCCCGGCGGGCCAGGTCTGCTAACGACCCGTCGCATCAACGACTTTGAGCTTACCGACCGGCCCGTCGGGCGGGGCTTGGCCCTCAACGACTCCTCGAGAGGGCGTCCACATTGCGTGACGACTCTTCTATATTGCCGTCCCCGGGTCAAGGCTCCTGGCTCGGTTGGTCCGCCAAGGGACGTTTCGACGGAAAGTCGCCAACCGTTGCTCACGTCATCGCTTCCCGCAATTGCCTGAGATACTTCGGCACGGCTGTCCACGGGTCTTCCTTGGCTTCGTATTCGAGCGCCACCCAACCCTGATAGTTCGCTGCTCGAAGAATCTTCACGAGCCGGTTGAAGTCGGCGGGGGATTTTTCCTTTTCATTGCGACGCTGGATGTCCACTTTCACCTGCACGTTGACAGCGTACGGCGCGCACCGCGCAAGGTCGGCGTAGGGATCGTCCGTGGAGAAATTGCCGGTATCGAGGTTGATGCCAAACCACGGGCTGTTCACGGCGCGCACAATTGCGAGCAAGTCGTCCGGCTCGGTTACAATGCCGTGATGGTTTTCGAGGCCGAGGAAAATGCCTTTCGTGCCGGCGTAGTCTGCGCACTCTTCCAACGCCTCGATGGCCAACTTCTTCGAGGTGGCCAGGTCCAGCGCCTTGTCCACCGGCCCGGCAAAGACACGGATGTGCGGCGCGCCGAACACCGCACACTGGTCCACCCACTTCTTCACGTCGGCGATCTGCTGGTCGCGCTTGTCCCCTTTGGGCAGGACGAAGTTATTGCCCACCGCCGAGCCGCTGATGGTGATGCCGCGCAGAAACGCGTGCCGTTTGAGCTGCAGCAGGAAGTCGGCGCCAAACTG
>CAYJNU010000322.1:0-9469 GCA_964371005.1 uncultured Verrucomicrobiota bacterium | reverse complement strand
AAACTACTCTCCGGTGAACGCGCGAGCGTCTTGGACTGCGGCAGCCCTCTGCCGCTTTGGCTCACGCGTCCGAAAAGCGGCCGAGGGCTGACGCAATCCAAAACGCTTCGCGAGGATCGAGGGCGAATTCGGCGCTTGCAGTCCGCGCTTCCTTCGGCTGCCGGATTTCGGATTTCGGATCTCATCACGGCTGCGGTTGTTCGGTCTTGGGTTTCTGTGGTTCGCGGTTCAACAATAGGCGCAACTCACGCGATTTGCCATCGGCCCGTTGCGGGAGGTAAACCTTGTCGGCGACGTTGGTCAAAACACGGCCCATGGTCTCGGTCAGGCGCATCTGGACATACAGGTCCGGGTTGCTCCGGTATTTGGGCAGCAGCCCGTTGAACCGTTCGGCTTCGGCCGACAAATCTTCGAGGTAACGGGTGCGGGCCGCTTCCGCACCGTTGACGATGGCGGTCGCCGTGGAGGCGGCTTGATTGGTGGTCTGGTTCTCGAGGCTGCGCGCCTGATTTAGCAGCTTGCTGCGGTCCTGGCCCTTGGTAATGACGTTGTCGAACGCCTGCTTCAATTGCCGGGGTGCTTTGCTGTCCACGCTGCATTGATCCACCACCACGCCGAGCCCCTGGGCTTGCGCCAGTTGCGCAAAGCGCCGGGTTACGGCCTCCTGTAACCGCGTCCGGTCGCTGGTCAGAATCTGATCCACCGAGAAACGGGCCGCCGCGTGAAGCAGCGCGTTGTTGAGGGCGTTCTGAACCGCGTTCGAGGCGGTGACGAAGCCGAACACGTAGCGGATCGGATCATCAATCCGGTAGCGCAGCGTGGCGCGGCTGTGAGCGATGTTGCCATCCGCAGTCAGGACGTAACCGTCCACCGCGGGATTCAGCGAACTGCCCGGCGGCGGCTCGGTGCCGGCGAGTTCCTGTTCGGGCGTGGTGGCGTACCAACCGACGGTGGACTGGATCGTCTGAATCTCCGTGATCGGCACCTTGACGACCTCGTCAATCGGATATGGGTACGACCAATGCAGGCCCGGACCGAGCAATTCCCGACCGCCTTCGCCGACGGGTTGGCCGAAGCGGAGGATGATGGCCTTCTCCTGCAATCCAACGCTGAAGAAACCGGAGCAAAGGAATAGCGCCACGAGCGCCACCATCACGACGCGCACGATGGCAAAGCTGCTGCGCAGCGCCTCCGCCAGCGCTTGGGAACCGCTATCCACCGGCGTCGGAGGCGGCGGCGCGGAAGGATGTTCGTGGGGTTGGCTCATACCACGTTACTTGCTCGGGCGGTTGGTGGCGAAATTGTGGAACAGGTCGAACGGCGGCGTCCGCTCGTCGAGAATCAGCGTGGCCCGTTCCTTGAGCGATTGTTCGAGCGCCTTGACCCGCAACTCGAAGTTGGCGAGCGTCGGCTCCTTCTCGAACACGGGCAGCAACTCGGCGGCCTTGGCTTCGCCCTGACCCTTGATGCGCGTGGCTTCGGCCTCGGCATTGGCCAGGGCTTCGGCGGCCTGGCGGTTGGCCGCTGAAGTAATCTTCTGGGCTTCGGCTTCGCCTTCGTATTGGTGGCCGTCCGCCAGTTTCTTCCGCTCGGAGGTCATGCGGTCGAACACGGCTTGCGTGACGCTCTCGGGCAATCCGAGTTTCTTGATGCCCAGGAACTCGATTTCCATGCCGGTGTTGTTGGCCGAAAGCTGGGAAACCACCAGGCCCTTGATCTCGTTTTCAATGGCGTCGAACTGGATCAGCTTCTCATCCGCATTGACGAAATCAGAGAGCCCGTGCTTGCCGACGACGGCGCTCTTGGCGCTGCGCAGGATGCCTTCGAGCATCCGCTCCGCGGCGACCGCCGAACCGCCCGCGAATTTCGGGAAGAACGCCTGCGGATCCTTGATGCGCCAACCCACGTAAACAAGGGTCAGCAGGTTGTTGTTGTCGGCGGTGAGATCCTCCGTGAACTTGTCCTCAAAGGTCTGAATGCGTTGATCAAAGCGATAGACCTTCTCGACCGGCCACGGCAAGCGGAGATGCGGCCCGGGCGCGGCGTCCCGGACGGGCTTGCCAAAGCGGGTCACCACGGCAACCTCCGACTTGCGGACTTGGAAGACGAACAACAGCAGCACGAACAGCACGAGCAGCACGGCGCCGATGACGAGGGTGAGCAGATTGCGTTTCATGGAAATCACTTCTTGGAGGCTGGAACGGAAAGATCGAGGAGCGACTTGTAGGCGCTGTCCTCCAGATTGAACTGGATCACGTCCTCGGTGTTGGTGGTCAGCAAAACGTACTTCCGAGCGGTGGCCGAGCCGCGGACGAACGCGTCCAGATAAGCCCGCTCCCGATACACGGATGGAGCGGCGCGGTAGGCCGGAATCTGATTGGTGAAGGCGGCAGCGCGGGCGATGGTGCTCACCTCAAGCCGCCGTCGCTCAGCTTGGGCAGCATTGATGGTGGTGATCGCTTGAGCGCTGGAGAGGGCGTTGGTCCGGATCTCGTCGGCTTGGGCGGCGAGAATCTTGGCCTCCTTCTGATGCGTGGCGGCAACGACCTTCTCGTATTCGGGCGCGACCTTCACCGGCGGATGAATGCCTTGCAAACCCACGAAGAGAACGCGCGCACCCAAGCCATGAGCCGTCACCGCGGTCTGAATCCGCTCGCGCAGGTTCTCCGCCGTTTGCAGCCGCGTGCGGGACATCATGTCGTTCAGATCGGAGCTGACGAGATAACGCGTCACCTCGCGCGTGGCGATTTGGTGGAGCAGGTTCGATCCGTCCTTGTGTCCGTAAACCCATTGAATGAGGTTCGTCACCTGGAATTGCACGGGGATGTTGACGGTGAGCAGGCTGACCGGCGGCGCCTTGCGGGTTTCGTTGGTGCCCGGCGCGCTCGACTGGGCAGTCTCCCGGTTGGCAACTAGGAAGTTGTCTTCCTTGCCGTGACCGATGGTCCAGAGAATGGTCTTCGGCGGCTGCTTGGCTTCCTCCTCGGTGAGGACGTAGCCCACTTCCAGGGTCTGAATCTGCTCCGTGCGGAAGCGATAGGCCTGATCCACCGGCCAGGGCAGTTTGAAATGCCCGCCGGGCCCGAGTGTCGGACGGCTCTCCACGAGCCGGCCGAAACGCTCCAGCAAAACCTGCTCGCCCGGCTCGACAAAGACGAAGCACGTGGATAGCAGCAACACGCCGAACTGCAGGAGGATCAGCCAGCCCAACGCCCGGGCAAAGAACTGGTAGAACCAGGTTTCCGAAACCTTGAAGCCAAACTGGTAATCGAGCGCCTGCGCCGCCGTGGTGACCAAGCCTTCCGGCTGTCCCAGCAGGCCGACCAGTCGGCTTTCGTAAAGCGGGCGGGCGAGCTTGCCCTTCACGCGTGGGCGGTAGATTTCGAGAATGAGATTGACGAGCGTTTCAAGCCCGACCAATCCCAGCAACACACAGAGCGCACGCGCGAGGTAAAGGTCAGCCTTGGGGAAATCTGCGGACACGGCGACCGTGCCAATCCCCGCCGCCGCCAGCACGCACAGGAAGGCGACCAGCAGCAGGTGACCTGTGCCCGGGCGCAGCAGGCGGCTGTTTTCCAGGCGGACAATCGTCGCGGAGAACCGGCCCAGAATAAACAAGACCAGGAAGAACACCGCCAGCGGCGCGGCCGCCATCATCCAGCGGTCGGGGGCAATTCGCACCACCGCTTTGTCCAGCCAGCGCCAGAGCAACCACGCCCCCCCCGCTTGGAGCAGGAACAACAGGACGGTGAACGCCGGAAGGAAGAACCGCTCAAATTGCTGCCGCGAGCGTTGGGCGGGGAAGATTTCCGCATCCTGGGCCTGGAACAGCGCCGCGCTGCCTTTTGAGCGGGCCATCTCTTCGAGTTCGAGCTTTTCGAGCCGCTCGCGTTCCTCGAGCCGCATCTGGAACCACGCCACCAGCGTGACCAGCCAGCCGAGACCCGCGAAAGCCGCCGTGATCTGGCCAGCCAGTGAACCGGCATAGCGCGCCAGGGCAAACCCGACCGCGCCCGCCACCAACAGCGCCAGCGAGTTCAACAGCCCTTGTCTTTGATAGCTTCGTTCCATGCGCGTCAAAATCCGAAATCCGAAATTCGAAACCCGAAACCAACCCGAAACTCGAAGACCGAAAGCTCCGAGGACGCCGGGGGCACAACGCTTCGTCCATCGGCCTTCGGGCTGCTTTCGGATTTCGGATTTCGGATTTCGGATTTCACGTCAGTTCCCGTTCTTCAAACAGCAGCACCGCCACGGACAGGGCGGCGCCCACATAACCCATCACATAGGCCAGAGCCTTGCCGACGTAGCCCCAATGGAACGAGCCTTTGCCCGTGTCCAGCACGTCAGCGAGCCAGAAAAACTGCCAGTTCGGCAACGCCGTGTAAAGCACTGTCGCCCACCAGGGGCCGCCATTCACCGTCCCCCCCAGCTTGTAATAAATGTAATCCGACACCAGTCCGAGCAGGAACACCGCGCTGCATATAGCCAGCGTCGGGATGGTGTCAAAGCGCGTGGAACACGCCAAAGCCAGGGCGGCCAGAATCCACAGCGCGAACAGAATCAGCACCGCCGCCGGCACCAACCGCCAGTCCACCGCCGCCGCCTGGTTCAAGGATTGCGTCTGACTGGTGAACTCGATGATCACGTAGGCCGCCAGCGTCGTCATGACGACGACCGCAAAAACCGCGTCGCTGACGAACGGTCGGCGCAGGAAGAAATTGCTGAACCCGCCCACGAGGTAGGCCACGATGATCCCACCGCCGAATACCCCGATTGCCGTGAGGTCCGTGCTCCCATACGCGTCGAACGCCATCCGACTGGCCACCAGCGCGGCCACGAGGTTCACGTAAGTCAGTACCGTCAGCGCGAGCACCAGCCCCAGATACTTGGCCAGGAGGAACTGCGCCCGGCCCACGGGTTTGGACAACACCGCCAGCGCCGTGCCGGTGCGAAGTTCGCGCGCCAGCGACGCCGAAGCGCTGAGCACCGCCCCCAGCAACCCCGTCAACAGCATCGCCGCCAGCACGCTGTTCTTGACCAGCTTGGGTTCGTCGCCAAACGCAAAGTAGTAGGGCGTGGCAAGGAAGATCTCAAACAGGGCGGAACTGGTCATCAGCAGCAGGAAGATGGGCTGCCGGACCAGTTCCATGAACGCATTCGCCGCGATTGTGAGGAATTGCCGCATGGTTTCGTTTTACATACCGCTGCGCCGAAAGTTAGCGGACCCGCGCGGCTTCTGTAACCGTGCGTTTGACCGCACACCCTGTGTTTCGCGCGGCACAGCAGGAGCACCCACGCACGGGTAAGTGGGCTTCCCGCGCCCGGCGATGCTGCTGGCGCTGGTGATGAATGGTCGCATTTCGGACAATCTGGACGCGGAGCTTAAGCGAATCCACCCGGCCGGCGAAAGGCTAATCCTCCCGCAGGTGGGAATGGCTTGGCTCGCCCACTTTTTCGGTCAATGAGCCACGCGGCAGCGGGCGCTGGTTCAAATCCTCTTCGCCAGCCGCCAGTTAAGTGTCGAACCAGGCACGGTCCGATGCCGCAACAGCGAGGCGAAGAGGTGCAACTGGATTGGGCTTTCATCCCAGTTGAGCAAAGCAGAAAAGGAGTCCCGTGCTGGGCCCGGTCTTTTCACCCTCCACTGCAATCACTTCCGTCCACATTCCCCAAAGCCCTGCCCCGGCTTGATCGTGCCGCTGTTTTGGTTTGCGCTTTGGGCTGGCGGCCGAAATTGAAATCGCAGCGGCCTGAGATTCCAGGCGTCACTTCGCTGGGGCGGCAAGAGCGCCGGTTTCAGCGTTATCGGCCGCAGGTGCCGGCTGGAATTCCAACGCCCGAGCATGCACCGACTCCCAGCGATTCACGCCTCGCATCCAGGCTTCGGCCGCCAGGTCGGTCAATTGATCGAACATTCGCACCGACATCCGCGCCGGATCCACGGCGAACTCCAGCGCCTGCTGAGTATTGTGATGCAGGGCCACCCTTCGTTTCACGACCTCGGGAGGTGGGCCCGCCGCGCCGGATGCCCACGTCTGACGCCACCCGTCCGTTTCCAGATGCACCGCCGCGAATCCCACCTTCCGCACCAGAAACTCGTATTCCAGCCACAGGGCCTCAGCCGTCGCGCTGCGTTCCGCCTCCAGTTCGAACCACTGCCCAAGGGCCAGGGCGTACTGGGCTTCCTTTCGCACCTCGATCGAATCTCCCACCACCCGCCACACGGCGAACCATTGCCGGGCGAAATTCAGCCGGCTGGCCGCCAGCAGGAGCAGCAGGCAAAGGAAGCCGAAGGCGATCGGCACCCACCGGCCCTTGGACCAGAACACCCCAAAGGCCATCAACAGGCAGATGACGGAGAAGCCGTAAAGGATCAGCACCGTTCCCCGGCGTGAGAAACCTTCATCCATCAGGCGGTGATGGAGGTGCTTGCGGTCCGCCCGAAAGATGGGGACGCCTTTGAACCCCCGCCGCAGAATCGCCAACGTGACATCCAGAATGGGCAGGGCGAGCGCGAACAACGGGGCCACGAGCGCCGCCACCACCGTGCCTTTTTGCGATTGGCGCATGGAGAGAATCCCAATGAGAAACCCGAGGAAATAGGCGCCGCCATCCCCCAGGTAAATCTTCGCCGGCGGGAAGTTGAAACGCAACAAGGCCAACAAAGCACCGACCATCCCCGCGGCGCAGCATACGGGCAGGTTCGGCCCGAGACCACTCCCTACGTAAGCCAGCAGCGCCATCAACATCAGCGAGATGCCGACCGCCAGACCGTCAATTCCGTCAATCAGGTTGATCAGGTTCGTGAAGGCCACCAGCCAGAACACGGTAATCACCAATCCCCACGCCCCCAGCTCAAGCGTTTGGCCGGTCAAAGGGTGCATGAACACTTGAATACGCGAAACCCACAGCGCGGCCACAATCGCGATGAGAATCTGCCCCAGGAGCTTCTTGCGGGCGCCCAGCGGTCGAATGTCATCAGCGAACCCGAGCGCGAACATGGCCAAAGCCGTCAGCACCAAGCCCAGATTGGCATTCAGACGGTCGCCAGGGATATCGAGAACCAAATGGGCGGCGAGGACGACGAGCGCGAACGCGATCGCCAGAGCCAAACCGCCAAACCGGGGCACCGGGACGGTGTGGGTCTGATGAAATGAATTCCCGCGTGCCACCGCCGCCGCCTGCGAACGGCGAATGATGATCGGGACCAACGGCCAGGTCACCGCCAGGCCCAGCGCGAAGAAGGCGAGTATGGACCAGACGCTCACGTGTTCAAGCAACTGCCGGAACGCGAGCCGCCGACGGCCCGAACGGCTCGGGCAGGAAACAGGCAATGCATTGATCTCATGGCCGTAATGCTAAGCCAGGTGCCCCCCGTTTCCGCAAGTCTCGATTCCGCGCTTGGCGCAATATCCAAAAGCAGAAATCACGAAAGAAATCATGACAGAGGAATTGAGGACAGGGGAATCGGGCAAATCAAAATCAGAAAGCGGAAATGCGGACCACGGACCACGGACCACGGGGCGCTTCGCTGTTTTGGTTTGAGCTTTGGGCAAGGCTCGGATTAAATGCCTCACCTGAGCGGCACAGCGATTTGTGACCAGCGACAACGGCAATTTGGAAATCCGCCAACGATTATGACGAGCACCCCGGACGACGCATTTCCTCCAGCTCCACGTGACCCAGCGCCGGTCCCCTCGAGGCCGGGAGTTCCGTCTTCTCATAACAAGCCACCGTCCTGCGACGGCGGCGAGGAAGAACGAGAGCGGCGGGGTGGTTTGGGATGGTTCGCGTGGGGATTTTTTTGCTTGTTATGGGGGTACGCGATCTACCGGCTGGGCGTGTTTTGGCACCGATATGATGACTACAGCTATGGCTGGTTCGTGCCGTTGTTGTGCTTGTGCCTGTTCTGGGAGCGCTGGAAGCGTCGTCCGCGGCGGTCCCCGGTTCGGGCGGGTTCTGGCACATTCGCGGTGCTGGGCGTTTGCGCATTGGCCCTGCTGTTGGCGGTCTTGTTCTTAACGGTGATTACGCATGGCCGCTTTGCGGCGTGGCTCTTTGCCCTCACCGTCGTCGCAATTACGATCATCGCGCTCTACTTTGTTGGTGGCCGAAGCTATGCCCGATTCTTCCTCTTTCCCGTGCTGTTCTTTCTCATCGCCGTGCCGTGGCCCTCGAGAGTCCAATTGCCGCTGACCGGAAGATTGTCCACGCTGAATGCCGCCGTCAGCGCCCGGGTGGCAAACCATCTGGGCACACCCGCGGTGCGGAGCGGAGTCATCATCGAGACTGGCGCAGGCCCCGTAGGGGTTGACGAAGCGTGCAGCGGCATTCGGTCCTTTCAGGCCAGTCTAATGGTGAGTCTCTTCCTGGGCGAACTGTTCCAGTTCGGCTTCTTCAGGCGTGTGCTGCTGTTGCTCGGTGGCGTGGGGATCGCACTCTTCTGTAATGTGGTGCGAACCACTTATCTGGTTCGCACGTGTGATCTGAAAGGACTGGATGCGGTGAACTTGTACCATGACCGCGCCGGGTTCACCATCTTGGGGATCACGTTTGCGGGCTTGCTGGTGCTGGCGTGGCTGCTGAGGAGTAGAACGGAACAGGCGGATGGAAACGCTGAAATGCGGAAAGCAGAAAGCAGAAATGAGGACGGGATGGGGCAGAAGGGAACATCGAACATTCAACATTCAACATTCAACGCCCAGGGAGAGGGCGGAGGACAGAGGACAGAGGGCGGAAAAGCAGAAATGCTGAAAGCTGAAAGTGGACATGCGAACCAAGGGAGCACGGACTACGGACCACGGACCACAGACCACGGACCACGTAAAGAAGAAGCAGAAAGCAGAAATCCAGAATCCGGAATTCAAAGCCCAAGCCTGCCTCCCATCACGCCGGTTGGCTGGCTGCGGACGGCGCTGGTCGCGGTGATCGTGTGGGTGGTCACCATCGAAACTGGGATCGAACTGTGGTTCAGCCCGCTAGGGAAAAAGATGCTCCCGCAGCAGGCTTGGGCACTCAAGCTGCCAAGACAGCGTCAGGAATTCCGGCAACTCCCGATCAGCAAACACATTCAAGACGTACTGCGCTTTGACGAGGGAACGATGGCCGAATGGCGCGACGTTGTGGGGCATCCTTGGAAGCTCTATTACTTCCGCTGGCTCCCGGCGACCAGCGGTTATGGTGCCGTCTCTGCTGACGCGCAGCAGTGGGGGCATGGCGAATTCTGTCTCGTCAGTTCCGGGATGATTCTGCAGACCAACCTGGGCACGCAGTCTGTGGACGTGAATGGAGCAGGAATAGCGTTCGGAACCCAACGATATCTCTCTCACGGACGGAACTTTCACATATTCAGCGCGCATTGGAAGGCAGGCTTGGATACCAGGGACGCGTTTCCGCAACTGAATACGTCAGGATTTGGCATCCAATTCCTTTATCACGCGCTCAAGACCCGGGACCGGGGCAGGAA
>CAYJNU010000321.1:5955-9469 GCA_964371005.1 uncultured Verrucomicrobiota bacterium | reverse complement strand
CTTGTCTCCTTTACCCGTGTTGTCATCGTGCAGGTAGCCGATGTTCCAATAGCCCGCCACGGAGGTGCTGCTGCTCCAGTCTCCGACCTTTACGGCGGCCGCGTCCTGGTCGTCCACGATGATGCCGCTGGCCGACTGGCCACCCCAACTGAGTACTTGCGCGTCCGCGGTGAGCTGGAGCGCAAGCTTGGCATAGTTGACCTCCTGCACGGACACGTGATCGTTGATGGCGAAGGCGGCCGCTGTGGCGGCCGACTGGCTGGCCATCATGAAGACCGGCTCCATGCGTGTGGATCCAAAGGCAATGTGTGATGCTGCAATGGCGAACGTGACCAAGAGATTCTCGCATTCCCCGACCCGCGGCACGATGGATCGGTAGGAAATGGGATACGGCCGGGGCACGCCCACCTGGACATCGCCCTCGTTGTAAGCGAAGCCGTGCCTCACAATGCGCTGGCAGTTGTGCGAGTCCATGTTGTACGAGCCGAGGCAAATCGAATCCGGCGCGATGCGGCTCCCCTGACAATCGGCCTGGGTCATCATGTAATCACTCAACATGCGGCGGGCTTCGCGCACGTAAATCTGCGGCGAGTAACCACCCGTTTCAGTCCATTCATCTCGGCACGGCCCCCAGCTCAAGACCTGGGCACGCAAGCTGGCGGGCGAGCGCGGGCTGGTGGCAAGGTAGTAGATAAGCCCCTGGATATACTCGAGATGCCCGCGCTCGATGTGTTCCCGCGCGGCGTAAACGCTCATGGGATAGGCGTAATTCATCCCGATGTAATCCGTGGAGATGGCGCCGTTGTTGTTCATGTCCGTCTTGCCATTCGGCATGGAGGACACGTTGAAGAACGAATTCATCGTGAGCGCGTGGCCGGCGGCGATGCGGGCGTCGAGCAGGCGTCCAAGCAGCTCGTAGCGCGCCGGGTCGTAGCCTGGCGGAAGGACGTGCGGCAGACGGTTGACCTCGTTTTGCGTAAAGCACAAGCGGTAGTTGTAGGCTTGAATGCGCTGGTCGCCGTCGCCGGGCGTGCCCCCCCGCCCTGCTGCACGAGGGGCAGCAAACCGCTCGCAGGGACTCCGGGCACGACATAAGGATCGACATTCACCGGAAACTGATGTGCGGGGGTACTGGCCCGGATTCCGTTGAGTGACTCGCCGTACACGTTTGTACTCTCGCGTCCACACGCAAAGCTCACGCCAGCCATGGCCATCAAGTCGCCTTCGTACGTGGCGTCAATGAACATTCTGGCGCGGTAGATGGTGCCATCCTCCATGGTGAGCTGAGTGATGCGCTGGCCAGCCTTCGTGACGGTGGCGAGGCGCTGATTCCAGCGCGGCACAACCCCGATCTCCGACAGCCAGGCCGCGTATACCTCGCGAGCGACGTGCGGTTCGAAATTGAATCGCTCGGTCTGCCCGTACCGCTGGCCAATGCGATGGTAGAACTCACGCGACACGCCGCCGATGGACGCGATGGTGCCCACGTCGGTTGCGCCCAAGCCACCAGAGGTCAGCCCCCCCAGGTGGGTGTTGAACACAGCGAGGGAAACGCTCTTGCCCATGCGCGTGGCCTGCACCACGGCGGCCACGCCGCCCGAAGTGCCGCCATAAACGCAAAGGTCGGTTTCGACCACGGTTGCGCCCTGCAGCCCGACGGTGGCGATAAGCAATGCCCCACCGGCAAACCGGGCCAGGGCCAGAACGGCGGCCGTAGCCGCAGTTTGGCCCAAGATCATGAACACCGGCTCCATTCGAATCGAGCCGAAGGCAATGCGCGAGCTGGAGACACAGACGGGCACGAGCAGGTTCCCACACCGGCCGCGTTTCGGCACCAGCGCGCCGTAAGCGATCTGGTACTGCTCCTTTGCGCCCACGCCAATGTCGCCTTCATTATGCACATGGCCCTCGGGCGTGAGGTAGCGCTGGACGTTATGCGAGTCAATCGAATGCTTGCGCGCGGCTTCGGCCGGAACCCAAGCCGCGCGCTGGTCATGGTTTTGACAAACCAGGAAACCTACTGCGAGAGGATCTCCACGTCGTCGATGTACCACCCCTCGAACGGCGCGCCGGTGGTCAGGTCGGCGACGATGTTGTCGCAATAGAACAGGAATTCCAGCACGATACTCTGCCCCAAAAGTTGCGGGGGCAACGGCAGGGTCCGCGCCTGGTAGTCGCCAATCGTTCCCGCCTGCGCGGAGAGTGCCTGCAACAAGTTCCCATTGGCGTCCAACACATTCACAGCGGTGCCGTGGAACGTCACGTCATTGTCAATATGACGCCATTCCTGGAACGTCAGGGTGGCGCGGGTGACTCCCGTGAGGTTGATCACCGGCGAGCGCAGATACGAATAGCTGTAAGGGATAATACTGCCGGTCAGGCTGGTCGCGGCCACGTTCGCGCCACTGACCGCGGCTGCCGGGCCGTTGACGGGCACGCCGATCTCCCAGTTGTCGCCGCTGCCGCCGTGCGTCCAACCCGGCCCGCCTGACTCGAAGTCCTCGAGGAACAGCGGTGGAGGCGGCAGCACGGCGACGCGATAAAAGGCCGAGTCGGAAGCCGGCTTGCTGAACACTGCCTGGAACAACCCATTGCCGAGCGGCGTGGAAGTGACACCTTCCTGGTCCAGCCAGCCTGCGGATTCCAACCCGCTCTCCGATTGGATCACGTGCTCGCGTCCGGTATAGGGCGAGTAGTACAGCACCCGCACCTGGCTGGGCGACGGGAAGTCCACCTGTTGAATCCGGAGCGGATCGAACTGGGAGGTCAGCGACCGGCCCAGCACTCCGTTTTCGTAGATGCCGTCCAACTCGGCCGGACTGAGCGCCCGCGACCAGATCCCCAGGTCATCCATGTAGCCATCGAACAACCGAATGATGGAGAGATCAGGACCGAAATTGGCGATCACCAGGTCGTTGGTCACGGCCGGCCCGAGGGAACCCGTGATGGGATTCGCCAGCGCCCGCCCGTTCTTGAAGAATTGAACAGTCCCGTCCTTCACCACCATGGCGAAGTGTTGCCATTGGTTCAGCACAGCGGAGTTGGCCGGGGCGTCATAAAAGACTTTGTTCAATCCGTACGCGCGTAGGGAGGAATTGGGCGTGTAGGTGCTGAGGTCGTAATTCACGTCTTTGCGCACAATCCGTCCCAGGCCACCCGCGGCGGTGGTGCCGAGTGAGCGCGGGTTGATCCAAACCGAAATGGTGGCTTGGTCAGCCAGGTTCAGGTCCGGGGCGTGGGGCACGGTTGCGAACGCACCCAAGCCATCAAAGTTTGCCGCACCGCCGATGACACCCAGATTGCCCGGGGTGGCAGCAGTGTTCTGCAACTTGGCGTCGTGACCACGGCCGCTCGCGTCGTGCAGGGTGGTACCGTCGGTTTCGTCGAAGGGCCAATAAGCGACCAGGCCTGCGGTGATATTTGTGATCTCCAAGACGGTGAGTTGCGCCGCCGGCGAACTGGTGACGTCCCCCACGTCATTCTGAACCTTCACGGTGTAGCCTCCAGCATCCGC
>CAYJNU010000321.1:0-5945 GCA_964371005.1 uncultured Verrucomicrobiota bacterium | reverse complement strand
TGCCGGAATTGGGAATGGGGAATCCATCATGCTGCCATTCGTAAGTCACCGGGCGCTTGCCCGTCGCGTCCACCGCGAAGGCAGCCGAGGCCCCCTCGTAGCGGGTGGCTGACTGGGGCGCCTTGACGATGATTGGTGCGTTGGCTAGGTCCCGCCCCGCGAGGCTGAGTATCTCCGTCTCGCTTAACACCCGAGCCCAGACGCCCACCTCGTCCATCGCGCCTGCAAAGTAGCTGCTGGAGGTGCTGAGGTCGGAGACATTTCCCAACACCAGGGGGCTGGTCCCGGCCGCGCCGAGAGTCCCCGGCATCGGGTCGCCGAGGCGGAAGCCGTTCCGGTAGAAGGTCACCATGCCGCCTTGGAATACCACGGCCCAGTGCTGCCACTCGTCCAGCGTAAGCGAATACTGCTGCGCGGCAACACCGTTGGCCACAATCGTGGCCCGGACGCTGCCCGGATCGTCAATGGTCTGGATGTTGATGTGAGCACCTTTGTTAAGGATTCGCCCGATGTAGCGGTTGTAGTTCGCCAAGGCTTCAAACGTGCCGTAGGCGCTGGGGCGAATCCAGAAGGTGAAAGTGGCGTCGGTGCCGACATCCAGAGTAGCCCCGTCGGCGGGGACGACGCGGTTGATTAAGCCGTCAAAGGTCAACGCACCGCCCACCTGACCGGCGACCCATTGGGTGTTGGGATCAGCGTAGTCAAGCAGTTGTCCGTCCCGTCCCTTGCCGGAGGTGTCGGCGGCAACGTAGCCGGAACTCTCGTCCATCTTCCAGAGCGCCGCCATTCCGTCGTTGAGCCCGGTGGGCACCGTGACCGTGAGCGTGGCTGGATCACTGGACAGCTCGCCCAGTGGGTTGGACACCTTGCAGTAGTATTCGCCAGCGTCTTCCGGCTGCACGTTCAACAGCGTCAACACCGGAGTGGTCGCGCTGCGGATTTCATTCGTGCCGTGGTACCACACATAGCGAAGTACTTCCTGCCCGCGCGCCTCGACCCGGAAGGTCGCAGTGCCGGCGACGAATTTCGTCTGCGACAGTGGCTGTTCCCGGAAGTGCGGTGGCCCGGTGCGGTCAGCCAGGGTCAAAATCTCGGAAAGCAGGAGGGGCCGTTACCAGATGCCCACTTCGTCCATGGTGCCGTTGAAATACTTCTGGGCGGTACCGTAATCGGCACCGATGTGCAGCGGCAGTGCAGTGGTATCAATTGGCGCTGCGACGGCCCGCGCAGCCTTCAACTCGCCGTCGAGGTAGATGCTGAGCGTCGCCCCATCGAACGTGCCGACCAGGTGGTACCAGCGATTGGCTTCAAGTGATTGGCCGATCGCCACGGACAGATTCGCCCCGCCCTTTTTCACCAACAGGTTCATACCCCCAATGCCCAACGCACCGGCGTTTCCGTCTCCTTGGAGAAGGAAAAAGCTGTTTTCCTTTTCCAACATGCGGTAGGTGCCGCCGTTGGTGCTGAGTAGCACGTTGGACCGGAACCAGGCGGCCACGGAAAAACGGTTTACCAGGTTCGCCCCGAGCGTCGCGCTATCGGGTACTTCGACGTAGTTGTTTCCGGCGAAAGCCAAAGCCCCACTTTCGTAACCGGCCACCCATTGGGAATCGTCGCCCGCAAAATTGAACAGATCACCCCTGTTCGCATTAACACTGGCATCAGCGGCCACCAAACCGGTGGTTTCGTCAAAGTGCCACAGGCCCGCCAGGCCAACGCCGAGGTCGGTCGCGGCAATCACCCCCAGCATGGCCGGCGCACTGGTGGTGGCGCCGCTGGTGTTGGTGATGACCACGGTGTAGTTGCCCGACTGCGCCGGTTGAATGTTGGTCAGTACCAGCAGCGCGTCCGTCGCGCCGGCGACGGGAAGCTCGTTGAGCCGCCACTGGTAGGCCAGGGGAATCGCCCCGGTGGCCTCCACGAGGAACTGGACCGTCGTGCCCTGATAGTTTGTGACCGAGACGGGATCCGTGTAAACGGCCGGTGGCCCGCTGGCAAGAGGACTGGCCACATCCGTGTAGGTTTGGCCGAGGCGGATTTCGTCCACATCGAGTGGCAGATCAGCGGCGTTGCGGATCTGGAAGCGTGTGAGCGTGACCCCGCTGGCGCTGCCGCCTGTGGCCTGCCAGACAACCGGTTCAGCGGTCGGCACAATGTCGCCCGTGCGGTAAACGTTCATGGACACCTGGTCGTTGGCACTTGCCCGAGTCAGGATCTTACACACGACAAACACGGTTTCGTCGACGGGAAAAAGAGCGGGGGTTGTGATGTCGCCGCTCACGCCCACCACTCCACCCCCGGCGTCATCAGCGCCGAAGCGCCAGCGGACGTTCCCGCTGTTGTCCAGAAACTCAAAGCGAAAAGCCCCCTGGCGCTTGACCAGAGCACTGCAAAAGAACGTGGCCGCTTCGCCGGTCAACGGCATAACCGTGCCCAGGCGGCGTTCCGCCTCCCCTGCCACGGTAAAGGCCACGCGGCTGCCAGCCGGCGTGTAGGTGAGCGAAACCGGATTGGCAAGGCTTACGCCCTCGTTGGACAACGGCGTATCGCTATCCGGGTCCAACCAGGCGTTGGCCGCCCAGCCGGTTCCCCCGTTCTGCCCGGCGAGAGCGGCGCCGGAGTATTCGAAGCCCTCGTACTCTAGCAACTGGGCGGGTGCCGTGGCGGCACACAGACCGAGCGCGACAATTGCCGCCATCGCGGCGCGAATGATGGGAGTGTCAGATGCATTCATGGCAGGTTTATGATGAGGTTGGGGTTGGAGTCTTGACCGCAAAGTGCAAGGGGAATCGGGCTCACGGGTTTTCGTCGCCGCCATCCATAAATACTTGGGCGCTCCCGAAGGTTAACTTCGGAAAGCGAATCCACGGGTCTTTGGCCTTTACCCACTGGCCATGGCCGTCCAGAAAGCCTTGATTGGCACCTGAGGGCACGCCTTTTTCATAGTGATTTGCTCCGCGTACATTCGGGTCCGAGTCACCCGGGCGTCCCCACGAGCCGTCCAGCTTGCGCACCAAATCCGCGAACAACACCGTGTAGTACGGGCGATCGGTGCTTCTGAGAGCAAAGGCCTGTCGGTCGACCGGCACCACCCGGACCAGACCCGGATTGGTGAACAGACTCTGCTCGCCAGTGAAGTAGTGGTAACCCATCACTGTGTCCACGCCGCCGAGCTGCCAGTCCCAGAAGTCATCCTTGTTCCAACTCGAATTGGCGGGACAGTAGAACTGCTCGCGGGAGATTCCGTATCGTTTGTTAAAGACGTCGCGAAAATTCTTCTGGTCCACCCAATACGCATTGGCCTGCCTGCCTGGCCGCGTGGCTTGCGGCAGGCGAAAGAGGTTCTCGTCAGCATACATGTGAGTGGCGAGGGTCCATTGCTTCACATTATTCAAACAGGCAATCCGTTTGGCTTTGTCCTTGGCACGGGACAGGGCCGGTAACAGCATGCCGGCCAGGATGGCAATGATGGCAATAACCACCAGCAACTCAATCAATGTGAAGGCCCTCCGCGACCGTTGCGTGGCTGCCGAATCGGCGATCTGTGCGTTCATGGTCAGGTCAACTTGCGCGGCTGCTTGGGTGCAACCACACGAGGGAAAATCCTAACACGGCGGGCAGGCGGCGCAATTGGAGGATGCGGCTTTTTTCTAAGAATACGCGCCAACCGAGGACAACCGGAACGCGCCGCATGGTGGCCACAGCCGCGCCGACTCGATGGAATGATTTCATGAACACTGAAGACCCTCGATTGCGCTGGCCTCTCGCTGCGCACCGTGACGTCGGGTGGCTTGGGCCGCACCAGTCGGGAAAACCGGGTGGTTGGCGCACGTCGGCTTCGGTGAGCACGTAATCGCCGAGCAGGCGGCGGGATTCACGTTTGCCGGCCACGTAACCCATCCAGCCCATTTCGAGGTTGGTGTTCGCGCTGCTTTGCTTCACGTTCCACCAGGTGCCGTAAATGGCCCGGAACAGGTGATCGCGGATTTCTTCCGCATCGTAAATCGTGTCCTTCGTCAGGCCGTATTCCCAATACCATTCGCCCCGCGTTTTGGAGTAATCCCTGGACACATCCGTCGCCCACGGCACGGCCGGGAACGGGACGGGATGGCCGACATGGCGTGAATACCAAAGGACCGTGTTGCCCATCGTCATGGCATCGGCACGGGCCGGGGCCAGCGATTCTCCAAACTCGGAGCGGGGCTCGCGACCCATCTGATGCAAGGCCCCCGCCCAATAGCCGATCCAACCATCGCCCGTGCAATCCAGGAACAACGGCGCGGCGAAACGCCGCTCCGCGCCCGTGCGGGTGTGCTTGGCATCCACACTGACGATGCGCGCGCCATGGGTCTGAACGCGAAACGCGCGCCACTCGAGGAAGAGGTGGATGTTGGTTTCGTTTTGCACGACCTGATGGCGGCGGAGGTCGTCGGCGATGGCCTGATCGTCGCCGTTGGGATGAGGGGTGGAGTTGATCTCGGACACGATTGTTGCGCCTGTCAGGCCGAGGGTGGAAACGCGGATTTCCTGGCTGGCGTTGCCTCCCAGCCACGGACGGTCCTGAACCAACGCGACCTTGACCCCCAGCCGCGCTGCCGCAACGGCCGCCGCAGTGCCGGTGATGCCGCCACCCACCACCACCAATTCGAACTCGCCAGCCGACGGCGGTACGGCCGGCAAGCCAGACTGCTGCCGCCGCCATTCCGTCAAGGCCGGCAACGTGTTCGTCGGCTCAAACACCGGGTCTGTGGTGAAAAAGAGCGCGTCGCATCGTCCCTCGAATCCCGTCTGGTCTCGGAGCCGGACTTCCGTGGCCAGATTCGTGATCTGGACCGTGCCCCCGTCCTGCCAGAGCCAGCCCTGACCCACCGTGCCGAAGACGACCGGCATCTCAGCCCCGTTCACCTCAACCTTGAACGAGCCGGCGTGATCCGTCTGCGGCGCGGACCAGTCCTTGGTCCGCACCCAAAGCCGATATTCGCCCGTGGCGGGGAAGTGCGCCGTCGCGAACGCATCCGCCACGGGTGTTCCCTTGCCGTGTGCCAGCAGATAGGGCGAGCCCATCACATCCACAAACTGCTGATCCACCACCCAGCCCCCGGGGTTACCGAGGCTTTCCGCCTCGATCAACAGACTGTGCGCGTGCGCGATGCCACCCGCCGCCAGTGCGGCCAAACTTCCTGCGACGAATCTGATGAACGACTTCACGGGTTCTCCTGCTCCTGCTGCGATTTGAGCCGCGCGTCACCCTTGGCATCCCATCTCAGATACGCGAGCGCCACGTTCCACGCCGCGTTGAAGTTCACCCAGCCTTCCGCGTGACGATACGCGCCGGTCGGGTGGAAGGGGTACATCTCGGTGCCGGGCGACGCCGAGAGCGAACTGCGCGTGAGTTCGAGCCGCGCACAGGTGTTGTCCGGAAACGGTTTCGGCCAGCCGCGCTCGATCAAGGGCCAGCCTTTGTCGGGATACTCCGGGGCTGCGGCCAGCCGGGGGTTGCGTCCGAAGACGTTGTCCAGTTGCGCCACGGCAAGTTCCTGCAAGCGGCGCTTCAGCGCGGCATCATCCATCACCCACGATGCCGCCAACGCGCCGGCGGTGAATGCGACCAGGTTCCCCGGCTCATTGAGCTTGGGAATCGTCCAGTGATCCTGCAAATCGTAGCGGCGGAAGTCCCACATGTTTTCAGAGCGCTTGATGGCCACGTGCGCCCACTCGGTGAGCTTCTGTTTCAAGCCAGGTGGGGACTGCTCGGGATAATGCTCGAGCAACCAGACCAGGCTGGTCATAGTCTTGAACTCGCTCATGCGCTGCCCCTTCGTCGTGCGCGGGTCGTTCCAGTCGAGGTGTTCGATGATCCACTGCGCCTGCGTGCGCGCGGCGTTCAGGTAAAGCTCGGCCTCGCGGCGCTGCTCGCGTTTGGCGACTTCAAACAGAAGCAAGTT
>CAYJNU010000320.1:0-9480 GCA_964371005.1 uncultured Verrucomicrobiota bacterium | reverse complement strand
CGGTTGGACTGAGCGCACGGATTCTGCCGCACAATTTCCCCGAGCTGCTGGAAGCGCAGATCGCCATCCTGAAGAAGCAGCCGTTCAAGTGCCTGCCCGATTTTCCAACCGGCGGCTTGATGGATCCGCGCGGCTACGCCGATGGCAAGGGCAGCGTGAAGGTGCGCGCAAAGATCAAGGTCAAGGACGAGCAGACCGTCGTGATCAAGGAGATCCCGCCCGGCACTACGACGGAGTCGCTGATGGCGTCCCTCGAAGACGCCGTGCGCAAGGGCAAGCTCAAGGTGAAATCCGTCAACGATTTTACGTCTGAGAACGTCGAGATCGAGGTCAAGTGCCCGGCAGGCGTGGAGGCGGAGAAGCTCGTGGACGCGCTGTATGCCTTCACTGCTTGCGAGGTGACGATTTCCAGCCGCATCGTGGTCATCAAGGACAACCGCCCGGTCGAGTTGACGGTGAGCGAGGTGTTGCGCGAAAACACGGACCAACTCGTTGCTGTGCTGAAGCGGGAGCTGGAGTTGCGCGAGCAAAAGCTCCAGGACGAACTCCACTACCGGACGCTGGAACGCATCTTCATCGAGGAACGCATCTACAAGTTGATTGAGAAGTGCAAGACCAGCGACGCCGTCATGGCCGCAGTCTATGAAGGCTTCAAACCGTTCAAGACAGTACTGCTGCGCGAGTTGGCCGACCCGGACGTGGAACGCCTGTTGCAGGTCCGCATCCGCCGGATTTCACTCTTCGACATCAACCAGCACCGCGAGGAGATGGAGAAGACCAAGGCCGATCTGGCCGAGACACGCAAGAATCTCAAGAACCTCACCAGGTATGTTATTGGCCACCTGGAAGCGTTGCTGGCGAAATACGGCCCACTGTATCCGCGCCTGACCACGAAGTCCGCGCGCCACGAAGAAGTGGACGTGAAGGCGGCGGCGTTCAAGTCCTTCAAGGTCGCCTATGATCGGGAAAGTGGTTACGTGGGCTACAAGGTCAGCGGCGACGAGTTCAAGCTGGAATGCACCAAGTTCGACAAGGTCCTGCTGGTGTTCAAGGACGGCACGTACAAAGTCTCGGAACTCCCGGAGAAGATGTTTGTGGGGTCCGAGTTGTTTTACTGTGGCCTGCCGGATCGGGAGCAAGTGTTCACCTGCGCCTACACCGATCGCAACGCCAGTTATCTCAAGCGGTTCAAATTTGGCGGCACGATCCTCAACAAGGCGTATTTCTGCATCCCGGAGAAATCGCGCATCCTGTTTTTCGCGCCCGACACGCCGGAGGTGCTCTACATTCGTTACAAGCCCGCCCCGCACCAGAAGATCAGTCAGCAGACGTGCGGCCCGAAGGAAATTGACGTGAAGACCCCGAAGACGCGCGGTCGGCAGATTTCGATTAAGGACATTTCCTCCGTCACCGCCGAGCCCACGCGTGGCTGGGACGAGAACGCGACGACGACGAAGGTGATGTTTGCCTGAGGGAAAAGTCCTCTGCCTGCCAAGCGGAGGCGGCCGGCGCGGGTTACACGCGTCCCGGTTTGCTGAATCCCGAAGTCTGTTCCCGGCTCAGCCCCGGAAGTACAGGTAGGCAAAGATGATGAAGCCCATCACCACACAGGAAGCGGCCACGTCCTTCCAGTTCCAGCTCGCGGGGGTCGCGGCCTTGTCTTCCGCCGTCGCGGTGGCAAAGGTCAATCCGCTGATTTGCCTGGCATCCGGCACCTCCGTAAGGTAACTGACGACCACCATCACCACGGCCGAGATGATCGTGATGAGGATGCTGAAGTATTGGAAGTTGATGTTGTTGACGATCCAGAAGAAAGATCCTTCCGAATAGACGAACTTGCCTTGCGACATCGTTACCGGGGTATCCACCAGCATGCGGAACATGCCGACGATGAAACCGATGATCATGGCCCACAGGCAACCCTTGGCATTGAGCCGCTTCCAGAACACGCCGAAGAAGAACACCACGAAGATCGGTGGCGCCAGGTAGCCTTGGATGGATTGGAGATACTCGTAGAGGCCGTGCGCACCTTTCACGACGGGAATCCACGCCAGGGCAATCGCCACCATGACCCCGGTGGCGATGCGGCCCATCTTCACAATCTCGCTCTGCGAGGCCTTCGGGCGGAGCTTCTCATAAATATCCACGGTGAACAGGGTCGAGCAGGCGTTGAACACGCCGGCAAGCGATCCCATCAACGCCGAGAGCAAGCCGGCGACGACGATACCGCGCAGTCCGGCCGGCAACAGGTGTTGCACCATCAACGGGAACGCGCCCTGGGAAGCCGCGGTGGCCTGTCCGGTCACCGGATCGTACACTTCGGCCAGGCCGGGAACCTTGCCACTCTTGGCGAGGGCGAAGCAGATCAAACCCGGGATGATGAACAGATACACCGGAAAGAGTTTCAGGAATGCCGCGAAGATGGAACCTTCCCGCGCGACCTTCTGGTTTGGCGCGCCGAGCGCACGCTGAATGATGTATTGGTCTGTGCACCAGTACCAGAGACCGATGACCGGCGCGCAGATCGCCATGCCGAGCCACGGGAAATTGGTGTTGAAGTACCAAGCCTGCTTCGTGATGGCGCCCGCTGCATTCAACTCCTTCACCGGCGCCCAGGTAGCCTCCTGACCCACAGGAACCAACGGTTTCCATAGGTTGAACATGTCCGAACCGCAAAACTCGCGGAGTTTGCCCCAGCCGGCAACGATTCCGCCATCGCCCAGGAGGTTCAGTCCGTAGAAGGTGAGCAGGGCCGATCCGCCGATCAGGACGACGACCTGGACCACGTCGGTGTAAACCACGGCGCGCATGCCGCCGAGCATCGTGTAGAGACCCGTCAGCACGATCACCAGGATCGAACCGATCCAGAAGCTGTCAATGTCGCCAATGCGCATCTCGGGCAGCAGCGTGCCGAACACCACCCCGCCGGCGAAGATGCCGACCGCGATCTTCGAGACGATGAACGTGACGATCGAGACGATGGACAGCACGTACCGGGATTTGGTGCTGAACCGGCGCTCGAGGAACTCCGGCATGGTGAACACCATCGAACGCATGTAGAAGGGCACGAAGACCCAGGCGAGCACCAGTAAACACCACGCGTGTAGCTCGTAGTGGGCCATCGCCACCCCGTCCTTTGCGCCCGAGCCGGCCAGGCCGACGATGTGCTCGGAACCGATGTTCGACATGAAGATCGAGGCGCCGATGACCCACCAGCCCAGATTGCGGCCGGCGAGAAAGTAATCGGTCGCCGTGTCCTTGTTCTTGCGGACGACCCACCACGCCACGCAGAGCAAGATGCCGAAGTAGAGGGCAATGGCCATCCAGTCAATTCCTGTCAGCGTCGAATGCGGCGTGGCCGCGGCCAGCAAGGAGAAGGGGACGTTGTTCATGGTACTTGAGTTGTATTTCTTAAGTTTCCGTATTAAGTCTCCGGTAGTTAAACCCGTTCGGGTGGCCCTCTGTCAATCAAACAACGTTTCTCAAACCGCATTTTTCGCTCCGGCCGCCCTTGTCGCCGCCGTTCGCCCCGGGCGCGCAGCCGCTGTTGCGCGTCGGGAAAACCGGTTCAGAGCAGTTCCTCGATGCTCAGAATCAGGCGGTCCACCACGGTTTCATCGGTCTTCGGATTGAAAAACACCGCCTTCCACGCTGGCAGGTCCAGTCCGTTCGGGCAGTAGCCAATGCTGTTGGTGAGGCTAAGCCGGGCGTCCTGCCGCGGGTCCATCGCCTTCTCGCGTTTCTCGAAGAGCCGTCGGACTTCCGCAGCGTAGTGGGCGAACTTCTCCGGCGACAACTGGCCGTTCACCGCGCGCTGGAAGATGTCCTTGGCGTTTCGTCCCTTCGGCAGGACCCACCAAACCACGCTCGGTCCGGCGGTCTCGAGGTTCAGCACCTTACAGTTGTCGAGCGCTTCGATGCGGCCTTTGAGCAGGTGGGCCAGTTCGAGCGCGCGCCCGACCAGCATGCGCCAGCCGGTGAGGCCCAACCCATTCAGCGAGGCCATCACTGCATACGGGCCAATCGCGGGCCGCGAGCATTCCAGCGTAAAGAGCGCCGGATCACGGCGGCCATCCGCCTCCGAGAAGTAAGGCGTGTCTGCCACCGTGCGGGCGAGATACTGCAGGTCGGTACGGCGATTGACGAGGAATGCGCTGCTGGGATAATGCCCCCAACCCATCTTGTGGAAATCAATGGTGATGCTGTCCGCCTGCCGCAAGCCCTCGCTGCAAGCCTGAGCTCGTTTGACCAACGGGAGCAGTTCGGGGCTGAACCCCAGCGCATTCTCGTCCGCGTCGTACTCGGTCAGAAAGCTGAGCACCCAGCCGACCGCAGCGTCCACATGAAGTTGTGGTGGGGGAACGCTGTGCCGATGGGCGAACGCGTCAATGACCTTGCGAATGCCGGCCACGTCGTCCACGCCGAAGGCGTCGGTCGTGCCGAAAGTCGCGGTGACAAACGCGACGCGAAATCCATCGCGCTGCAGCGTCTCCAACTTCTCTGCTAGCGCGTCGAGCTTCATCGCCATCGCGCTGTCGGTCGGAACGTGGTGGAGATTCTCTGTGCCGAGCCCCAGCCAACCCGCGAGTGTCCGGCCGCTGTAATGGGCGGCGTCGGAGACGATCCCGGCCAGCTTGGCGCTCTGGAGGCCGCGCTGCATGGCCCGGGGCACGACCTTCTCGATCCCGATCTTGGCCCCGTAGAGATTTGAGACGGTGCCGCCCATCGTAAACACGCCCCACGGATCGTCGGTGTGGTAGAAGAGGAGGTTGGCCAGGGCAGTGACGGCTTTCACTTCCAGTTCGTTCGAGCGCAGACTGTAGGTATCGGTGCAGAGATTTGGATTCTTGAGCAGACAGGCCAGGGCACCAACGAGCGACGCGTAGTTCGCCGGGCCCTTCACGTTTTCCAAGTGCAGCGGCGAGGCCCAACTGTCCGTGCCCCAGAAATAAGGGAACACCGTGTCGCGTGCATCCTTAAGGTTGCCCGGCAGGACGTGGATTTCGGGATTGGCGCGCGCCGTCTCGTAGTTCTGGGACTTGTGCGCGGTTGGTGGGAGTGTTTCCTCGGCCTGCATGGCCAGAAGAAACTCGCGGAAGATGCTGGTGATGGCTTCCGGGTCGCACTGGAAAAACGTCCTGACCACTTCATCGTATCGTTCGCGATTCATAGGTGTCCCTTCTCGCGGGTCGGCGCTTGCGCTACCAATAAGGCATTTACGGTGGGGTTGACAATGCGAAAACCCGCGTCGTGACGGCGGCGACCGGCCGCTTGCGTGGGCGTCTTCCACTTGAATGCATCCGGAGTGCAGTAACGACGGTGCACTCTTGCGCGTACACAATCATTTCGTGAAATTGATTCAGGCATCGGGCCACGCAAGTGGCCCCGGCTCTATGAGTCTGCCAGCCTGGATCCGAACGGCATCCTGACCCGGGAAAGCGTGTCGGCGTTTGAACGCCTTCTGTAGGTTCGCACTCCAAGGGCAGGACGCAGCGTGGGGAGAGGTCAGCAGGACACGGCCAGGATCTCATTGGGGCGGTTTCGCAGGTTGTCATTCACCCTATCTGCCGATAGATTCACGGGCATGGTTGGGTTGGTGTGTTAATTTATGAGCATTTTGAACATTCTTTATGTCGCCGCCGCGGTTCTGATTCTGTTCGGCGCGGCGATCTTCGTCCATGAGTTTGGCCATTACTGGATGGCCCGCCGGCGCGGCCTGAAAGTGGAGGCCTTCGCCATCGGCTTCGGGCCCAAAATCTTCGGTTGGACGCGCGACGGCATTGATTACGCCTGGCGTGCCATCCCGGCGGGTGGCTATGTGAAGCTGCCGCAAATGACCACCGCCGCCATGCTTGAAGGCCAAAACGAGGGTGAAGAGAAAATCCCGCCGGCTTCGGCTTGGTCGAAAATCCTCGTGGCCTTCGCCGGGCCGTTCATGAACGTGGTCTTTGCCTTCGTCATCGCGACGGTCATTTACTTCGTAGGCCTGCCCATGTTGGTCAACCCGCCCATCATCGGCTACGTCGAGCCCCGTTCGGAGGAAGCGAAGCTGGGCATCAAGGAGGGCGACAAAATCGTTCAGGTCAACGGACAGAAGGTCAAGTCGTGGCAGGATATCAACATGGCAACCGTGCTGGCCCGCACGAATGTCATGCCGGTGGTTATTGAGCGCGATGGAGTGGCAACGACCTACCACCTGACCGCCGAGGTGAACGAGACCTTCGGACTCAAGCTGCTGCGGCTGGATCCACGCGACCATCCCGAAGTTACCGATGTCCTTTCCGGCACGGCGGCAGAAAAAGCCGGGCTCAAACGGCAGGACAAGATCCTCGCGTTCGCCGGCGTTCCCATTGTGAGCCGCGACCAGTTGATCGACCTGATCAAGCAGCGTCCCGAGAAACCGAGCGAGATCAAAGTCGAGCGCGAAGGCCAAAAAGTCACGCTGGCCATTACGCCCACCATGGATCCCAGCACCCAGAAAGGAAGGATTGGAGTCGCGCTGGGGACGAGCACCACGCAGATGTATGTCGTGCAGCGGCCCGGCCCCACTCCGTGGGAGCAAGTCTCGGATGTGGTGGACAAGACGATCAAGACGTTCAGCGCGCTGTTTCACTCGAAACAGACTGGCGTCGGTGCAAAGGACTTGAGCGGGCCAGTCGGCATTCTCGCGATGCTGGCAGCGTGGGTGAACACGGACTACCGCCTCGCGCTCAGTTTTCTGGTGCTCCTGAACGTCAATCTAGCCATCCTCAACCTCCTGCCGGTACCGGTGCTCGACGGCGGGCATATTTTGATGGCCGTTCTCGAAAAAGTCCGCCGTCGACCCCTCAGCGTGAGGTTTGTGGAGTACACCACCTCCATCTTTGCGGCCATGCTGATTGGCTTCATGGTCTATGTGACCTTTTACGACATCAAGCGCATGCCACTGATCGGCTCGTGGTTCAAGAGCAAGACGACGATCGAACAGGCGGAACCCACGCCGGTCCCCGGCAACTAGCCCATGCGCCACTGCGAATCGCCTTTCGTTCGCCAGCGCCGGAAGACCCGCGAGATAACCATCGGCGACCCGGCCCGCGGCGGCGTGGTTATCGGCGGTGATCATCCGGTCGTCGTGCAATCCATGATCACCTGCGACACGATGGACACGGCGGCGTGCGTGCGCGAATCGCTCGCCCTTGTGGACGTCGGCTGCCAGATCGTGCGCATCACCGCACCTACGGTGAAGGACGCGGCGAATCTGGAGCACATCGTCTCGGGACTGCGCTCAAAGGGCTGTCTCGTGCCCATCGTTGCAGATATCCATTTCAAACCCGAAGCGGCGATGGAAGCCGTGAAGTGGGTGGAAGTCATCCGCGTAAATCCGGGCAACTACGCCGACTCGAAGAAATTCGCCATCAAGGAATACACCGACGAGCAATACGCCGCCGAGCTGACGCGCATCGAGGAGAAATTCACGCCATTGGTGTTGGAGTGCAAGCGACTGGGCCGTGCCATGCGCATCGGCACCAACCACGGTTCGCTCTCCGACCGCATCATGAACCGGTTCGGCGACTCGCCGCTCGGCATGATCGAGAGCGCGCTGGAGTTCGCCCGCATCTGCCGCAAGCACGACTTCCACAATTTCAAGTTCTCGATGAAGTCGTCCAATCCCAAGGTGATGATCGAGTGCTACCGCCTGCTCGTCGCGCGGCTGGAGCAGGAAGGACCAGATTGGAATTATCCGATTCACCTCGGGGTTACTGAGGCAGGCGAAGGCGAGGATGGCCGCATCAAAAGCGCCATCGGCATCGGCTCGCTGCTGTGCGACGGTCTGGGAGATACCATCCGCGTCTCGCTCACGGAGGACAGCCCGCACGAGATCGAGGTTTGCCGCGAACTGCTGGCGCAGATTCCGTTGCTGACGACTTCGGACTTCGGACTTCAAGCTTCGGATTTTCCCTTCGATCCCTTTCACTTCTCGCGCCGCCAAACGCCGGAGATTGAGCTGGCCGACGGCGTGAAATGCGGCGGGGAGCAACTCATCCGTGTTGTCGTCGTGCGTGCCAGCTTCGAGAAGATTTCGCCGAAGATTCGCCCTAGGGACGACGTCAAGCCGGAAGCGGTTTATGAAGACCTGAACGTGGCTGAGATTGATCCGACGCAGGACTTCCAGATCAACTGCGACACCCAACTCGTCACGGTGAAGGATGGCGTGAATCTGCCGGCCATCACGGCCTACCGGTTACTGGCGGCGAAGTTGAAGCGGCTTGGCCGCTGCAATCCGATCCTGCTGAAGGATTGCCTGAGCTTCGAACCGACCCCGCTCGAACCGAAGATCGCGTTGCTGCGCGCCTCTGTCGTTATTGGCTCGTTGCTGGCAGATGGTCTCGGCGACGCGATTCTTGTGCGCGGTGAGAGTGGGGCAGGGCAATCTCTGCGGCTGGCCTACAACATCCTGCAGGCGGCAGGCTGCCGTTCGTTCAAGACTGACTACGTTGCTTGCCCGAGCTGTGGGCGGACGCTATTCAACCTCCAGACGGTCACCGCGCGGATCAAAGCGCGCACGGAACACCTCAAGGGCGTGAAGATCGCCATCATGGGTTGCATCGTGAACGGCCCGGGCGAAATGGCGGACGCGGATTTCGGCTACGTGGGCGGCGCACCCGGCAAGATCAATCTCTACGTCGGCAAGTCGTCCATCAAGTTCAACATCCCCGAAGCCGAGGCCGTGGACCGCCTCGTGGATTTGATTCGGGAGCACGGGAAGTGGGTTGAACCAGAAAATCAGCCAAGTTAAGATTCGGTCAACGGAAACGCGTCAATCATCTCAAGCCATGTCAACAACACTCGACAAACCCAAAGTGGACGTGCATCAGGCGGTGGCAGCCGCTATTCAATTCTTCAACGTTTCATTCTCTATTATGCCGTTGCACCACACGCAATTGGAGGAAGTGGATATGTCTGAAGACGGCCGATTTTGGCTTATCACCCTTGGATACGATGATCCTGCCATTGCGCAAATGCCGACCCCGCTGGATTCGCTGACTCGACCTCGGCCGTTGCGAAAATACAAGGTTGTTCATGTTGATGCAGAGACCGGCAAGGGGATTGCCATCAAGAATCGCTGATCATGGGTAACGCCGGTTTATGGCTGACGCAACTGGCTCGACACCGAAACTCAGGCGTGGCCATAGACACCCAACTGCTTTTGTTGCTCTGGATCGGACGTTTTGACCGAAGACAGATCGGGACGTTCAAACGCCTCCGGCACTACACAGAGGAAGATTTCGATTTGCTTGTTGGCCTTCTGGCTCATTGCCCCAGGCTGGTAACCACGCCTAACGTCTTGACCCAAGTCAGTGATCTGGCAGGACAGTTGCCCGGTGATCTGGCTGATGAATTCCGCGAGGAGTTTTGCCTTGTGGTGGGAAGAATGGATGAACGGTACCTAGTATTACTGTGTTAAGTAAATGCTTGTATTTTTCACCGGCCACGGCACGC
>CAYJNU010000319.1:0-9492 GCA_964371005.1 uncultured Verrucomicrobiota bacterium | reverse complement strand
GCGGCCGCGTGTCGTGCCGATCGTCTGGGTCATGCTCGATGCCTGACCGCAGCCGGAATGTCCGCGTGCCTCTCCTCCTTCGCCCATCTTGGTTCACGCATCCTTCGCCTAACTGGACTCCGAAATGCGCGCGGCCGACGACATTTATTCTGGCGCCTTCGGATTCGGCGTGCGATCTTTCCATCCGTTTGAAGTATCCTCGGCACGACCGGGGCAAAGTCGTTATGAATACGACCGCCCCATGAGACTTTCAAGCTGCTCTCGGCAGACTCAGCAATCTCGGAAGGTGGTCTCCCATTCGGGAACCGAAAGGAATCACCTGGCATCCGACACGGTAGGACTTTGAAAATGCGACCGAAGCCAGAAACGCTGCGTCGGCATACGGATGACGACAAGGTTGGTCTCGGCAGCCTCGGGATGAAAGCCCCGATGCTTAAGCATTTCCGGCACATTATGGACACGGACACACATTACTGGCTGCACATACAGGGCAGGCTGCTTGCGCTCTTCGACCGTGGCGGTGCAACACATCCAAGAGGTCCTGCGTTCGTCATGCCCTGTCCGGGGGGATGTTGCTTGGTTAGAATTCACTCGTATTTCAGCGCGCCGCCCGGTGGCACCGGCTCAGGCACGCGGTTCGCAACCGGCGGAAGGCTGTGCAAGTAGGCAAAGAGCGCCTTGAGGTCCTCATCGTTGAGGGCGGCGAGGTTTTGCCAGGGCATGGGCGGCAGGATGGCGCGTCCGGCGCTCATGTGTTTTCCGGTACGCATGGCTTTGATGAACATGTCCTCGCTCCAAATGCCGAGTCCGGTGTTTGCATCCGGCGTCAGGTTCGCCGCGTAGCTGATGCCCCAGGGGCCGGCCCAGGCGGTCATGCCAGCCGTCGCGGCGAACCAGGGGCTGTCCGCCAGTTTCGGCGGCGGCGGAAGCTGCGCTTTCTCCGGGTGTCCGGAGAGGTAGCGTGACATGTCCGGCTCAGGGCCGCTCGGCCCAAATTTCAGCGGGGTGTGGCAATCACTGCAGCCGCCGAAGCCGACGAGGTATTTGCCACGGGCGAGTTGTGCAGCCTTCGCATCAGCGGGAGACTTGGCCGCCAGGATGAGGCCGGCAACAGGCACGGCGATCAGGAGCCCGAGGAGCATCTTCTTCATCTGTATTGCATGTCTTTCTTTTTGTTTGGTTGATCGATTGGAGATCAGGTTTGGACGGATAAGTGAGTTCAACTCAAGCCGAGCAGTTGTCTGACAGACGCGACGAAATCGGCGTGTTGTTCGAGGAAACGGGCCAGGGCCAGCACGCCGAGGGTTATTGCGACCGCCGCCGTGAACACGACGGCGGCGAACGCGCGAAACTCGTAGCGGTGGCCCTGCGCGGCACGCGCAACTTCCTTCCGCAAGGCAGCGTTCACGCTGGTTCGCGGGCCGCGATTCCAGGCCTGCAATTCCGCTTGGCGCAACGCCCGCAAGTGCAGCCGGTTCTCAGGGGTTACCGGCAATCGAACCGAAGACCCGAGCCTGAGTTGGTCGTTTCGGTTGGTCAGCGTACGGGCGAATGCGTGGCGCGCACGAAGGCGGCTCGGCTTGTTCCGGCCGCCAGGATTCAGTTCAGTGATCATCATGGTTCAGTTTTTCTTTGGCTTGGGCCCGCTTGACGGCGGTGACTTCCCGGGAAAACTTCGTGCAACACTCAACCCGCTTTGCACGCAGCGCACCGACGCGGATCGCGCCTCAAGCTTGCGATGAGATGATTACGCCAAACCGCAGCGACCGTAAATGGACCGAAAGGCCCAGTGCCCGGGAGACCGAAACCGGCGACACTGAGTCCATGTTCCGGCTTTTGTTCGAGCGTAGTGCCGATGCCATTTGGCTGCTGGACCCGGTTCAAGGCGTTTTCGTGGACTGCAACGATGCGGCGGTGGAGTTGATGCGTGCAGGCACGAAGGAGCAACTCCTGCAAGCAAGCCCGAGTGATTTCTCCCCGCCGAGCCAGCCGGATGGACGGTCTTCCAGTGAGCAGGCCAAAGAGCTCATGGTGCTCACCGCCGCCGCCGGCAGCCACCGCTTTGAATGGATGATCCGCCGGTTGGATGGCGCAGACCTGCCGGTGGAAGTCCTCTCCACCTCAATCAGCACCCAAGGCCGCCAGTTGCAGGTGGTGGTTGCGCGTGACATCAGCCAGCGTAAACAGGCGGAGCACGCCTTGAGCGACTCCCAGCAGTTGCTGGAATCGGTTGTGGAGAACATCTCCGACGGCATTTACCGCACCAGCCGGGAGCATGAACTCCTTTTCGCTAATCGGGCCTATCTCCGGATGTCGGGTTACGATTCGTTCCCCGAGATGCGGCGGGTGCCGCGGGTACGGCTCTACGCCCATCCGGCGGATCGGGCTCGCCTGCTGCGCCTGCTGGAGGAGCAGGGCGGTTTCCGCGGGGAGGAGATCGAATACGTTCGCCGCGATGGCCACCGGTGGTGGGGCTCAAGCAACTGCGTCTCCGTGCGCGACCCGGAAAGCGGTGCGGTGCTCTATCACGTGGGCTCCGTCACCGACGTCACGGAGCGCAAGGAGGCACGGGAAGCATTGCTGCGGCTGAACGCCACCCTCGAACGGCGCATCTCTGAGCGCACTGCGGAGTTGAGCGCCAGTGAGGCCCGGCTGCGCACGCTGGTCGAGCATGCCCCGGAGGCGATCGTGGTGTTCGATGGAGCGACGGGCCGGTTTCTGAGCGGGAACGCGCCGGCTGGTCGGCTCTATGGCTACCCAGTGGAAGCGTTGACCCGACTTTCGCCACCGGATGTCAGCCCCGAGTTCCAAGCGGACGGACGGCGATCGGCAGACGTGGCGCGCGAGAAGATGGATGAGGCCATCGCGGGCGGTTCGCCGGTGTTCGAGTGGATACACCGCCACTCCAGCGGGCGGTTGGTCCCGACTGAAGTGCGGCTCGTGCGACTGCCGGCGGAGGGGCGACCCCTGCTTCGCGCCAGTATCATTGACAACACGGAGCGCAAGCGTCACGAGCAGATCCAGCACGCGACCTTTCAAATCACCGAGGCAGTCCACACGGCGGAGGACCTTGATAGCCTTTATTGCCAGATTCACGGCATCGTCAAGAGCCTGATGCCGGCCGAGAACTTCTACATCGCGCTGCTTGATTCGAACCAGACGACGTTCAGTTTTGCCTATTTCGTGGACGAACGTGACTCGCGTCCGTCGCCGCTGCGCTTGTCGCAAGGGCTCACCGGGTACGTGTTGCGCACCGGCCAACCCCTGGTGGCCACGCGGCGAAACATCCTGCGTCGCGACGCCGGGGGTGCCGCTGTGGTTGACGGGACGAATCAGGACGCGGCCTATCAGGAAGTCGGTGCGCCGGCAGCGGTGTGGCTGGGCGTACCGCTGACCAGTCCCGGACGGCGCATCATTGGGGTGATGGCCCTGCAACATTACGAAGACGAGGAGGCCTATGGCGAAGCGGAGAAGCGCATCCTGATGTTCGTAGCGGGGCAGGTCGCGACGGCGACCGAGCGCAAGCGCGCCGGTCAGGCGTTGCACGAATCGGAGCAGAAGTACCGCGCCCTCTTCGAGGCCTCCAGCCAAGGGGTGATGCTCCATGACCCACAACAGTACCTCGAAGTGAATCCCGCAGCGGCGCGCATCCTCGGCTACGGCTCGACCGCGGAACTCGTGGGCAAGAGCCCTCGCGACACGTCGCCACCCACGCAACCCAACGGCGAGGCTAGCGACGTCCTAGCCCAAAAGCACATCGCTGACTGCCTTGCCCACGGGAGCACCCGGTTTGACTGGGTGGCCCGTCACACGAGCGGTCGCGACATCCCGCTGGAAGTCACCTTGACGCGGATCGAATGGGGCGGGCGCAACATTATTCAAGCCTTCATCAACGACATTTCCGGACGCAAACAGGTCGAGGAAGAGTTGTTGAAATCCCTCGCGCGCGAGCGGGAACTCGGCCAACTCAAGAGCAGCTTCGTCTCAATGGTGTCCCACGAATTCCGCACGCCCCTGGGGGTGATCCTCTCGTCGGCAGAAATCCTTGAAGCGTATTTCGACCAACTCGAATCGGCGGAACGACGCGAGCAGTTGCAGTCCATCCAGAAGAACACGCGCCGGATGGCCAGCCTGATGGAAGAGGTGCTCGTGCTCGGCATGGTCGAGGCCGGGAAGCTGGAATGCCAGCCGTCGCCGCTGGAACTGCCAGCCTTCTGCCGTCGGCTTGTGGATGAGCTGCACTCCGCCACCGGGGGCAAGTGCCCGATCACATGGTGGGTGGCGGAGGAGGCTGTGGCAGCGCTCGCCGACGAGCGCTTGCTGCAACACATCTTCACCAACCTCTTGTCCAACGCTGTCAATTATTCCGAAAAGGGCAGCCCGGTGGGCTTCGAGATCGAGCGCCAGGGAGCGGAGGCTGTTTGCTGTGTGCGTGATCATGGACTGGGAATCCCGGAAACCGATGTGGTGCGCATTTTCGAAGCCTTTCAGCGCGGCAGCAACACGGGCGATCTGCCTGGCACCGGGCTGGGGTTGGCCATCGTCAAACGCTGCACGGAATTGCATCGCGGCAGCCTCCAGGTTCAGAGCGCCGTAGGGCGCGGCACCACCATCACCGTCCGGTTGCCTTTGTTTCCCACCCTCCCGCAAGCATGAATGGCATGAAGATTCTAGTGATTGAAGACGAGCCCGAAATGCGGCGCAATCTGCTGACGATTCTGAGGTTCGAGAGATTTCAGCCGCTCAGCGCCGAGAATGGCCGGGTGGGCGTCCAACTCGCCAAACGGGAAAAGCCGGACCTAATCCTGTGCGATGTGATGATGCCGGAACTGGATGGTTACGGCGTCATTGCCGCACTCCGCAGCGCGGCGGAGACGGTCGCCATTCCGTTGATCTTCCTCACCGCCAAAGGGGAAAAGCCGGACATCCGTGCCGGCATGAATCTGGGCGCCGACGATTACCTGACCAAACCCGTTGCAAGAAACGATTTGCTCGCCGCCATCCGCTCACGGTTGGCGCGCGCCGCCCAGCAAACCAAGCCTGAGTTCAAGCCCAACTTCACTTCGTCAAAACCCTTGGAAGAGGCGCTCGGGCTAACACCGCGCGTCGCCGAGACACTGCTCTGGCTCGCTCAGGGGAAAACGAATGGCGAGATCGCGATTATCCTCGGCAACAGTGAGTCCACGGTCAAAAAGCACGTCCTCGAAATCTTCGAACGGCTCGCGGTTGAAACCCGCACGGCAGCCAGCTTGCGCGCGTTGGAAGTGCTCAGCTCGCCGGCCGCTCACCGGGAAGCGAGCCTGTAGGATCGTCAGGTCCGTGTCGGCTGACTGCGTCGGATGCAGAACCGGCGGGGGGCGGGACTCAGCTTCGCCCAGAGGCCTTGTGCGCTTGCTTGCCTCCCCGTGAATTACGGTGTCACCGGCGGAAAACCCTCTTGGAACTGCGCTATCCCGTGGCGCGTGAATTGGCGCACCCGTGCCTGAGGTCTCACGCCACGCTTGTGCTATCGTCGTGAGGTGAGTGTTGGCGTAGCACTACAGTTCCGGTGACTACAACCCAGGGTGGACTCGCGCCCAGGAATCCTGATTCGATGTGGACGTGAAGACGAAGCCCGTGCCACCTCCTGGTTTCGACGTCTGGTGCCTCCTGTTCCTCGCGACGGCATTGCTGGCGCAGGAGACCAAACGCGCGTTTGTCTTTGAAGCGGATGTGCAGGTCCCGATGCGCGACGGGGTTTGACTTGCTGCAAACGTCTGGCGACCGACCGCCGAGGGTCGTTACCCGATGATCCTCATGCGCTCGCCTTACGGTAAGATGAATGAGAATGGGGACGAGGCGAAACGCTACACCTTTCGTTGTGTTGTTGTTGTTTGGTTTTGAGTTGGGGGGCTGAGAGAGCAGACAGCCCGGCGGATGAGGCCGGGCTGTGATTGTGTGGGATGGGCTCATGCCGCCTGGCGTGCCCAGCGGCAAGCCAAGCGTTCGCGCGTGGCTTCCAAGGCCGTTCCGCCAGCTCGGACACTCCTGCACCTGGCGTAGGATAGTGTTTTGTGGAACTGGCGGAGAGGGAGGGATTCGAACCCACGATACCCTTTTGGAGTATTCACGCTTTCCAGGCGTGCGCTTTAAGCCACTCAGCCACCTCTCCACGGCAGCGCCGGAAATGTGAAGCAGGGCGGGCAGGTCTGCAATGTTTTTTCCCGCTCTGGCCTGAGGAAGTGGCGTTTGCCTTTGCCTTTTCGACGCGTGTTCGCCACTTTCTCCACGCTTGTGCGTGGTGACACGGCCTTTCAAGCTGTTGTCGGCAAAGCCGGTGGTAGCGTGGCGCAAGGGTGTTCTCTTTGGAAGAGCATACGCTTCAACGCCGAGGTGGCTGCGGGGCTTCCGAAGCAGTCGCGACCGACTTGAATCATTGCGTCCCGCGCCCAGCAATGGTGATCGAACATGTTGAACCAACTGACAATCTCCGAACTTACGACGAAGCTCGCGAAGCGCGAGGTCACCTCCCGCGCCGCCACGCAGGCGTGCCTTGATCAAATCCACCGCGTGGAGGAACGCCTGCACGCGTTCATCAGTTTCGATGCCGCCGATGCGCTGGCCCAGGCTGACCATTCCGATCAGGCTTTGGCTCGCGGCGCGACGCACGCGGCAAAACCGTTGCTCGGCGTGCCGATGGCGGTGAAGGACGTGATCGCCGTGAAAGGGCAACCGCTCAACTGTGGATCGAAGATCCTCGGCAAGTTTGTTTCACCGTATGACGCCACCGTGATCGAGCGGCTCAAGGCGGCGGGCGCGGTGGTGTTCGGGCGGTTGAACATGGATGAGTTTGCTATGGGCAGTTCTACGGAAAACTCCGCCTTTGGCGTGACGCGCAATCCTTGGGACCTGACGCGCATTCCGGGTGGCTCCTCTGGTGGATCGGCTGCGGCTGTGGCGGCAGACGAGTGTGTGGCGTCCCTGGGATCCGATACGGGCGGCTCAATCCGCCAGCCAGCGGCGCTCTGTGGCTGTGTGGGGCTGAAGCCCACCTATGGCCGTGTCTCCCGCTACGGCTTGGTGGCTTACGCTTCTTCGCTCGATCAAATCGGCTGCATTGCCAAGGACACGCGCGACGCGGCCACTGTCCTAGGAGTGATTGCCGGACATGACCCGCGCGATTCCACGAGCCTCCCGCAACCCGTGCCGGATTACACGGCGGCCCTGACCGGCGATATCAAGGGGCTCAAGCTCGGCCTGCCGAAGGAATACCTCGTGGGCGGGCTGGACGCCGAAGTGAAGAACGCGGTCGAAGCCGCCGTTCTGCAACTGGCAAAACTCGGCGCGGAGATTGTCGAGGTTTCGCTGCCGCACACGGATTACGCCATTGCGACGTATTACATCATCGCTACGGCCGAAGCGTCGGCCAACCTGGCGCGATTCGACGGCATCCGCTATGGCGCACGGGTGGACGGCGCCGACCCGATCGAGCTTTACCGCCGGACGCGCGGGCAGGGGTTTGGTTCGGAGGTCAAGCGCCGGATCATCCTGGGGACGTATGTGCTGAGCAGCGGCTACTATGATGCCTATTACCTCCGCGCTCAGAAAGTCCGGACGCTCATCCGCAACGATTTCCTGAAAGCCTTCGAGTCGGTGGACGCGTTGATCTCGCCCGTGACGCCGACCGCGGCCTTCAAGATCGGTGAGAAATCGGATGATCCGCTCCAGATGTATCTCGAGGACATCTTCACGATCTCGGCTAACCTGGTCGGCACTTGCGGTCTGAGCGTGCCGTGCGGGTTCACCGCCGGGACAAGCCCAGGTGGTGGAGCGCCGACTGCGAAACTGCCCATTGGCCTGCAACTGCTCGGCAAACCGATGGATGAGGAAACCATTCTCCGTGTCGGGCACGCATACGAGCGCAGCACCCCTTGGCACAAAGAGAAACCGGCGCTCTGATGGTCGCCAGTTGACAAGCATGCTTCCCAGCGAACGTTCGTAGCATCGGACATGAATCCGATCAGCCCCGTCGGGCGGGCCAGAGCGTTCGACGCAGTAATCCCCTGGCGAGAAAGCGACGGTCAAACGCACTCCAGAGGCTTCGCGAAATTCAAAGGCGCTGGAATGTCGCGCCAGCGTTTGGATTGCGCCTGGCGTCAGCACCGCTTTACGGACGGGGCGAGCGTTTCGACTCAAAGTCGCTGCTCTGTCACCTTGGGTTGATAATGCCTGACCCGTTTCGAAACCAAAACGCTTGCCGCGACTCCGAAACCAGCTTTGAATCCGCCTATGCAGGACGGAACTAGGCCAAGCAGGTCTATGCGAACCCAAATCCACGTTTGGCCGAATACCTGAGAGGCCTATGAGCTCGCTCTCAGCAGCAATAGCGGAATGGGAGGCAGCTTCGACTCCATACCCGCTGCCGCACACACGGTCGGATGGAGCGACAGTTGAAGAACCATTTCGAAGATTCGGTGACGCAATCGCATGGTTAACTTGGCCTGGGTGGTGCGTAATCACGAAGATTGAAACGCTGCGACCCAAGTCTGGTGCTGCAACTTCCCTGCTGAGATTCCTGAAGGCCATCTCCACGAAGCACGGCATCCGCTTATACGGCAACCCGATCGTGTATAAACCTACGTGTCTGCAGGCCACAGCGGCGCCGCTGTCGCAGGAGGAACTGAATGCTTGGTACGCGAAGAATGGCTTTCTCGTCGGCAGGAACAGTCAAGGCATTCCTCAATTGTGGTATCCAGATGTACCAGAGGTTCCTTGAGTGAGCAAATATGCAATTCGTTGATTCTTGGACATTACCAACACCAAGCAGCCAGTCACGAAATCCAACTCAGAGTCGCTGTCTCGCCAAAGGCGCTGTGATCAACGCAGCTCATCGCCCGGGTCAGGTCACTCGCGATTGGCTGACGACAGTCCCTGGCGTGGTGATTGCAGACCAGGCATGTTGCCATGCAGCCTCGGCGATCTCGTTAGAGCGTTTCGCGTCAGAGCAAGGGGGCGATTGAAACCCCCTCGCTTCAGCCACCGCCTTCTCGATCTCATATTTCATGGCCAAATCAAATGGCGATTGAACAACTGTCACAAGCCAAGGGATTCTCTCGTGCCGCCCATCTCCATCGGAGGGGAGACCAACGAACAGCAGAGCCCTCCTGCCGCTCGGGAGCACCAGACCGATAAACTGTTCTGCTCCTAGACCTGGACGGGCAGACCAACCGGGAAGGTCACAGGAGACTGCGATTAAGAGACTGGCCCCCTCCACCCCACCGGGACCGTTCTTGATGATAAACCCAAGAAACTCGTTAGCTAGCCTCCGGCCGTCGAACATTCGTGAGCCCAAAGGCGGAAACCACCTGTATACGTGGTGAACAGCTGTAAAACGCTCAACCAGCTTAAGCAAACGCGCCCGCCGGGGAAAAGGAACGTGTTCATCGTCGCCCCCAAACTTCTTCAACAGATGGAGGTGGATATCGCCGGTTGCTTCAACAAAGGGGCTGAGAG
>CAYJNU010000318.1:0-9557 GCA_964371005.1 uncultured Verrucomicrobiota bacterium | reverse complement strand
GTCTTCTGTGTGTCCACACCGCCACCCCAGAACACAAGCTTGTCGCCGTATTTCGCCTTGAGAGTGGCAGCGTCCATGCCGACGGCGGAGCATTGTACTGGGTTCAGGATGTCAACGCCCATCTCCACAAAGTCGTCCAGCAGCGTCGCAACCGAACCGCAACTGTGATAGAACGTCTTCCATCGCGTATTCGCATGCACCCAGTCGTTCATTCGTTTATAGAACGGCTTCCAGAGATCACGAAATAGCCTGGGTGACGCGAAAGGCCCGCGTTGGGTGCCAAAATCGGTGCCGCTGATGATGATGGCGTCAATCTTGTCGCCGATGGCCTGGCGGAGCAGGACCATGTTCTTCATCACAATTTGCGTTTGGAGTTCGAAAATTCCGCGGACGTAGTCCGTGTGCGTGACGAGGCACTCGTACCAGAGTTGCGGGTCGCGGACGCCCTTCGGATTGATCAGCATCTCACCTGGCACGATCGCGATGTCTCCGAGCCCCGCCTGGCCGAAATTGAGGATGATTCCGTAATCCGTCTCGCGATGAATCCGCTCGGCCTCGGCTTCGAAGTACTTCAGCTCTTCGTCGGAAAACACGCTGAACTGTTCGGCCCACTCGGCGGGGTCAAGCTTGGCCATGTCCAGCGGCTCCTGGCGGACAATGGCGTCGAAGTAAAAACCGCCTTTGGGCAAACGACCGGACGGCTGGGCGGTGCGGTCGCCTCTCGGATAGATCAGCACGTCGCCATTTCCGTCTGTGATCGTTTCGAACTGGGTCGAAACCAGCACATCCGTGCCGTCCTGGAGTGCCCACGGTTTCCAGCCGACGTTCTTGTAGCCGAAAATCGTTCCCTGCGGCCAAATCCCCACCACATCAATGCCGAGTTTCGCGCGCACCTCGTCCTCCACGTCACCGAGCAGTTGGAGTGGTTCAGTCACCTTGACCGGCTGCTGAGGCAAACCCAGCGCCGTGCGCAGGCGGCTATAGGCGCTGGCGGAAATGCTGGTGACCCAAGTCGCGCCCATATCAATTGGGGGACGGTCGGTTGGTTGGTGGTTCAGGGCCCTGCGGAGGCGTTCGCGTCCGGTCATAACGAGGAGCAACGTAAGCGGGCATCCGCCGCCCGCCAAGCCAAATCCCAACCGGGGATCGGCGCCGCCTCTGACACCACAATCCATCGCGCTGCACGAGAACTCGTCTGCGCCGTCGCCTGCGGTGCTCACGGCCCAGCCGTTTGCGCGTCTGACTCCAGACCGCAGTCCGACCTAACTGCCTGCCATCGTCAAACTTGCCAATTCCTCACGATTTCCCGAAGAAATATTTTGAACAAATCCGTGACCTGCGCTATCTATTTACGTGGGTTGCAGCGAAGATTTCGCTGTTCGTTTAGGGTTGGTATAGAGGTTTTGCTAGTGGTGCGGTTCGAACAGCGACCCCCATAGTTGGCCGCACCACCCTTCTGAGCGCCGAGGTGACGGCGTCCAAACCTCATCACTGCGAGGGCCGGGAGCAATCCCGGCCCTCTGCTTGTACTTGCATGGCGGCCTCGTCTCCCAAGAACCACATGGACTCCGCTGTTGATGACCGACGCTGTGTCCGCCCATCACCTCAAATGATGTAGTCCAACCCGACCGCCGAACTGCTGCGGAGCTTGCGGGCGCGCTCGCAGAGATCCGCCAGTGTGATCTGCTCCAAGACGCCATGCATCGCATCGCGCACTTCCTTCATCACACTCTGAATGGCGAGCACTGTCTCATCTCGTTGGCCCCGTCGTGATTCGCTCGGGCCGGTCTTGGGTGTGAGCGGCAGCGCGCCTTGGATGTAGTGTATAAGCGCAGCAAGCGTGATTTCCTGAGGCGGGCGGGCGAGTCGATAGCCCCCAGCGACTCCGCGACGGCTTTCCACAAATCCTCCAGAGCGCAGGTCGTTCAGGATTTGCTCCAAGAAACGCTTGGGAATCTCCTGCCGCTCGGAAATCGTCTGGATACGGACGATGCCTTGATCGTAAGTCCCGCCCAGCACAATCAGTGCGCGGAGGGCGTATTCGCTGCGAACCGAAAGTCTCATGTCAAAACCAAATACCAATCTCTATTGTAAAACTCAAGATTCACGATATCACCGTAAACAAAAGCTTCCATCCACGCAATAGTTCTATCCAAAAATATTTGCATTATCTCAATTGACATTATGTAGATTGTCCGTAATCTCTGCGCCATCGAACACGAAAGACGATGAACATTGCGTTGAAAGAGCAGATTACAGAAAGCTCACGCCGAGGAGACAAACGCTCGATGGCTGAAGTGTTGGTTTCGCTGGATGTCATCGCCGTCAACTCACCAAACCTGCTGACCAATAGGACGCCATCCTCCCGCCTTTCGCACGGAATCCTCCCACCCCCACGCTACACGTTCATCGGCGCGACGGGCGGAGGCGAACCGATTCGGGTTGGCCTGTTTGCTGGAATTCACGGCGACGAACCGGAAGGCGTCCTGGCGCTGGTCACGTTCCTCGGCCTGCTGGAGGCGAAGCCCGAGGTCGCCACAGGTTATTGCCTCTTTGTTTATCCGGTCTGTAACCCCACTGGTTTCGAGGCGAACACGCGTCACGCCAGTTCCGGCAAGGACCTGAACCGTGAGTTTTGGTCTGGCTCGACCGAACCCGAAGTTCAGTTTCTCGAAGCCGAACTCTCGACACACGCCTTTCAAGGGATCATCTCCCTCCACACGGATGACACGAGCGATGGCTTTTATGGTTACGCGCACGGAGCCACGCTGACCGAGCACCTCATCGAACCGGCGCTGCAGGCGGCGGAGCAATTCCTTCCCCGCAATCGCGGTGGTGTGATTGACGGCTTCTACGCGAGCAATGGCGTCATCCGCGACAGCTTCGGCGGCATCTTGTCAGCGCCGCCGCTGGTTCGCCCCCGCCCGTTTGAGATCATCCTGGAGACACCTCAGTCTTCGCCCGCCGGCCTGAAGCAGGCTGCCTTTGTAGCTGCGCTGGAGTCCATCCTCGCGAACTACCGCGTGCTGATCGCTTACGCGTCAAACATTTAAACGATTTCTCGCCTGAATGATCGAGCAACCCTATCGCAGCTTGGTGAAGGCCGTTTCGTGGCGTGCGACCGGCACAGCGGATACGATTGTCGTGTCGTATCTCGTCACCGGAAAGATCAAGTTGGCAGTGTCCATTGGCGTCATCGAACTCTTCACGAAGATTTGCCTCTATTACGTTCACGAACGCGTCTGGAACCGGCTTTCCTTCGGGCGCGCTAAATCCAAGGACGACTACACGATCTAACTCAACATCAAAGAAAAGGAACATCATATGCCCATCCATTCCGACATCATCAGCACCGTGGGGCGCACCCCCCTGGTGAAGCTCAATCGCATCACCGCTGGCCTGGACGCCACCATCGCACTCAAGGCTGAGTTCTTCAATCCACTCGGCAGCGTGAAGGACCGCATCGGCTTTGCCATGATCGCCGCGGCGGAGCGCGACGGCATTCTCTCGCCCAAAACCACGATCATCGAACCAACCTCCGGCAACACCGGCATCGCGCTCGCCTTCGTGGCGGCAGCAAAAGGCTATCCGCTCATCCTCACCATGCCCGAAACGATGAGCGTGGAACGGCGCACGTTGCTGGCGCTGCTGGGTGCGAAACTCGTGCTCACGCCCGGCTCGGAAGGCATGAAGGGCGCGATCCGACGCGCGGAAGAACTGCGCAAGGAGATCGCTGACTCGTGGATCCCGCAACAGTTCGAGAACGCGGCTAACCCGGAGATTCATCGCAAGACCACGGCGGAGGAGATTTGGACCGACACCGGAGGAAGAGCGGACATCCTGGTTTCTGCCGTCGGCACGGGTGGCACGATCACCGGCATCAGCGAAGTCATCAAGTCGCGGAAGAAAAGTTTCCAGTCCATCGCCGTCGAGCCGACAGATTCGCCGGTCATCACGCAGACGCGTAACGGCGAGCCGTTGAAGCCCGGTCCGCACAAGATTCAGGGAACGGGTGCCGGTTTCATCCCGAAGAATCTGAACCTGCAAATCCTGGATGACGTCATCACCGTGAACAACGACGACGCTTTCGCCACCGCCCGCCGGCTCGCAACGGAGGAAGGCATCCTGGCGGGCATCTCGACGGGGGCCAACGTTTGGGCAGCCATCCAAGCGGCGAGGCGCCCGGAGAACAAGGGCAAGCTGATCGTCACGATTGGTTGCAGCACCGGCGAACGTTACCTGAGCACCCCGCTGGCGGACGAGGCACGCCGGCAAGTCCAGACGGGCAGTTGAGCCGTCCCCTGCCCCGTCGCCCACCGCTGTCCAGCCGTTTACATGACAACAACATCCCCACCTGCACCGCTCACCCGCAACGAGGGTCTCAAGTCGGCCATCCCGACGCTCGCCGGGCATATCGCGCCGACGTTACGCAACCCGTCGCTGGACCGGTTCTCCGATGACGACTACGAGTTCCTGAAGTTCCACGGTGTCTATCAGCAAGATGACCGCGACCTGCGCAAGACCGGCAAGAAGTACATCATGATGGTCCGCGGGCGCATCCCCGGCGGGGTGATGACGGCGAAGCAGTGGTGCGTCTTCGACAGCCTCGCGTCGCAATACGGCAACCACACCTTGCGCCTGACCACGCGGCAGAGCATCCAGTTCCACGGCATCCTCAAGTCCAACCTCGGCGCAGCGATCAAGGCGATCAATGAGTCGCTGCTTTCCACGCTGGCCGCCTGCGGTGACGTGAACCGCAACGTCATGGCCGCGCCCACACCGGCTTACACCAGGGCGCGCGAACAGGTGTACGCGGATTGCCTGCGCGTGGCGGACACACTCGCACCGCAGACGACGGCTTACCACGCTATCTGGATTGATGGCGTGGAACTCAACCTTGAAGACCCGGCCAACAAGGACTTCGTGGACCCGCTCTACGGCAAGACCTACCTGCCGCGGAAATTCAAGATCGCTTTCGCCATCCCACCGACGAACGACGTGGACGTGTTCACGAACTGCCTCGGCTTCATTGCCATCATCGAAAACGAGCGGGTGCTCGGCTACAACGTCGCCGTGGGTGGCGGCATGGGCCGCAGCCACGGCAATGAGCAGACGTATCCGCGCCTGGCAGATGTGATTGGCTTCATCACGCCAGACAAGTTGCTGGACTTGGCGACGGCGGTGCTCATTCTGCATCGCGATTTCGGCGACCGCACGAACCGCAAGCATGCACGACTGAAATACGTGGTCGAAGAACACGGCCTGGATTGGGTGCGGGCGGAGATCGAAGCGAAGGCGGGTTTCCAGCTCGAACCGGCTCGTCCGTTCCAGTTCACCACCATGGGCGATCTCTACGGGTGGCGACGGGCAGTGGACGAAAGCTGGTTCTTGGGATTGTTCGTGGAGACAGGCCGCATCAAAGACACCGAAACCCTGCGGCTGAAAACCGCGTTGCGCCGAATCGCCGAGCAGTTCCCCAATGTGGAGTTCCGCCTGTCGCCAAATCAAAACGTGATTCTCGCCAACGTGGCTGAACGGGACAAGGCGGCGATCACTTCATCGCTGGCCGTGCATGGGCTGCGCACCGAGAATCAGGCGAGCATCCTGCACACCGCTTCCATGGCCTGTCCTTCCCTGCCCACCTGCGGCTTGGGTTTGGCCGAGAGCGAACGTTTCATTCCTGGTTTGCTGGACCGCTTGGAAAAACTGAATGAAGAGCTCGGCCTCGGGGGCGAGGAGATCGTCATCCGCATGACGGGTTGCCCGAACGGTTGCGCACGACCTTACATGGCAGAGATCGCTTTTGTCGGCAAAGCGCCGGGACGCTATCAGGTTTGGTTTGGCGGAAACGCCGCTGGCACTCGGCTGAACCGTGTCTGGAAAGACACGGTGAAGGATGCCGACATCGAAGCCGAGTTGCGTCCGATCCTCGCCCGCTATGCGAGCGGGCGAACCCGCGGCGAACGCTTCGGAGATTGGGTCGCTCGCGTGCTGTGGGAAGAACAGACCGCCGCCCACTGATGTATGGCGCCATCTGCAACGACAACCCCGGGCCAAAGCGGAAGCGGACGCGCGCCGGCTGACGAGCGTCCGCAATTGCGAACGACCGTCGAATCAGCCGTTCAGCGCTTCATAGACCTTGCCGACCATCTTCTCACTGGGCTTGAGCGTCTTGCCGCCCTGCTTCCACCTGGCGGGGCACGCTTCGTCCGGATGAGCCATCAGATAGACGTTGGCCTCCATCTTCCGGAGCAACTCATCGGCGTTGCGGCCAACATTGTAGAAGTTGACCTCCGACGAGACGAGCTTGCCTTGCGGGCTGATGAGAAATGTGCCGCGCAACGCCAGCCCCGAATCCTCATCGAGGACGCCAAACAGCCGGCTGATCTTGCCCGTCGGGTCGGCGCCCATGAGGTAGCTTACCTTGGCGAGCAGCTTTTCCGAATCGCGCCACGCGAGGTGGGCTAACTTCGTGTCGGTGGAAACCGACACCACCACCGCGCCGAGCTTCCGCAGCGCCTCGTGCTTTTCGGCCAGGTCAGCCAGCTCGGTCGGGCAGACGAACGTGAAATCCGCCGGATAGAACACCAACAACATCCAGCGCTCCTGTTTGCGCACGGTTTCGAGCGAAATCTTCCCAAACGCCCGGTCCACCGGATCGTACACTTCCATTTCAAAGTTCGGCACCTGCATGCCGACCGACACGAACTGCTTGCCACATTCGCAGAGACTTCCACTGGCTCCGTCATTCATGATTTTGTTCCTGAATCAGATTCCCAACGTGTTTTCCCTGCCAGAAACTCCGGCCGCTCCAACCCGTGGGCGGCCTCCCGGCAGAATTGCCGCATAAGAAGCTCAAGCGCGGCGGCTTGTCAAACGCCCATCGCTGTAGCGCCGACTCGCAATCTGCCGGGTCGCAGGTTGCCAACCTGCAAAACTGGGATGCGCTCCCTGCTCACTGCCAGTCGGCGAAACAGCGGAGGGCCACTCTGCCCTATCTTTGTCTCGCGATGACCTCCGAGCAAATCAGCGAAGCGAACGCCCGCCTGCGTTCCCAGCCGCCGCTGGAAACCATCCGCTGGGCGATCGCGCAATCCGGCGGGCGCGCCGTGGTTTCGACCAACTTCCGCCCCTACGAAGCCGTGCTGCTGCACCTGTGCGTGCAGGTGTTACCGGACATCCCGGTGCTTTGGGTGGATCACGGTTACAACCGGCCGGCCACCTACCGCCACGCCGCGGAACTGCACCGACAACTCAAGTTGAACCTCAAACCGTATCTCCCGACAATTTCCGCTGCGCACCGCGATGCGGTTCACGGCCCGATCCCTGCGACGGATGACGAAGTCGGACTCAAGCAATTCAGCGCGGTAATGAAACTGGAACCGTTCCAACGCGGCATGCGCGAACTCATGCCGAAGGTCTGGCTCACCGCTTTGCGCAAGGTGCAGAACCCAAACCGCGCCAGCCTCGACATTGTCTCGCACGACGCCAACTTCGGCACGCTCAAGGTCAGTCCGCTGTTCTATCGGACCGATGACGATCTGGAGTCCTACCTCAGACAAAACGACCTCCCGAACGAATGGGACTATTCCGACCCCACCAAGGCCGACGAGCAGCGTGAGTGTGGCCTCCACGCGGCATGGGGTGGCACAGCGGCCACTCAAGCTTCCCGCTACTCGATATGATTTCTTACCATCTGGATCACCTTCAATACTTGGAAACCGAAGCCATCCACGTAATGCGCGAAGTCGCCGCTGAATTTGAACGGCCGGCGATCCTCTTCTCGGGCGGCAAGGATTCCATCTGCTTGCTACGCCTCGCGGAAAAGGCCTTTCGCCCCTCCGACATCCCGATGCCATTCCTGAACGTGGACACGGGCCATCACTTTCCGGAGTTGAATGAGTTCCGCGACCGGCGCGCAGCGGAACTCGGCGGCAAGCTCATCATTCGCCAGGTCGAAAATGCCATCGCAGCCGGTATCGCCGTGCCATCGCCCGGCGAGATCAGCCGCAACCGGCTGCAGATCCCCACGCTGCTCGCCGCCATTGAGGAGTTCCATTTTGACTGCGCCATCGGCGGCGCACGACGCGACGAGGAGAAGGCCCGGGCGAAGGAACGCTTCTTCAGCTTCCGCGATGCCTTCGGCCAGTGGGATCCCAAGAACCAGCGCCCCGAGATTTGGAATCTCTACAATGCCCGCGTGAACCCCGGCGAGCACATGCGCGTGTTCCCGCTCTCCAACTGGACCGAGATGGACGTGTGGGAATACATCCGGCAGGAGCGGCTCGAAGTCCCGAGCATCTACTTCAGTCACCGGCGGCAATGCGTCCGCCGCAACGGCCAGTGGCTACCGGTTAGCGACCTCTTGCCGCTGAAACCGACTGACACCGTCAAGGACCTCGTGGTCCGCGTCCGCACGATCGGCGACATCATCAGCACTGGCATGGTGGAAAGTCCGGCCAACACCGTGGACGACATCATCGCCGAAATCGCCGCCGCCCGCGTGACCGAGCGCGGTAGCCGCGCGGACGACAAGTCCAGCGAGGCCGCGATGGAAGACCGGAAGAAGGCGGGGTATTTCTGACACTTGCAGCGCACGAACACGGCGCTTACACTTTTGCCATATGAGTCAGACAATTACAGTGCGTCTTAACAAAGACCTCTCCACGTGGCTGGAGGAAACGGCCAGCCGCACTGGCGTGTCGCAGGGGCGAATCGTTCGAGAGCAGTTGGAGAAAGCACGATCCGCCAAGGCTGAGAAGCCCTTCATGCGCTGGGCCGGGAGTATCAAGGGCCTGCCTCGCAACCTCTCCGCCAGGAAAGGATTCTCGCGATCATGATCGGCATCGCGGACACAGGGTTCGTGGTCGCATTCGTCAGCCGGGACGACGCACATAACGACTGGGCCAGAAGCATCGCAGACCAGTTGACGGAACCCCTCCTCACTTGCGAAGCGGTCTTGGCTGAATCGGCCTTCCACCTGGGCAATTGCGGCCGCGTGCTCAACCTGCTCACGGACGGCATTATCACCCTGGCCTTTGATGCCAATGACCACCTGCCGCAACTTGCCGCGTTGGCGGAGCGTTACGCCGACCGAAAACCTGATTTCGCGGACCTGTGCCTGGTCCGCATGAGCGAGTTGTTCCCCAAGCACCCGGTCATCACGGTTGACCGCGAGGACTTTCGCGTTTATCGGCGGAACAAGCGCGAGACTATCCCGCTCATTTGCCCGCCGGAATAAGGTACACCTCCAGATGCCCCACACCCAACACCCCATCGAGATCCTCCGCTTCAACACCTGCGGCAGCGTGGACGACGGCAAGTCCACCCTCATCGGCCGGTTGCTCTACGATTCCAAGAATCTCATGGAGGACCAGATCGAGGCGCTGGAACGCTCCGCCGACATCACGGGCGGCGGCCAGATCAATCTCGCCAATCTCACGGACGGTCTCCGCGCCGAACGCGAGCAGGGCATCACCATTGACGTGGCTTACCGCTACTTCGCCACGCCGCGCCGCAAGTTCATCGTCGCCGACACGCCGGGCCACGTGCAATAC
>CAYJNU010000317.1:2851-9564 GCA_964371005.1 uncultured Verrucomicrobiota bacterium | reverse complement strand
ATACGTCATCTGCAACGGCGACGAGGGCGACCCGGGGGCGTTCATGGACCGAATGATTCTGGAATCGTTTCCGTTCCGCGTCATCGAAGGCCTGGCCATCGCCGCGGTGGCAGTGGGCGCGCACACGGGCGTGTTCTACATCCGTCACGAGTATCCGCTGGCCGTGAAGCGCGTGCGCGCGGCCATTGAGCAACTGGAGAAGCGCGGCTGGCTGGGAGATAAACTGTTGGGCAAAGACTACCCATTCAAACTGTCGGTCTTTGAAGGCGCTGGCGCGTTTGTGTGCGGCGAGGAGACGGCGTTGATCGCTTCCATCGAGGGTCAGCGCGGAATGCCGACGTTGCGCCCGCCCTTCCCGGCGCAAGCAGGCTTGTGGTGCAAGCCCACGCTCATCAACAACGTCGAGACGCTCGCCATGGTGCCGTGGATTGTCCGCAACGGCGCGGATAAGTTCGCCGCCATCGGCACGGCCAAGAGCAAAGGCACAAAGGTGTTCGCGCTGGCGGGCAAGATTCGCCGCGGCGGGTTGATCGAGATCCCAATGGGCACGACCATCCGGCAGATCGTGGAGGAGATCGGTGGTGGCGTGGGCGAGGGACGACGCTTCAAGGCGGTGCAGATCGGTGGACCGAGCGGCGGCTGCGTGCCGGCGCGGTTGGCCGACACGCCGGTGGATTTCGAGAGCCTGCGCGACGTTGGCGCGATCATGGGCAGCGGCGGCCTTGTGGTGCTCGATGACACGAGCTGCATGGTGGACATCGCGCGCTACTTCCTCCAGTTCACGCAGGATCAATCGTGCGGCAAATGCACCTTCTGCCGCATTGGCACGAAGCGGATGCTCGACATCCTCGAACGCATCTGTGCCGGCAAGGCGACGCGGGCGAACCTTGAGGAACTGGAACGGCTCGCGGTGCAAGTTGGCGCTGGCAGCCTGTGCGGCTTGGGCAAAACCGCGCCGAATCCGGTCCTCACGACGCTCCGCTACTTCCGCGACGAATACGAAGCGCACCTGGCGGGGCGGTGTCCGGCGGGCAAGTGCACTGCGCTCATTCACTACACGATCAACACGGATTGCACGGGCTGCACCATCTGCGCCCAGCATTGTCCGGTGGATGCGATCCCCATGACGCCCTACGCCCGCCACATCATTGACGACGCACTCTGCACGCGCTGCGACACGTGCCGGCAGGTGTGTCCGCACGAGGCCGTGGAGGTGAGATGAAAAATCCAAAATTCAAAATCCAAAATCCGAAAGAAATCCGAAGCCCGAATGCCGAAGTGCTCTATTCGGGAAGCCCAGCGCGCTGTTCCGAGTTCTGGGTTTGGGGAGACGAACCTATCGCGGGCGACGGTGTTTTGCACGAAGATGGGGCAAACTCAAGCTCTCCGCCGGACTTGCTTGAGCGGACCGCGAAGTTTGGCGAAGCCATCATCGCCTTCGCCAAGAGGATCCCGCAGGGGCCAGTCACGAATCGCTTGATTGACCAGGTCGTGGGTGCGGGCACGAGCGTCGGCGCGAATTACTGCGAAGCGGACGACGCCGTTTCCAAGAAGGACTTCAAGAACAAGATTGGCACGTGCCGGAAGGAGTCCAAGGAAACCATGCACTTCCTTAGGATGATCGCCGCCGCCGTGGCGGAAGTCGCGCCGGACGCGCGCCGGTTGTGGGGCGAAGCGAAGCAATTGAACCGCATCTTCGGCGCCATGTGGCGCAGCTAACCATGCGCCCCGATTTCCAACGAGTCTTGGTTCGGGTTTCGGTATTCGGGCTTCTTTCGGATTTCGGATTTCGGATTTCGGATTTGGCCGAACCATGAACTCGTTCCACATCACCATAGACTCCCGTCCCGTGGAGGTCCAACCCGGCGACTCCGTCCTTTCCGCCGCGCGCAAGCTGGGCATTGATATCCCAACGCTATGCTTCCTGGAGAAATGCGGCCCGCTGAACACCTGTCAAGTCTGCCTCGTGAAGCTGAACGGCAGACTCGTGCCATCCTGCGGAACGAAAGTCGCGCCCGGCATGGTGGTGGAGAGCGAGACGGAAGAAGTCCACGAGGCGCGGCGAACAGCGCTGGAGCTTCTCTTCAGCGATCACGTGGGGGATTGCCTGTCGCCGTGCCAGCGCCTTTGCCCGCTCATGCTGAATATCCCGGTGATGCTGCGCCACATTGAGGCCGAACGACTGGACGATGCCATCGCAACCGTGCGTGGTGCTTTACCGCTGCCGGCGGTCCTTGGCCGTCTCTGCCATCATCCATGCGAGCAGGGCTGCCGGCGCGGGCACTGGGACGATCCGGCCGCGATTCGCGACATGGAGAAGTTCGTCACCGACGAGGATTTCCAGAAGCCGGAACCGCACCTGCCATCGCGCAAGCCGACGACAGGGAAGAAGGTGGTCATCGTTGGCGCAGGACCGACTGGTCTCGCCGCGGCCTATTACCTGACGCGAAACGGGCACGCAGTAACCGTGCTCGATCGCCGCGCCAAACCGGGCGGCACATTGCGCGATGTTCCTGGGAATCTCCTTCCGGCAGCTTCGCTCGAAGCCGAAATCGGTTTGCTTGTTCGCTTGGGAATTGAGTTACAGTCGGGCGTCGAGTTGGGCGGCGGCGTCACCCTTGATCAGATCTCTGGCCAGTCCGATGCCGTGCTGCTGACCGTCGGCGAACTGGCAAAGGGCGAGGGCGACAAGCTCGGCTTGGCTTTGGCCGGCGTGACGATCAAAGCCGACCCGAACACGTGTCAGACTTCCGCTCCGAGGGTCTTCGCCGCCGGCAGCGCGGTGCGTCTGCAGAAGCAAGTGGTCCGCGCGATGGCCGAGGGGCGGGCCGCGGCGGAGTGCGTGCATCGTTTCCTGAGTGGTCAGCCGGCGCGTCGGCCGGAGAAGCCGTTCTCCAGCATCAGGGGCCGCATTGATCCCGGCGAACTGCGTGAGTTTCTGCGGGGGGCCAGCACCGGCGGCAGCGTGACTCCGTGCGACGCCTGCCGCGGCCACACGCACAAGGAAGCGGCCGCCGAAGGCTCACGTTGCTTGCACTGCGACTGCCGTTCGTCCGGCAACTGCGTCCTTCAGCATTACGCCCAGGTTTATAGCGCCGACGCGAGTCGCTTCCGCAGCGAGCGGCGTCCGTTCGAGCAGCACCTGCAACCTGGCGGTGTCATCTTCGAGCCCGGCAAGTGCATCCTCTGCGGCATCTGCGTGAAGCTCACCGAACTGGCGCAGGAGGAATTGGGCTTGAGCTTTGTGGGTCGCGGCTTCGATGTGCGCATAGCTACCCCTTTCAACCGTACGATCGAAGATGGCTTGCAGAAGGTCGCCGAGGAATGTGTGAAGCAATGCCCAACCGGGGCGCTGGTGTTCAGCGAACGGACGCCTCCGCACTCTTGAGGGCAACGGCAGGACCTCGTCCATTGGTGATCCGGGCAACTTTCCGAGATGGGGCATCCAAGATGCAAATCTGGTTCTCGCCGAGTTGGAAGATCACTTGGTCACCCGGCAAATGCGTGGCCGCTCGAATCGTCCACTGTGAGAAGGGCGTCTCCCAGCCAAACCGGAAACCTCCTTCGCCTTTCTCGTTCGAAGCTCTCATCCCCTCCACTGGCCAGAATCCGGTTCTGAAGTGCCAACCGCCGTTTGTAGCCATCCCCAAGACTCCGGCCGAGCCAAAGTCAAACCAGACGTTTCGCCGCAGGTCATGCTCCGAGGCGACAACCACGTTTGTTGTGGAGAATCTCACGCCCAGAGATTCTGTTACGGCATCCTCGTCACGTCGCGCATCCCTCCGCAGGCAGAGATCGGCGTATGGGGCATTCGTTTCGCCCAGTCGAAACAGAAGCCGGTCGTTGTGGTTTGTCGAAACGGCTTCCCCTACAAGTCGTGTGGCCTGCGAGCCCAAGTCCATCTCGTAAGCGCGCCCGTCCTCGCTGCTGATGAAAAACAGCCACGCGTCGGGCGATCGCTTCATTTCTGCTAGCGGCACGATGTTCATTTGCGTGTACAGCGACTTGCCGCTCGCTCCCCAGTACCAGCCGAAGAGCAGCAGGTAGCTCACGGTCTGGACGATGAGCAAAGCCTTGATGCTCCGCTTTAGCCAATTGGTCTGCCGCCAGAAGCACGCCGCCACAAACGGCCACTCGAGCAGAAGCGTGAGCAAGTAAGTGATCACGACCAGCATCCAGAAGTGGCGCCATGCCGAGTACAGGTTCCAGTCCAGCATGCCGCTGATCGCAGGCGCCAAGCCCACCCCACCGGCCCATGCGGAGAAGTAGTTCGCTCCAATCATGACCGGGACACACCGCCGCTGTTGTGGGCGAACGAAACTGGCCATGGCCGCGCCTTCGAAAGATCCGATGATTGCGTTCCCGATCCAGAGGTGCAGCAGGCTCGCCCACATCAGCCCCGTGCCGGCATTGGCGCTGGCTGTGAAAGGCGACATTGCGGCAACCAGCATCACTCCGACAAGCAGCCACCTTTTCTTCATGGGCTCAGCCTGGGTTTGCCCGCCAATAATGGCAAGCCGCTTTCGCTCTGAACGCGTGGCATTGCCGGCCATGCGCCTGGGCTCAAACCAAGCCAAATTGGTGTTCGGGGATCAGGGCAGCAGGAGCGCCCGATAGAACATCTGCGACGAGGGAGCGTTGGTATCCAACCAGGATTGCGGCGAGACCGTCGGCACGAAGGAATCGAGCAGCGACCAATTTGCCGGAGACAACGTCGGCGTGGCCCAGATTTGACAGACCTGCCCCACGGCGTTGGCGACGAGCAGGGTGCCGGCACTGGGCATGGTCAGGACCGGGCGGAGCGGGGTTGCCGAGGGGAACACAAACGTGAAAGCGGTGTAGCCCCCGTAACTGATGCTGGTCATGCCATTGCGGGTCGAGCCATGGAAGCCGGGCCAATAGCCCAACGTGTAAACCGTGACTTGAGCGGATTGGCCGGGGGCGAGCAAACCGGCGTGGACTGCTGCTGTGGCAAGGTCGCTCCCAAAGGCATAGACGCCTGTTCCCCAGACGGCAGCCTGGTTGGTGGTCCCCGTCAGTGGCACGGACACCAGGAAGCCCGGCTGACTGGCATACGCCCCCACCTCGGCGGGATTGGAAACGGTCACAGCCTGCGCCGTTTCAGGGGGAGTAACGATATGGGCCGGCTGCGTGACGTTAGGGTTGCCGGGCACGCTGACGACGGCATCGTAGATGGTTGTGGTGTCTGGCGCGCCAGCTTCGACGGTAAGTTTGGCATCCGTGGCCCCGGCAATGTCCAGACCGTCTTTTCGCCACTGAATCGAGAACCCACCGGGATATGTGGCTTCGACTTCGAGCCGGGTGGTTCGCCCGGGCAACACCGCTTGGGAAGCCGGGTCGGCAATCACGTTGGGAACGCGACCGAGAAACGCCACGGACGGGTAATCGCCAAACGGAAAGCTTGTCACGCCGTTCAGCGTATCTCCGAGGAAGAACGGTTGGTTGGGCAAGCGAACCACTGCGATCACGCCTGTTTCATCGTGCTGTAGCAATCCGTCATGCACGACTGCCGGCGCAATGGCCATGTCCGTGGTGTAGATGCCCACGCCCCAAACCTGGCCACCGTTGGTGTTCCCAGTGATCACCATGCGCGCGAACGCACCCGGCTCACCCCAGTCGGCACCCCAACCGGTTTGCGGGGAGCCGACCGTGTAAGGCAGCACTCCAAGTACGGCGGGATCGCTGGTGCTCGTGCCGTTGTCGTCGGTGACACTTACAGCATAGAAGCCGGCTCGCGCCGTCGAGTCCGCGGTGAACTGGAGTGTCGCATTCGTTTCGCCGGACAGCTCCGCCCCGTTATGTTTCCACTGGTAACGAAGCGGGCCGTTACCGAACGCCTCGACGGCAAACGTCACCGGGCCGCCGACCATGCGCACTTGGGCCTTGGGATGGCGCGTGATCGTGGGCACAACGCCCAGGATTTGAAAACTCCCGTCGTAGCCACCCCAACCGGCAGAGGTGATGCCGTTGCGGGTCGAACCCGTGAAACCAGCCTGCGGTCCACTGATGCGCACAACAACCGTACCGCGCTGTCCGGCCGGCAGGAACCCGGCGTGGACAACGGCGGCGGGCAGGGAGGAATCGTCTGTGTAGGTATCCGTCCCCCAGAGTCCACCCAATTGCGTGTCAAACAGGTCCGCATGATATCTCTCGCCCACGCGATCGCGGAGCCAGTAGGGATTGAAGGAATTGAACTGGGCCGCCGGGTTGTTGCCCCAGGCGTGCGTCCTTCGTCCGGAGTCTGGCACCGAAACCTGCAACAGCGCCGGCGAACTGGTGACCGCACCGGCGGTGGTCGTGGCCACCACCGAGTACACGTAACCCGACTGCACCATGGAGACGCAAAAGAGGTCCAGCGTAGTATCGGTTTGCCCGCTCAAGTCCGCCCCATTGACCCGCCACTGGTAGCTCACTGGCAAGTCGGACGTTGCCTGAGCGGAGAACAGGGCGTTCACGCCCACGGGCACGCTTTGCGAACTGGGGTGCTGGTCGAAGAATGGCAGGTCATCGGCAAAGCCCGATACCCCGGTTGATAAAAGCAGCGCAAGGGCGCTTGCGGAATTCCGAGGAAGGAACGAACGGACGGTGCGTGAGAAACGAGGTTGTTGAACTTTCATTGTGCCATTGCGTTGTTGCCCGAGGCCCTGTTGCCCGAAGCTGCGACCAATTAACCAAACGAACGAAAGGCGTCA
>CAYJNU010000317.1:0-2841 GCA_964371005.1 uncultured Verrucomicrobiota bacterium | reverse complement strand
ATTTGCAAAACCTCCAAACACGGCGCGAAGGGCGCGAATCTGGAGCGGGAAAAATGAACCTGACCCGGCTCGGTTTTCCGCCCAACGGATCCGCGTCGTGCTGAATGTCTTGCGGTCCGCTCCCGTGCGGTTGTAGAACTCTCCCCATGAGCGAGCACAAGCTGTTTCGATTGGGCGTGTTGGGTTCGGGCCAGGGCTCGAACTTCGTCGCGATTGCGGAGGCCTGTGCTGCGGGGCAAATCCCGGCGCAGGTGGCGCTGGTGCTGAGCGACGTGGCGGACGCTGGCATTCTGGCACACGCCAATCAGCGCGGGCTCCCGGCGCGTTTTCTCGCGCCCGGCAAGTTCCGTACGAAACTTGACGATGAAGCCGAACGGGCCTGCGTGAGCGCGTTGCAGGAGGCGCAGGTTGACCTGGTCGTGCTCGCGGGTTTCATGCGGGTGCTGAAAGGCGACTTCCTCCGGGCGTTTGAGGGGCGCATTGTGAACATCCACCCATCGCTGTTACCGTCGTTTCCAGGACTGGAATCATGGAAACAGGCGTTGGATCATGGGGTGAAGGTCACGGGCTGCACCGTGCATTTCGTGGATTCCGGCGTTGACTCCGGGCCGATCATTGGCCAGCAGGCGGTGCCGGTGCTGGATGACGACACCCCTGCGACGTTGCACCAGCGCATTCACGCGGCGGAGCACGAGCTTTACCCACGCTGTGTGGCGGCGTTGGCGCGAGGACAGATCATGGTGCAAGGACGGCGGGTCGTGTGGGTTTCGCAGAAGGGTTGAAGCGCCGAGACATCGAATCGGTAGGCGTCGCTACGCTTGGTTGGAGGTCGTCCCCGTAAAGAAATAGTTCGCTTTGGCGGCGAAAACTTGGCAAATGAAGCGGGTCACGCGCCAGAAAAGCCGCGGCAGACGTGTCGCGAGGTGCGAGCGGCCGACAGAGCATCAAAGAGAACATGACGAAGAAGCCGGTTTTAAGATTCGGGTTGCCGAAGGGCAGCCTCCAGGAAGCAACCATTCAAAAGATGGCCAAGGCCGGATTCAACATCCAGGTCAGCAGCCGCTCCTATGTGCCGTACGTGGACGACGAGGAACTGGTCATCCGCCTGATCCGGGCGCAGGAGATCAGCCGCTACGTTGAGCATGGGTACCTGGACTGCGGTAGCACGGGTCACGACTGGATCATCGAGAACGGCTCGAAAGTCCACGAAGTTGGCGAGTTCATTTTCAGCAAAGTTTCGCGCAAGCCCGCCCGCTGGGTGCTGTGCGTGCCGGAGAATTCGCCGGTGAAGTCGGTGAAGGATTTGGAGGGCAAACGCATTGCCACCGAGGTCGTAAACCTCACCAAGAAGTATCTCAAGAAGCACGGCGTGAAGGCGGAGGTCGAGTTTTCCTGGGGCGCGACCGAAGTCAAAGCGCACGAACTGGTGGACGCGATTGTCGAAGTCACCGAAACCGGCTCGTCCCTGCGTGCAAACAAGCTCCGCATTGTGGACGAGTTGCTCAGTTCCACGCCGCGGCTGATTGCCAATCACGAAGCCTGGAAGAACAAGTGGAAGCGGCAGAAGATCGAGACCCTCGCCATGTTGCTCAAGGGTGCGCTGGATGCCGAAACCATGGTGGGACTCAAGATGAACATCGCCGAAGAAAACCTCGACGCCTTGTTGAAGGCGTTGCCGGCGTTGCGCAACCCAACCATTTCCAACCTCAGCCAGAAGGGTTGGGTGGCGGTGGAGACCATTGTTGAAGAACGCGTTGTCCGCGAGTCGATTCCCAAGCTCAAGCAAGCAGGTGCCGAAGGAATCATTGAATATCCGTTGAACAAAGTCGTATATTGACCGCAAACCTATGGGTTCAATCAAGAAACGCCGGAAGGCGAAAATTAACAAGCACAAGCGCCGCAAGAAGCTGCGTCTGAATCGTCACAAGAAGCGCACCTGGCAGCAGTAGTTGCTGCCCGGCGAGAGATCGCTTCAAGTCCGTCTGCCTCCCCGCGCCTTGGTGACAGGGCGCGGGGCGGGCGCTTTTTCCACCATGAGCCGTCTATGTTTCCTTGGACTGGTCCTGCTGGCCGCCGGAAGCGTCCTGTTGCCCGGCTGTGCGAAGCTGGCTGGTGACCGTTCCAGGCTCCGGGCTGCGGCGCGGGGGTCCGACATCGGCAAGCCGGACGCGCAGACGGAATCGTACGCCCGCTACGCGGACGCCGTGATCAGCGAAATGAATGGCGATCTGCCGGCTGCGATGGATTCGTTCGCCGCGGCGGTGGCCAAGGATCCCGGTGACGAGCAGCTCGTCCTCGATGTGAGTGCCCGTTTTCTGCGCTACAAACAGCCGGAGCGCGCACTCGAAATCCTGACCAACGCGGTTGCTCAGCCTCACGCCTCCGGGGAGGTTTATGCTCGTCTCGGCTTTGTTTATACGCAGTTGAGCCAGCCTGAGCAGGCGATCAAAGCCAACCTGGCTGCGGTACGCAAATCCCCTACGCTTCTGGTTGCCCAGCGCAACCTCTACCTGAACTACGTCCAAACCAAGCAGGAGGAGCTTGCGCTCCAGGCCTTGGACGAGGCCGCCAAGGTGCCCGCTGCCGACGCTGAGTTCCTCCTCAACATTGCGGAGTTGTATTCGAATCTCGGCGTGGTGTCGCCTGCTCAGCGGAGCAACGTCCAGTCGCGAGCGCGGTCGCTGTTGGTGCGCGCCGCAGATTCCAGCCCGACGAACACGGCGCTCCGTCTGAAGCTGGCGGATGGTTTCAACCAATTGGGCGATTCCACCCGGGCGATCGAACTTTACGCGTCCTTGCTCGAGGAAGTGAAACCGAACCCTTCCCTGCACACCGTCGTTC